>DASZWS010000216.1:0-28932 GCA_035546515.1 Vitreimonas sp. | reverse complement strand
TAGGACTCCAGCGTCCAGTTCCCCTCCTCAGTCATTTTTCCCATCTTCTCCTTGGGGATGGGCGAGACGCCGCGCGCGCTGGTGCTGAGCGCGACTTTTCCCGAAAGCTGCGCGGCGCGTTTGCCGTCTTTTCGCTTCATCGCTTCCCAGTAGTCTTTCTCAAGGGCAATGATTTCGTCCTTTGTGGCGTTTGGCATGGGGCCTCCTCTGCAAAGGTCGAAATAGAATTGCCGTCGCGCCTGTCCACGCCAACAATGCTGGAACACGCACACCGAGAGGCTACAGTGCAGCGGCTCGGAACTGGGGGGACTGCAATGAGAAAATCGCTGATCGCCGTTGTGGCGTTGATGGCGTTCGCGTCTGTCGCATCGGCGCAGACCACTACCTCAACGACGCGTCCCGTGGTGAACGCGCCACCTCCAATCGATGCACCCGCCCTGGTCGGCCCGGCGCCGACGCCAGGCTCGCCGCGCGACGCGGCCGATCGGCTGTCGATGCGCAGCCAGGTAAGTCCGGAACGCCTTGCGCAAGCCAACGCCGACAATCCGTGGACGCCGTGGGTGGCGCTGCATCCGGTGTTTGGCGACAGCTTCTCCGCGACGCGTTTGCCCCGCACAGCGCGCGTGTTTCAGGACGTGCTGCAAGGATTGGGGCCGGCGATCGGGGCCGCCAAGAACGCCAACGCGCGGCCACGGCCGCTGATTGCTGATCCGAGCGTGCTGCGCTGTGATGCTCTCGATCCGGCCGTTGCGGCGCAGAGTTCATTTCCATCAGGACATGGCGCCGGCGGCTGGGCCTGGGCGCTTGTGATGGCCGAGCTTGTCCCTTCGCGCGCGGACGCGATCCTGCAGCGCGGCCGTGATTTCGGTGAGAGCCGCGTGCTGTGCGGCTATCACTATCCGAGCGACATCGAAGCTGGCCGCACCATCGCAGCCGCGACCATCGCCCGCTTGCACGGCGACGCGAGCTTCCGCCGCGACTTGGACGCAGCGCGCGCCGAGCTGGCGCGCGCTTATCCGGCGCCGCGACGCTGAAGCTCTCACGCCGCCTTTTTCGGAGAATCCTTCAAGAGGCCGAGATCGATCAGGCTTTGCGCCGCGGCGACGCACGCGTCCTCGCGTGAACGTGGCTGCCAGCCGAGCATGCGCACGGCCTTCGCATTGGTGCCGTTCTTGTACTTGCCAAGCTCGGGCAAGAGTTGCCGGGCCGCGGGATCGCCGAGCGCAACGAGGCGGACGACGAAATCCGGAATCTGGTTCGCTGGCACCTTCTTGGCGGCAGCGCCGAGACGCGCCTTCAATGTCTTGGCGATGTCGAGGAATGACATGAAGTCGCCGGTCGTAGCGAGGAAGCGTTCGCCTTTGGCGGCTGGATTGGTCATGGCGCGGATGTGCAGATCGGCGACGTCGCGGACATCGACGACGCCGAAATAAAGACGCGGACAACCCGGCAGCGCGCCATCCATCAAACGCTGAACCAGCAGGATCGACGTTGAGTAATCGGGCGCAAGTACGGGGCCGAGAACGCCCACCGGATTGACGACGGAGAGCTCAAGCGGGCCGCCCTCGGCGGCGATGAAATCCCACGCGGCTTTTTCAGCGATTGTTTTGGATTTTGCGTAGGGCTGGATGTCGGGGCCGTTGACGTCGGACCAGCTGGTTTCGTCGAAAACCTTGTTGCTCTGCTTGAGCCCGTAGCCGATCGCCGCAAACGACGAGGTGAGCACCACGCGCTTCACGCCTGCATCGCGCGCCGCCTTCAGCACGCGCAGTGCGCCGTCGCGCGCCGGTTTGATCAACTCATTTTCATGCTGCGGCACGCTCGATGGAAACGGCGAGGCGATATGCAGCACATAGTCCGATCCGGCGACGGCTTGGGTCCAACCATCGTCACTGGAGAGATCGGCCTGATAGAATTGGATCGGCGCGGCGGCGTCAGCGCCGCCGACTTTCAGCATATTGCGCACATCGCCTTCGCGCTTCAGCGCGCGCACCGTGGTGCGGACCTTGTAGCCTTGCTGAAGCAACTGAATGATGCAGTGCGCGCCGATGAAGCCGGTGCCGCCCGTCACAAGAACTGTTTCGCCGGCCATTGCCTGCTCCCCGCGTCAAACACGCGGGTGAACCTAGCAGTGATTTATTCAGCGCTCAACGTTCAGTGACGGGGAAATGGCGGATACGGATGCCAGGACCACGGCATGTTGGTTGGACCGAGCAAATCGCTGACAAGATTGAAGAAGATGCCTTCTGCCCTGGCGCTGTTCGACATCAGCACGATGCAGTCACGGCGGGCAGCAATGCAGAGCGCGTAGTTGGAGGTGGAATCGTTGTGGCCTTCCTTGAAGAAGGCGTGACCGTACGGCGTTTCGAACACGCCCCAGCCGAGGCCATAGCCAAGGCCGATGCTGCTCCAATCGTGATGCGGCTGATTGAGGGTCGGGAATTGCGCCTCAGTGTCGATGACGATGTGGCGCGTGATCATGTCCGTCCAAGCAGCGCGCGAGAGGCCGTCGCCGCGTGACATGCCGGCGAGAAAGTCGGTCCAATCGGCGATGGTCGTATCCATCGAGCCTGCGGCGCGTACGTGGCTGCGTTCGTCATGCGGCTCGAGCTTGCCGTCGAGTTCGTAGCCTTGCGTGAGATTGCCGGCGAAATCATCGCGCCAGGTCATCGAGGTGCGGGTCATGCCGAAGCGATCGAACACGCGATGCTGCATTTCCGCGCCGACATCGAGGTGCAGTCCCTGCTCCAGCACGAATTGCAGCAACTGAATGCCATCGCCAGAATAGCCGTAGTGCGTGCCGGGCGCCCAATGGATGTGGAGTTTTTCGTCAGGCTCAAGAAACGCGAGGTTGGCGAAGCCAGTGGTGTGATCAAGCACCATCCGCGCAGTGATGGCGCGCCAGCGCGGATCGTCGGCCAACGAAGCGTAGTATTCGTACTCTGGCAGCGGCTTCGGCAGATATTCCGCCAACGGCCGATCGAGATCGAGCTTATGCTCGTCAACCAACTGCATCACCATGTAGGCAAACGTGCCCTTGGTAAGCGATGCGCCATACATGATGGTGTCGGTTTGCAGCGGCAGATTGTGTTCGACGTCGCGCAGACCGTAGGCGTGCACATATGCGACTCGGCCGTTGCGGATGAGGCCAAGCGCCAATCCCTTGACGTCGTTCGCCGCCATCCATCGCGTGACGGTTGCGTCGATCGTTGCCGGCGTGAGCGCGCGGCCATCGAGCGTGCGGATTGCGTCAGGTGCGCTGGCAGTGACGCAGCCGCCGATCAGCAATGCAAAAAGAAGCGCGCGCATCAGACCTTGGCGGCCGACATCGTGTGTTCGACGAGTTCGTCGAACGCCGCCCAGTATTGTGCGCGCAGCGGATCGAGCTCCATCAGGATCTCGTGTTTGGCGCCTTCGATGGTGATGTGCTTGGCATCGGCGAGCTGAGCGACGACCGCATCGTGGCTGCTGTTCTCCACCAGCTGTTCTTGGCTGGCGCTCGCCACCAGCACGGGAATGCGAATATGCGCCAAGGCTGAGGGCTGCTGGAAACCTTCGGTGGTTTCCGCCGCCGCCGCCACCCAGCCGTTGGTCGGCCCCGCCAGCGCGAGCCGCGGCTCCTCGGCGATCAGACCTTGCGCGCGTGCATGCCGCTCCTTGTCATGGGTGACAGGATTTTTCTTGAACGGTTCGCGCTTCCACTTGTGCTCGACGCTCGGCGCGAACCAACCGCCGGCGCCGACCGAGGTCATGAAGCGCACGTACCATTTCGCAAAATCGGAAAGCCCGGCGACACCCCACATTGGCGCGGAGAAGGCGGCGGCGTCGAGATCGATGCGCCGCGTCTGCAGCGCGCGCAGAATGATCGCGCCGCCCATCGAGTGCGCCAGCGCAATGTGCGGACGCGGAAGCCTGTCGCTCAACAGTTTCAGCGCCGTGGAAAGATCGTTCACCGGATCGTCGAAGCTGGTGAGATGGCCTTTCAGCGGGTTGTCGACCTCGCGGCCCGACAAGCCCTGCCCCCGCCAATCGATACAGAACACCGCAAAGCCCCGGCCTTGCAGCTCGCGGATCACCTCAAAATATTTTTCGATGAATTCGGTGCGGCCCGGCGCAACGATCACCGAGCCACGGGCCGGGCCGCGCGACGGCGGCGCGGTCATCACCCGCACCTTCACGCCGCCACGACCCTCTAGCCAGTGCTCTTCCGCGCCGTCCGGAATCTCGTTGCCAGGAACGCGGACAAACGCCATCGGCTGGAAGCCTTAGCCCCGCAGCTTTGCCATGACGCTTTGCAGCTGCATGGCGACGCCCATGTCGCCTTCAACGCGCAGCTTGCCTTGCATGAAGGCGGCGGTCGGATCGAGCTTGCCACCGGCCATGTCGACGAAGTCGGCGAGCTTCACCTTGATGGTGGTGTCGGCGGGCGTGTCATCCTTCGAGACCTTGTTGGCGGTCCCATCCAGATAGATTTTGCCTTCGTCGCCAAAGTCGAATTTCACTTTCTTGCCGGGCACGGTGACGCCGGCGCTGGAAAAGCGGTTGTAGATTTCGTCGTACGTCATGCGCCTGTTCCTCCGGCTCAGGTTCGGTGGCGCTCCTTACACACCAGCGCCGCGTTTGCCGCAAGAGTGACGGGGGCGTCAGGCGCTCAAAATCAGGGCGATGGCTGTGCCCGTACGGCAAGCCCCATCGGCTTTTCAAACCGTAATGTCATGCGGTCGCTCTCGCCGACCGCCCGGTACGGGCGGGTGTCATAGGCGGGGTTGTCGGGACGGCCGAGCGGCGCGGTGCGCAAATCCGGCGGCAGGCTCCAAACGCCGAACGGGTGGTTGCGGTTGTCATGCGGGTTGGCGTTGACGTCGCTTGCGGCGACGAACGCAAATCCCGCCTCCTGCGCCAGCGTCTTGACGTACACCTCCTGGACGTAGCCGGAGCGCGCTGTCGGATCCTGTTCGCCGGATGAATAGGCGCGGTGCTGCTCGACCCCGAACGTGCCGCCCGGTTTGAGCGCCGCAAATATTTCCGCCAGCACGCGCTCGGCGATGCCCTGCGCCATCAACACATGAAACGTGTTGGTGAGGATGGCGAGATCGACAGTCGCCGGCGGCGCCAGCGGGCGATCTTCGGTTCGCGACACCACGGTTTGGGTGATGCTGCCGAACAAGCGCCGATTGTGCGTGAAACGCGATTGCCACGCTGCAAGCGTTTCCCGCTCCGCCATGGTGCCGGCGACGGGATCAAAGCTTGCGTCAATCAGATGGCCGCCATTGGCGGCGAGATACGGCGCAAGAATTGAAGTGTACCAGCCAAGCCCCGGCATCACTTCGAGCACCGTCATGTTGCCCTCAAGGCCCCAGAACAGCAGCGTCTGCAGGGGGTGGCGCCATTCATCGCGATCCGGCGCGATGCGCCAATCGCCGGCGATGGCCCACGCCAGCGTGCCCGGCGGCGGCGCGTTGGGATCAGCTTGATCTTCGTGGCGGCCGCATCCCGCAAGGGCGGCGGCGAACGCAAGCAGGGTGTCGCGGCGGTTCAGCACGGTCCTGCGCTACGCATGAACAGCTAAAATTGTCAAAACGGCCGCACTTGAACGGGCCCGGGCCCTCCCCATTTGCCTTGCTGTACGGCGCCAAACGGGCCGTGCGCTGGGCCTTAACCGTCGCCTTCGGGGGCGGAAAAATGGCTCAAATCCCGCTCCCCGCGAGGGGAGCATGAATGTCGCTTACGGAGGACAATCATGGCTGAACATGTGAACCCGCTTTACCGCACCCTGGTCGGTTTCGACCGTATCGCCACGCTGATGGATCAGGCTTCCCGCCTTGACGCCGCGCCTGGCTACCCGCCCTTCAACATTGAACAAGTCGATGAGGACTCGTTCCGCATCGAGCTGGCTGTGGCCGGCTTTGCGCAAGACGATCTCTCGATCGAGTTCAAACAGAATTTGCTGACCGTCACAGGCACGCGCAAGCCAGCCGAAACGCAACGCAACTACCTGCATCGCGGCATCGCCGAACGCAGTTTCGAGCGCCGCTTCGGCTTGGCGGACCATGTCCGCGCCGCCGGCGCCAAGCTCGAGAACGGCCTGCTGACACTCAATCTCGTGCGTGAGCTTCCTGAAATCATGAAGCCGCGCAAAATCGAGATCGGCGCTGCAACCGCGCCGGCTTCCAAGACGAAGCCACAAGTGGTCGACGCCACTGCGGCGAATGACGAGACTGAAGCGGCTTAATCTCCGCTTCGCCTGCCGCGGGGCTTTCCCCCTCCCCCCGTGCCGCGCGGCGGGCCCCCTCCCCGAAAGAGCCTGACGGCGCGCGTTCCCCCTGAACGCGCGCCGTTTTCTTATTTGTGCGCCATGAGCTAGGCTAGCGCGGCGATGGCCGAGGCTGCCCCCACGCGCCGGCTCGCTGCGATCGTCTCCAGCGACATCGCCGGTTATTCGTCCTTGGTCGAGCGAGACCAGGGCTTGGCGCTTGCGCGCGTCGCGGAGATTCGCGACTTGGCGGGCGACGCGGCGAGAGCGCGCGGTGGTCGCATCTTCAACACAGCCGGCGACGGCGTCATGCTCGAATTCGCCACAGCATCGGACGCGCTCAGCGCAGCAATCGCACTTTCTGAAAGCGCGCTTGGAGAACATCTCCGCTTCGGCGTGCATCTCGGCGAAGTAATTTCCGCCGACAACGGCGACGTGCTCGGTCATGGCGTCAACGTCGCCGCACGCCTGCAAGCGGAAGCCGCGCCTGGCGGCATCCTGGTTTCACAAATCGTGCGCGACACGGTCAGTCCGGAGTTGGCCGAACGGTTAGCGCCGCGCGGACGTGTGCGGCTCGCAAAGATGCGCGAAACGGTGACGGTGTTTGCGTTGGCGCGACGCGAACCGGGCAAGAGCATCGATTCAACACCGGTGTTGGCGGTGTTGGCGTTTGGCTGTACGGCGCGCGATCGCAAGTCGCGCGAGCTGACAGACGGCATTTGCGGCGAAATCCACTACGCGGTTTCACGTCTGCCCGGCGTCAAAGTTATTGGCTCGACGTCGAGCTTCGCCTTTCGCGGCCGCGACAAGGCCAAAGCCGCTGGGGCGCTGGAGGCGACTCACATCCTCGACGGCGCCGTGCAGCGGGCTGAGGATTGCGTGCGCGTCACCGCGCAGTTGACTGAAACAGGGTCTGGCGTCGTGCTCTGGAGCGCGCGCTACGAGCGCGACATTGGCGACGCGTTCGTGCTGCAAGAGGACATCGCCACGGAAGTCGCGAAAGCATTGGCAGTCGCGCTTGGCGAAGCCAGCCGGTTGCGGGCGCCGAAACTCACGGCGGCGCTGTCGGATGCCTATTTCGAGGCGCGCGAATTGCTGCGCACGGGCGCGACCGTCTGTGTGCAATCGGCGGCGGCTGCGCTGGATAACATCGTGCGCGAGGCCCCGGACTTTGCGCGCGCGTGGGCGGCGCTGGCGTCAGCAAAGCTGGAAGTGCTGCGGCTGACGCGCAGCGACCGTGCGCACCTGGTGGAAGACGCACGCGAAGCGGCACAGCGCGCCATCGGCGCCGATCCGCGCATGGGTGAGCCTTACGTCGTGCTCGCCGCGCTCGAGGGCGAGTTTTTCGGCAATTGGCAAGATCGCGAGGCGCTCTTTGAAAAGGCGGTGAGCGCGGAACCCAACAATCCGCTTTTGCTGTTTCGGCACGGGCAATTCTTGGTTTCGGTCGGACGCGTCGCCGCTGGCTATGCGCGACAGGCGCAAGCGTTTGCGTTGGACCCACTGGATCCGATGCTGGCGGCGTTTCACGGCTACAACGTTTGGTCGAAGCACTCGAAAGCGGACGGGCGCCGTATTCTTGATGAAGCCGCAGCGCGTTACCCCGACAACGTTTTCCTTTGGTTCATGCGGCAAAACACTGCGGCTCTGGATGGCGATATCGTCACTGCGCAGGCGCTGCGCGAAGACGGCAAACGTCTCGTGCCGGGACTTGCGGACTCCGCGGTTTATAAGGCGGGGCAGCGCACGCAGGACCTGATGCTGTCGCCCTCGCCGGAAGCGTTCATGAAGCTTGGCGAGGATTTCGCGGCGATGGCGGAGCAAGAACCTGCCGCCGCACTCGACCTGGCGGTGGCGCTTTCGGTGCTGGGCTTCACGGGGCCGGCATTGGCGATCTTCGAGGAAGCGCTCGACAATGTGGCCGCGTGGCGCGCTGGCGCACTCGAAGCAGCGCGTCCACACATTGGCTACGAAACCGCGCTGCTGTTCATCGACCAGACCCGGCCGCTGCGCATGGATCAAGGCTTTGCCAAGCTCTGCAGCCGCGTCGGCCTCGTGCGCTATTGGCGCGAGACCGGCGCCTGGCCGGACTGCGCAGCTGAAACGCCTTACGATTTCAAAGCAGCGTGCGCGGGTTGAAGACTATTCTTCTTCGCCCTCTTCGCCCTCGGCGTCCGCCTCAGAGTCATCGGCGACAGCAAGCAAGAATGCATCGACGCCGCTTTGCTTGAGGAGGTCCGCCAGCGCTTCGTCGGTGACGGCTTGGCGCTTGCGGCGCAGCTCGGAAAGCGCCTTCGCGGCGTAGCGCTGCGGCTTTTGCGTGAAAGGAATACCGCCGAGTTCAAGGCTGACGCCGCCGGCATCGCGTGCCACAGCGTCGGCGTTGGCCGCCATCCACGGCAGATACGCGCCGGCGATTTCGACGCTCAGCAATTCCGCCACGTCGTCCTTCAGATCGGCGAACGATGCGAACTCCCCTTCGACCTGCGGCTTCTGCATGCGCTCAAGCCATTTCACCACGTTGGGGGCCTGGGCGCGGATCACGGCGCCCGGTGTTGGATCGGACGCCAGTTGCGCCAGCTGCCCAGCGACGCCGAAATCGGCGAGGCTCGGACGGCCGCCCAAGAGGTACGGACGTTTGCCGAGCATGCGGTCGAAGATGCTCACCGCACGGGTGAAGGACGCCTCAATCAGCGGCGCGGACTCAGGTGAAGAGCCGACATAGTGCAAGCGCCCGATCATGCGGGTGCGTACGTTATCGACTGCGCCCTCCGGCGGCGCGCCCTCGAAGATCATCGCGGCGATACGGTTGGCGGCGCTCTCCTGGTCGGCTGGATAGCTCCAGCGGTAGTGGAACATCGCCTTGTTGAGCCATTCGTCGGCGTAGTCCTCAATCAGCGCCGCGAGAAACGCGACCGCGGGATCGCTCGGGACGATCGACTGGCCGTCGAGCTCGGCCTCCAGCGTTTCGATGATCGGCGTGGAATCCTGCAGCACGCGCTCGTTCGCATCGACCACAAGCGGGATCAGCGGCAGCTTGGCGTAACGGCCGAATTCTTCCTGGCGCGCGTTTGATCGCGGCAGCCATTCAAACGCGGCGTTCTTGAAGGTGAGATAGGAACGGACCTTCACCGAATAGGGTGAGAGTTCCGCGCCATAGAGGCGGAACGGAGCAGTCATGGGAAATCGTCTCCCGAAAAGCAAAATCGCCGCGCGGTCAAACCGCACGGCGATCGAAAAGTCTAGTTGGGCGCGCTGTCAGACAGCCTTGATGTTCACGGCGGCCGGCTTGTTTTTGCGTGGATCGTTTTCCACGTCGAAGCTGACCTGCTGACCTTCCTTCAGGCCGTTGAGGCCCGAACGTTCGACGGCGCTGACGTGAACGAAAACATCTTGTCCGCCACCATCAGGAGCGATGAAGCCAAAACCCTTGGCCATGTTGAACCATTTGACGACGCCTGTAGCCATAATTTCACTTCCTAAGCACTCGCCGTCGCCACGAGCGGCGACGACTGGACCCGTGTGAAAACGAAAACAGGCGCGTGGGAGTCGCGCGTTCGAACGTCTCGCCCGAATAGTCCGGCGCGCATAGGGCGATAGCTGCGACGATGTGTCAAGAAAAAGCATGTTCCATCGACAAACTTGCACAAGACGCGATGCACGCGCAGCGCATCATCGTTCACTGCATGACGCCGTAGTCAGAAAAAATGTGCGCTACATCACTGTCTAATGCTAACGCCGAAGCAATGTCGTTGGCGCTGTCAGCGGCGCGATTCAAATGGGAAGCGGCGATTGCACGTCCGTACAGAACGCGCGCGTTGGCGGGGTTTTCCCGCACTGCGTCGTCATAGTCGTTCCATGCATCCTGCCAGCGCCGCTCGCGCAAGTTGAGCAAACCGCGCGACTCCAACGCGCCAGCGCGATGCGGACTGAGCGCGAGCGCGTGATCGCAATCGGTGCGCGCAGCCTCCAGTTCTTCACCCCACAGCGCCCGCGCCCAACAGCGAGCGCTGTAGCCAATTTGATCGTCGGGAAGGATCTGGATCACGGAGGAATAGTCGGCCACAGCCGCCGGGTATTCGCGCCGCGAAAGATGCAAGATGGCGCGGTTTACGAAGGCCTGCGCGTAATGAGGGCTATAGCGGATAGCCTGGCTGAAATCGGCCAGCGCGTTGGCGTCGTCGTGTAGATCGAGATAGCGCATCGCACGCGAATTATAGGCCACAGCCAGCGCATGGCCGATCGCCTCGTTCGATCGGATAATCTGCGTGCACGCATTGATGGCGACGTGCGGGTCCTCGGTCTGACCGACGTCATTGCACTGGCGGATGAAGCGCTCGAGCATCAGGTCTTGCGCGCGCGCCGCTGACGGCAGGACCGACAGAACGAGCAGCGCAAGAAGAAGCGCGCGCATTTGCTATCTGACGCCAGCCGCGAGCAGATCATGCATGTGGACGATGCCGACGGGCCGGCCTGCTTCGACGGCGAACAGGATGGTGATGCGCTTGCTGTTCATGATGGCGATGGCGTCGGCGATGGGGGCGTCGGCGTCGATGGTCTTGGGATTGGGCGTCATCAGATCGCGCGCGGTCTTGGCGAACATTTCTGGCGTGAGGCGGCGTCGCAGATCGCCATCGGTGATGATGCCGATGAGCTTGCCGTTTTCAACCACGCCGGCGGCGCCGATGGAGTCGCGGCTCATCGCTTCCAATGCGGCCGGCACCGGCAGATTCGGTGCGATCAGCGGATCGTGTTCACCGACCCGCATCAGATCGCGCACCTTCTTCAAGGCTGCGCCCAGTTTGCCGCCCGGATGAATTTTACCGAAGTGATCGGCAGTGAAGCCGCGGGCTTTCAAAAGTGCGATGGCGAGCGCGTCGCCAAGCGCGAGGCACATGGTGGTGGATGTGGTGGGCGCCGGCGCGTCTTCGCTGGCTTCGCCGCAATCGGGACAGATCAGCGCCGCGGTTGAAACTTTCGCCAGCGTGGAATCGGTTTTGAAGGTCATGCCGATCACCGGCACGCTCAGGCGATGGCAGTGATAGAGTAAGTCCGAAAGTTCGGCGGTTTCACCGGAACGCGAGATCGCCAGCACGCAATCGGCTTCAACGATCATGCCGAGATCGCCGTGGCTGGCTTCGGCGGGATGCACGAATTGCGCGGGCGTGCCGGTGGAAGCCAACGTTGCGGCGATCTTGCGGGCGATGTGGCCCGACTTTCCCATGCCCGAGACGATCACTCGGCCTTTGGTGGCGTAGAGCAGCGCAACAGCGTGTCCGAACGGCTCCGAAAGAGGCCCGGCCAACGCTGAGGCCAGCTGGTCGAGCGCGCGCGCTTCGCTGCGGATAGTCTCTTGGCCCGCGGCGATGGCGGCTTTGGGATCAATGGTCGTCATGGTGTGGTGCTCGCACTTATGGGCGGCGTTGTCGACGCGCTCAACGCTGTCAGGCGTTCCAGCAATTTGTCGTTCCAATAGGTGAGGTCGAAATCGGAACGCACCTTCGCAGCGGCGGCGGCGCCCATCGCGGGCCAACGTTCAGGCATGCGCGCCAGGCGCTCCATGTTGGCGGCGAGCGCTTCGCGATCGCCCTCCGCGCAGAGCAAACCCGAAACTTCGTGCTCGACCAATTCCGGCGTGCCGCTGTGGCGCGTGGCGATCACCGGCATGCCCGTCCCCATCGCTTCCATGAGCGCCACCGGAATGCCTTCCATGTCGCCGGACTTGGAGGTTTTGCTTGGCAGCACGAACACATGCGCGTCCTTGATGGCTTTCTCGACGTCGGCGTGCGGCAACAGGCCCGTGAACTTCACGCGATCGCTTAAGCCCCTGCGTTCGGCCTTGCGCATCATCTTCTCGCGCAGCGGGCCATCGCCGATGAGCGTCAGCGTCGCGTCAGGCGGATTGGGTTTGCTGCGCATGATGTCGAAGGCGGCCAACGCGTCGTCGAAGCCCTTCTTCTCCACCATGCGGCCGATGCCGATGAACTTCACCGGTTCGCCCGGCTTCAGCGTGCGCGGCGTGGCGACGAAGCGGCTGGTGTCGACGCCCATGCGGTGCACCATGATCTTGCTCGGATCAGCGCCGAGGCGGATCAGCTTCTCTTTCCAGAATTCGCTGATCGGCAGGAAGAGATCGCCGCGCGCGAAGAGATGCCGATAGGCGTTGTCGTTGCGCTTATCGAGATAGGCCGACATATCCTTGCCGTGAAACACGGTGGCTATGGGGCCGGCGATCAAGCCGAGCTCGCGCAAAGCGCAGGCAAAACGCCCCCAACGGCCAAAATGCGCAAGCCAGATCCGACGCGGCGGCGGACCGCGATCGGGCCAACGCGCCGCGGCAATGGACAAACGGAAAGACGCGGCGTCGTCTCCGAACTTCGCAACGTTGAGCGCCTCGATCGCGTGCGGCCGCGTTAGCGCCCAAGGCATTTCCAGAATGCGCACGCCGAGCGTCTTCGGCACCGGCGCGAAGCGCATGTCCATGCTCTTGCCCCAACGTTGGACCAGCGCGTCGGTGCGATCGCGTGGGCCATGGCCGAGGGACATGATTTCAAGGGGATCGACCCCGCGTTCGATCAAACCTTCGGCTTGCGCCTGGATGAAGGTCTCGGACGGCGCCGGGAAACGGGGCAGGAAAAATGAGATCGGCGGGCCGGACATGGGCGCCGCCTGTTCGCATGCGGCGCGCGCAGTGTCACGGGTAAGAAAGTGGCGGGGCTGCGTGGCTTGGGCATTGGGGGCAGGACGCAGCCCCGCCGAGAGCCGGCGATGGGAGCACCGGCTTAAGCAATGATGCGCGCGCCGACGGCGATGACCGGGATGGCGACCAGGAGCACCAGAAGCGCCGAGACAGCGAACGAGGCGGCTTTCACCACCAGCGGCGGACCGTGTTCGAGCGCGTCGAAGTAGAGGCTGTGACGAGGCGGAAGCATTGGAATTTCTCCATTTTCGGGCCGGTTTTGGGAGGAGCGCGCCGGCTTCGAATGGAGAAATAAGCGGTAACCCTCTTGATCACGAACGAGCAGATAACGACTTCGATGTGAGCGAAATTCACATCCTGAGCGGGGTTTGTCCGGTGTCGCATTTGCCCTCTTTGCAGACGCTTCGAGCGTTCGAGGCGGCGGGCCGGCTGCAGTCCTATTCCAGGGCCGCAGAGGAGTTGGGGCTGACCCATGGCGCGGTCAGCCACCGCATCCGCGATCTTGAGGAGCGTGTGGGCCAGCCCCTCTTTCGCCGCGCCGGCAACACCATGGTGCTCACCAGCGAAGGGCAGCGGCTGATTGGACAGGTACGGCAAGGCTTGAGCCTGCTGGATCAGGCCTTCATCGCTCCGCATGCGCCGTTGAACAAAACGCAGCGCCGGCGGGTGGTGATCACCAGCGTACCGAGCCTGGCTTCGACGTGGCTGTTCGCGCGGCTCGCCGAATATCGCGCCGAGCATCCCGATGTGGATGTGGAGTTGCGGGTCTCAGAGGCGTTGGCCGACTATAAGCGGGAAGGCATCGATGTGGGCGTGCGGCTTGGGCTGGGCGGCTGGCCGAACCTGAATGCAACAAAGTTGTTCGATGAAGCGCTGACGCCGGTGTGCACACCGGAATATCGCGATCGCCTGAACTTGCGCGAACCTGCCGATCTCAAGCGCGCGACTTTGTTGCGCAACACGTGGACGCCATGGGCGCGTTGGTTTCGTGCGGTTGGACTGGATTGGCCTGAGCCATCAAGCGGGCCGATGTTCGATGACTCGCCGCTGCTGCTGCGGGCGACCCTGGAAGGCAACGGCGTGGCGCTTGGTCGGCATTGGCTGGCGGTGGATGAGCTGCGCGCGGGCCGCCTGGTGACGCCGTTCGATTTGGCGGTGCGCGACGACTTTGCCTACTGGCTCACGTGGCCGACGGCGCGCTCAACCAACCCGGAAGCGATGCGCTTCCGCGATTGGCTGCAGGCTAAAGCGATCGCCGAAGAGCACCCTTGCCCGCTGCCAATCGCCGAGGATGCCGCCTGAAACGCCCTGTCGCGCGTTCACCGAAACCCCTAGGGATGAACGCGCATGAACTGGGCCGACATCTTTGAGCACGCGCAGGGATGGGTCTATGCGCTCATCCTGATCGCCCCGTTCATCCAGGAAGACACAGCCGTGATCGGCGCGGCGACCTATTCGATGACGGCGGCAGCAAATCCTTGGCTCTGCTTCATCGTCCTGGTGGTCGGCATCACCGCGAGCGACCTCTGGAAATATTGGATCGGCCGTGCGGCCCACATGTTCGAATGGACGCGCCGCATGGCGGAGCGCCCAGCGGTGCTCGCCGCGCGCGACCGTGTGCATAACCACCTGCTGACGACCTTGCTGATCGCACGCTTTGTGGTGGGGACGCGCATCCCCTTGTTCATCGCCGCAGGCCTATTCAAGGCGCCGTTCAAGCGGGTGGCGATTATCATCTCCATCTCCGCGTTCGTGTATGCGGCCATCGTCTTCGCGATCTTTCATGCCTTGGGCCGTGTGTTGGGCGCGCAAGCCGAGCACACCATGCCCTTTATCGCCCTGGGGATTATCGCGGCGGTGCTGCTCTTCCAGTTCGTCCGCGCCTTCTTGGCGCGGCGTGCGCGGTTGAGCCAGGCGGCGTCCGAGCCTATGTCCTAGGTCTTCGAGAGGAACCCGCATGGCCCCCCCAAATCCGGTGATCCGGATTCCCCGCGTTGAATCCACCCCGATCGAGATCGGCAACCACCTGCCGCTCGCCTTCATCTGCGGCCCGTGCCAACTGGAAAGCCGTTCGCATGCCTTGGAGACAGCGGAGTTTCTCCGCGACGTGTTCAAGCGCGCCGGGGCCCCGTTCATCTACAAAACCAGCTTCGATAAGGCCAACCGCTCAAGCCTCTCCACCAAGCGCGGCGCAGGTTTCGACGCCTCGGCGCCGATCTTCGAAGAAATCCGTACCAAGCTCGGCATTCCGGTGCTGACGGACGTGCACCTGCCGGATCAGTGCGCGGAAGTCGCAGAAGTAGTCGACGTGCTGCAGATTCCCGCCTTCCTCTGCCGGCAAACCGATTTGCTCGTGGCCGCCGCGGAGACCGGCAAAGTCATCAACATCAAGAAGGGTCAATTCCTGGCGCCGTGGGATATGAAGAACGTCCTCGCCAAAGTGACCGACAGCGGCAATCCCAACGTCATGGCATGCGAGCGCGGCGCGAGCTTTGGCTACAACACGCTCGTCTCCGACATGCGCGCGCTGCCGATCCTGAAATCCTTCGGCGCGCCGGTGGTGTTCGACGCCACGCACTCGGTGCAGCAGCCAGGCGGGCGCGGCGACACCAGTGGCGGCGAACGTCAGTTCGTGCCGGTGCTGGCACGTGCGGCTGTGGCGATCGGCGTGGCTGCCGTATTCATGGAAGCGCATCCCGACCCAGACCGCGCGCCCAGCGACGGGCCCAACATGGTGCCGTTCGATCAGCTGGAAGATCTGGTGAACGATCTGGTGGCGTTCGACCGCTTGGCGAAGCGGACAGCGATCGCGGCGGAATAGCTACGGACTGGCGGCGCCCTCGTCGGCAGCTGCGCGAGCGTCGGCCTTCGACAGGCTCAGGCTGACGCCATCTTCCAACTGTACGGTTTCAAAGTAGCGTACCCTGAGCCTGTCGAAGGGTGCGCGGACCAAAGCTGCTGGCGCGGGCGCCGGCGGTCCATAGATCAAGGCAGCGCCGGAAGCTTCTCCGCGCGCGCTTCATCCAGATAGCGCGCGCTTGTTGGTTTCAGCGACGCATCCAACTCCACCAGCAGCGGATTGCCGGTTGGCATCTCGACGCCAATGATGTCCTGATCCGAGACTGCGAACAGGTGTTTCACTATGGCGCGCAGCGAGTTGCCGTGCGCGGCGATGATCAGGTTTTTGCCGGCGCGCAGATCGGGCGCGATGGTTTCGTTCCAATACGGCATGACGCGTTCGAGCGTGGTCTTGAGTGACTCTGTTGCGGGCAAATTCTTGATCCCGGCATAGCGCCGATCACGGGAGAAATCGTACTCGCCGCCTGGCGCCAAAGGCGGCGGCGGCACGTCGTAGCTGCGGCGCCAGATTTTTACTTGCTCTTCGCCGTGCTTGGCGGCGGCCTCGGCTTTGTTGCCGCCGGTGAGCGCGCCGTAGTGGCGCTCGTTCAGCCGCCAATCCTTCTCGATAGGCAGCCAGTTCAGCCGCGCATGCTCCAGCGCCAAGTTGCCGGTGCGGATCGCACGCGTGAGCACGGACGTGTAGAGCTTGTCGAACGGCGCGCCGCTCGCGCCCAACAGCAGCCCCGCGCGCTTGGCTTGCGCCTCCCCCTCAGCGGTCAAATCCACGTCGACCCAGCCGGTGAAGCGGTTTTCCAGATTCCACTGGCTCTGGCCGTGGCGCAGCAAAGCTAAAACCGGAATTGTGCCCTCCATCGATGCGGGCTGGACCATGGGTGAAAGCGCCAAACGCTTCAAGCGACAGCCTGTCCCAGCATCTGGGCCGCTTCCCAGCGCCTCGCGATTGGCAAGCGCGGGCAGCCCCCTTAAACCGACCCTCATGCGCAATTGGTTGTTTCACCCGCTCATCTTCTACCCGCTGGTCATCTTGATCGCGGCCGTCGCGATCCTGGCGAGCCTGGAGCCGCAAAACTGGACCCGTCAGCCGGCGCCTGTGGTGAGCGAGCGCAGCGGCGCATCGCTGGTGTGGGACGGCAGCGCCTTCAATTCGCCCGACGTGAGTTCCGAGCAGCGGCTGACGGTGCAGCGCGACCTTTGGGGCAACGCGCAATCCCTGCGCATTGCTGTCGTGCCTCATGCGGCGCCGCCTGCGCCCGATGAAAAGGGCGCTCGTGTGCTCCTCAGCGCAGGCGATGCCGCCGCGCTTAATGGCCGGCCGGTTACTGTGGAGATCAGCTATACGCCGCTGCCGGTGAACGCGGCCTCCGGTCTCGCGGTAAGCCTGCAAGGCGCAAATCCGACCAGTTGGATTAGCCATGATGCGCCCTCCCCGCCTTCGGGGCCGCTACGCTTCGAACTCCCCGCCCAAACGTCGCCGCAGGCGATTGGATTGCGGGTGCTGAGTGGGGGCCAAGATGAGAACTACGGGCTCGAAATCACGCGTATTAAGATTACGCCGCACGCCTGACGCAGGCGGCGGATTGTAATTTTTTGGCTTTTCGCTCATGCGATGCCGCTCAACCCAGATCGACGGATATTCCCCATGCTGCCTGCGCCGCGCGCAAGCCTGAATTCCAATACCGCCGAGTTCGAAAACTTCCCGCTGGTGAAGCCTACGGGCTTTCGCGAGTACGACGCCCGCTGGTGGTTCGGCATCGCCGGCAACGACAAGGCGCCGGAGCTGAACCTGCTGGGGGTACAAGCGCTGGGCCTGGGGCTTGGGACGTTGGTGCGCGAGATGGGCGTGGCCCCGCGCATCGTCGTCGGCCACGATTTCCGCGCCTACTCCTTGTCCATCAAGCAAGCATTGACGCTCGGGCTGCTCGAAGCCGGCATGCACGTGATCGACATCGGCTTGGCGCTGTCGCCGACGGCTTATTACGCGCAGTTCGCACTCGATTGCCCGTGCGTGGCGATGGTGACGGCCTCGCACAACGAAAACGGCTGGACCGGCGTGAAGATGGGCGCCAATCGCCCGCTGACCTTTGGCCCGGAAGAAATGGGCAAGCTGAAAGACATCGTGCTGGGCGGCAAGTTCAAGCCGCACGCGGGCGGCGAATTGGTGCGTGTCGACGATTTTCGCGAGCGCTACATCGCTGAGGTCGCGGGCAAGGTGAAACTGTCGCGCCCGATCAAGGTGATCGCGGCGTGCGGCAACGGCACGGCGGGCGCGTTCGCGCCGGAAGCGCTGAAGCGCATGGGCGCCGAAGTGATCCCGCTGCACACGGAGCTCAACTGGAATTTCCCCAACTACAACGCCAATCCAGAAGACGCCGAAATGCTGCACGACATGCAGAAAGCGCTGAAGCAGCATGGCGCTGACATAGCGCTCGGGTTTGACGGCGACGGCGACCGCTGCGGCGTGGTCGATGACGAGGGCGAAGAAATCTTCGCCGACAAAATCGGCCTCATTCTCGCGCGCGATCTCTCGGCACACCACAAGAACGCGACGTTCGTGGTGGATGTGAAATCGACCGGGCTTTACGCGATTGACCCCGTACTGAAGGCCAACGGCGCCAAAGTGGACTACTGGAAAACCGGCCATTCCTACATCAAGCGCCGCACCACCGAGCTTGGCGCGCTCGCCGGGTTCGAAAAGAGCGGCCACTTCTTCTTCCGCCCGCCGCTCGGCAACGGCTACGACGACGGCATTGTCGCGGCCTCGATGGTGCTGGCCATGCTCGATCGCAATCCTGGCAAGAAACTGTCGGACCTGCGCAAGGCGCTGCCGAAGTCTTACACGTCACTGACCATGAGCCCGCATTGCGACGACGAAAATAAATACGGCATCGTCGATCAAGTGGTGGCGCAGTATCAGGACTTGGCGAAGAGTGGCGGCAAGATTTTGGGACGTTCGATCCGTGATGTGAACACGGTCAACGGCGCGCGCGTCACTCTGGAAGATGGCGCTTGGGTGTTGGTGCGTGCGTCATCCAACAAGCCGGAGCTGGTCGTGGTGGTTGAGAGCATGAGCAGCGACGACGACATGAGGGCGCTCTTCCGCGAGGAAGTGAAACCGCGCCTCGCCAAGTTCGCCGAAGTCGGCGCCTACAATCAGGAGATTTGATCCATGCGCGTGACCATGATCGGCACGGGCTATGTTGGCCTCGTCTCCGGCGCATGCTTTGCGGACTTTGGGCACGTGGTGACGTGCGTCGATAAGGACGCTTCGAAGATCAGCAAGCTGAAGAACGGTGAAATCCCGATCTTCGAGCCCGGCCTCGATGAATTGGTGAAGGACAATGTCGAGCAAGGGCGGCTCTTCTTCACCACCGATTCCAGCGAAGCCATCCGCGGCGCCGATGCGATTTTCATCGCCGTCGGCACGCCGTCACGGCGCGGCGATGGTTATGCCGACCTTTCCTACGTTTACGCCGCTGCCGAAGAGATCGCCGAGCTGATGCAGGGCTACACGGTGGTGGTGAACAAATCGACGGTGCCGGTTGGCACCGGCGATGAAGTGGAAGCCATCATCAAACGCAAACGGCCGGACGCGGAATTCTCGGTTGTCTCCAATCCGGAATTCCTGCGCGAAGGGGCGGCGATCAACGACTTCAAGCGCCCGGATCGCGTCGTCGTCGGCACCGACGATCCGCGCGCGCAAGAGCGCATGCGCGATCTCTATCGGCCGCTCTTCCTGAACGAAACGCCGATCCTGTTCACGGCGCGCCGCACCTCGGAGTTGATCAAGTACGCCGCCAATGCCTTCCTGGCGATGAAGATCACCTTCATCAACGAGATCGCCGATCTCTGCGAAGAAGTCGGCGCCAATGTGCAGGACGTGGCCCGCGGCATCGGCCTCGACAACCGCATCGGCCGTAAATTCTTGAATGCTGGCCCCGGCTATGGCGGCTCGTGCTTCCCGAAAGACACCATCGCGCTGATGAAAACCGCACGCGATGCCGGCGCGCCCGTCGAGCTGATCGAAGCGACCGTGCGCGTCAACGGCGCGCGCAAGCAAAAGATGGCGCAGAAGATCATCGAAACTTTGGGTGGCAATCTCAAAGGCAAGACCATCGCCATCCTTGGGCTCACATTCAAACCCAACACCGATGATATGCGCGACGCGCCGGCATTGGACATCGTGCCTACCCTGCAGGCAGAAGGCGCGCGCATTCGCGCTTTCGATCCAGAAGGCATGAACGAAGCCAAGCACATGCTGAAGGACGTGGCCTTCGCCACCGGTCCATACGATTGCGTGCAAGGTGCCGACGCGGTGGTGCTGGTGACCGAATGGGATCAGTTCCGCGCGCTGGATTTCGGGCGCATCAAGGATGCGCTGAAGAGCCCGATCGTCATTGATCTGCGCAACATCTATCGCCCCGACGAGATGCGCGCGCTGGGCTTTACGTACGAAAGCGTCGGGCGGCCGTAGGAGGCAAGACTGCCATGGCGCTCCGCAAGTTTTCCGAGATCGTGAAGCTGGCGGAGAAGCATCACGGCAAGGCGGGCTTGCAGAAGCTGTTGGCTGAGCATCGCGGCGGCAACGCCAAGGATTTGAAGCGCAGCGACGACCGCTTTCTTGCGGGCATGTCCAAAGCCGTGTTTTCCGCGGGATTCTCTTGGGACGTGATCGAGAAGAGGTGGCCCGGCTTCGAGGACGCGTTCGATCATTTCGATCCACACAAGGTGGCGTTTTACGCCGACCGCGACATCGCCCGCTTGCTGAAAGATACGCGCATCGTCCGCAACGGCGCAAAGATCCAAGCCACCATCGCCAATGCGCGCTTCGTCGTCGACACGGCCAAAGAGCACGGCTCGTTTGGTAAATTCTTGAAAGCGTGGCCGACGACGGATCAGATCGGGCTACTTGACTACTTCAAGAAGAACGCCTCGCACCTCGGCCCTTCCGGCGCGACATATTTCCTGCGCTTCAACGGGTGGGACGCGTTCATTCTGTCGCAAGACGTGACCAAGGCGCTGATCCGCGAAAAAGTCGTGAGCAACGCACCTTCGTTGAAGGCAGACATGAAAGCGGTGCAAGCCGCGTTCAATCAATGGACGGCTGAAAGCGGGCTTTCGCAACAGGATGTCAGCCGCACGCTCTCTTACAGCGTCGGCCCGCACCTGTAGGGAACTTTTGCGCCTATCGGCACGTTTTCGAGGTGGCGCGGCGGGCGTCGCAGGAAGTTCAGAATGGGCGATCCCAGTTTGCGGCCAGTGAATGATGCTCCCGTGACGGGCCCACTGGCGGGAAAGACCGTGCTCATCGTCGAAGACGAAGCGGTCATTTCAGAATCCATTTTCGACACGGTCATGGACGCGGGCGGCAAACCACTGCCGCCGTGTGCGAGCATCGTCGATGCGCTCAACGCCATTAACGCCAGCGCCATCGACGTCGCGCTCGTCGATGTGAATTTGAACGGCATGCGCAGCAATGCGGTGATGCAAGCACTGCACGCAAAGAACATCCCGTTCGTCGCCGCCACGGCCTACCAGATCGCCGCGACGTTGGGCGGCGCGCCGGTCATTCTCGAAAAGCCCTACACGCCGGCCAAGCTGCGCGAAGCGCTGGAAGAAGCGATCAACCTGCCTCCGCCAAGTTCAGACGAATAATTTCGGCTCGACCTCGGAATGCCATTTCCACGCGTCAGAGATGATAGCGTCTATGTTGCGCGTGGGTGACCATCCCAGTTCGCGGTTCGCGTAAGCATTATCCGCCAGCAACGCCGGGGCATCGCCATCCCGTCGCGGCGCATCGGCCGCCGGGACTTTGCGTCCGGTGACGCGCTCAATCGCCGCCAACAATTCGCGCACGGTGACACCGTCGCCGGTGCCCAAATTGGCGTTGAGGCTTTCGCCGCCGGCTAACAGGCGTTCGATCGCGCGCACGTGGGCGTCGGCAAGGTCAAGCGTGTGCACGTAGTCGCGCAGGCAGGTGCCGTCACGCGTGTCCCAGTCGCTGCCAAAAATCTTGAAGCCATCGCGCCGGCCTAAGAGCGTGAACAGCGCCAGCGGTATCGCGTGGCTTTCAGGCTCATGGCGTTCACCGATGCCTTCGTCGGGCGCGGCGCCGGCGGCGTTGAAATATCTCAGATGGGCGAATTTTGAGCCGTAAGCGGCGGCGATATCGGTGCTCATGCGCTCGACCATCAGCTTCGACCAACCATACGGGCTGACCGGCAATTGACGGTGAGTTTCGTCCATAGGCAGCTTTTGTGGTTCGCCGTAGGTGGCGCAAGTGGAGGAGAACACGAACGCCTTGACGCCGTTCTCGCGCATCACGTCCAGCACCGTCAGCGCGCCGAAGACGTTGTTGTGATAGAAGCGATCCGGGAACTTCACCGATTCCCCGACCTCGATCGAAGCGGCGCAGTGCAGCACGGCGTCGGGTTTATGCGTGGCGAATACGGAACTCAGCCGCGCCTTGTCGCCGATGTCGCCCCGCTCGAACGGCCCCCACTTCACGAAGCGTTCGTGGCCATTGGACAAATTGTCGTACACTACCGGCGTGTGTCCCGCGCGTTTAAGCGCCAGACAGCAATGCGCACCCACATAACCCGCGCCGCCCGTCACAAGAATTGTCGCCATAGTTCCGCTCTGTTAAAGGCTCGCCTCCATGAACACCACCTCTTTCGCCGCGCGTCAGCAAGCTCTTTCAAGGATCAACGCCGAAGCAGCGCGGCTGGCGAAAACGAAATTGGTGGATTTGTTTGCCGCCGATCCGGACCGCGTGCAGGCGTTGAGCTTCGACGCACCGCATCTGCGGGCCGACTTTTCAAAACAACGCATCGATGGCGCCGCGTTAAGTGCGTTGGGTCACCTCGCAGAGGCTGCGGATTTTGATGGTTGGCGCGCGAAAATGTTTGCCGGTGAGATCGTCAACAACACCGAGAACCGTCCGGCCATGCACTGGGCGTTGCGCGCGCCGAACCCGCCCCCGGAAGTCAAGGCCACGCGCGATAAGATGGCGGCCTTTGCAAAAGAGATGCGTCCGCAGATCGATGCGATCATCCATCTCGGCATTGGCGGGTCGGACTTGGGGCCCCGGCTTCTGATCGATGCGTTCAAGCCCTTGCGCCGCAAAGGACTTGAGGTGCGCTTCGCCGCCAATGTCGACGGCGCCGACGTCGTCGACGCCATTGACGGCCTCGACCCCGAGCGCACGCTGCTGATCGTCGTCTCGAAGACGTTCACGACACAAGAAACGCTTGCCAACGCCGAGTTCGTGCGCGCGTGGAAACCGAAATTCATCGCCGCCGCCACGGCCGCGCCGGAAAAGGCCAAGGCGTGGGGCGTTCCCGAAGCGCACATCTTCCCATTCTGGGACTGGGTCGGCGGACGTTATTCGCTGTGGTCAAGCGTCAGCCTTGCCTGCGTCATCGCCTGGCCGGACGGCGCGTTCGAGCGCTTCCTCTCTGGCGCCGCGGAAATGGACGCGCACTTCAAATCCGCGCCGTTCGCGCAGAACCTGCCGGCGATCGCGGCGGCGGTGCAGATGTGGAATCGCGAACCGCTCAAGCATGGCTCCTACGCCATGATCCCATACGCCGAGCGGCTGCGTTTGCTGCCTTCCTATCTGCAACAACTCGAAATGGAGTCGAACGGCAAGCACGTCACCCGCGAGGGCGAACCGCTGGCGCACTCATCGTGTGGTGTGACGTGGGGCGCCGCGGGCACCAATGCGCAACACTCGTTCTTTCAGCTGTTGCATCAAGGCGTGCAGGAAATTCCGCTGGAGATTCTTCTCGTCGCGGGCGCGCATGAGGGACCGCAAGACCATCGCGCCAAGCTGTTCGCCAATGCGCTGGCGCAGGCGCGCGCGCTGATGGTGGGGAAAAGCATGGCGCAGGCGCGCAATGAAATGGTGGCGAAAGGAATGGCCCTGGCGGAGGCGGACCGGCTTGCCCCGCACCGCGCTTTTGCGGGCGATCGCGCCAGCACCATTCTCGCCATGGACGAACTCTCGCTGGAAGCCACGGGTGCGCTGCTCGCGTTTTACGAGCATCGCACCTTCACGCAGGCGGTGCTCGCCGACATCAACCCGTTTGACCAATGGGGCGTCGAACTCGGCAAAGAAATGGCCAATCAGCTGGCGCCGGCGCTGGAGGGCGGGCCAATGCCGGATCTTGACCCCTCCACAGCCGCCTGGGTTGGGCGACTTCGCCGCTGATTACACCGGTTTCCTCACCCCCCGTCGGCCTGCTAAAACGTCGGGGCACGGGACACGTCTCGCGCCGTGGGAGCCCCGCGGCGCGCACTATCGAAGGGGTGGCAATGCGCAGTCTTTTGTTGGCGGGTGCGCTGTGTTCGATGATCGCGGGCGCAGCGCTGGCGCAGAACCGGCTTGGCGACGGCGACGGCCAAGGCCGCCAGCATACCCCTGGTCAGCCTGATCCGCCGCCAAACGCGCATCGCCACAACGACGCGCCGCCACCACCACCGCCTATTCCCCGCTGCCCTGATCTCGCTGTCTCGACATATAGCTACGTAACAGCGATCCCAGGCGCGCCGGCGCTCGCCGCCGACGAGGTCGCCATCCAGTTCGAAATCCGCAACGCCGGTACGGCCTCCTACATCGCCGCCAGCGGCGCGCAGAACCTGACGCTGAGCTACAGCACGCCTGGCGGCCCCCATCAGGTCGCCTCCATCGTGCTCCCACCAGCCAGCGGCAACCAGGCCGCCGCTCACAGCGCTGAACTAGGGCCGCAGCAAACTTGGACCGGCTACATGCGCGCGACGCTCACGCCGGCTGACCGGCGCTGGCCGCTGCATCTGAGCGTCGATTACGGCCAGGGGGCGATGAACCTTCGTGGCCTCGCCAACGACTGCAACACCAACAACAACGACATCATTTTGGCGCGGCCCTAAAAATTTAAGTAAGACTTACATTTGTCCTTGAATTTAGGTCTTACTTAAATTATTGGATCATCTGGAAGGGTGATCCATGCAGAGACACGACGCACGCCTTGCGGTCGAAAGCGTTGGCCTTGGCAAGAGTTTTGGCGATCGCATAGCGGTGGCCGATGTCGCCCTGTCGGTTGAGCCTGGCGTCATCTACGGCTTTCTGGGTCCGAACGGGGCAGGCAAAACGACCACGATCCGCCTTATGCTCGGCCTGCTGCGGCCGAGCGCTGGGCAAATCAAAATCTTCGGCTGCGATGTCGCTGCCGAACGCAAACGCGCTGCCCGCCACGTTGGCGCACTGCTCGAGGCGCGCGCGACCTACGATCATCTGACAGGATACGAAAATCTCGACGCCACCCGGCGCGTGCTCGATTTGCCAGCAACGGAGATCACGCGCGTTCTAGAACTCGTCGATCTCCGCGAGGCTGCTCATCGGCGCGTTGGCCACTATTCGCTCGGCATGCGTCAACGACTGGGCTTGGCGCGTGCGCTACTGGGCGCTCCACGTTTGTTGGTCCTGGACGAACCGATGAACGGGCTCGATCCTGACGGCATGCGCGATATGCGCGACAGCATTCGCTCACTGCCGGAACGCACCGGCGCCACGGTCTTCTTGTCGAGCCACCTACTCGGCGAAGTGCAGCAAACCGCAACCCATGTTGGCCTCATGCATAGCGGGCGCTTGGTGAAGCAAGGGCCGCTCGACGCCTTACTGCAGCACACCGCACCGGAGCTGACTATCCGCACCAACGACCCCGCGAAGGCGCTGATCGCGCTACGCGGCAAAGGCTACGCGCCCACGCTTGAGTCACAGGTGGTGCGCGTGCACGTGAGCGGCGGCGATGCGGAAGCGGCGGCGATCAACAACACGCTGATCGGCGCGGGCCTTGGCGTCTACGAGCTTTCGTTCAGTAAGGCGACCCTGGAAGCGCTCTACGTGAGCCTTCAAAACGCGCAGCGGGAGGCGGCTTAGATGTTGACATGGTTGAGCATCGAAGCGCGCAAATTGAAGGGCACGCTTGTCCTGCTGCTCTGCGGTGTGGCGCCCACCCTGGTGACCATCCTTGTGACGCTCATTTCGCTGCGCCGGCCTGGCATGGATTGGCACACCGTGCTCACCGGCTCGACCGGGTTGTGGTCTTTCTTCGTGTTGCCAATGACAATCACCGCGCTGAGCGCTTTGCTTGCACACATTGAGCACGGACCGCGCGCCTGGGATCACCTGTTCGCTCTGCCGATCTCGCGTTGGCGGCTTTTCGCTGCGAAAGCGATCGTGCTGATGGCATTGGTTGGCGGGATGTCGCTGATGCTTGCATTGGAATTGCGCGTCGCAGGAGGAGTTCTGCAGGTTTTCGGACCGGCTGCTGCGCCACGCGGGCCTTTTCCTTGGCGCGAGGCAGCGACGCTTCTGGGCGAGATGTGGGCTGCGTCGCTGTGTATGGGCATGATTCAGCTGTGGGTGGCGCTGCGGTTTCGGAGCTTCGTCGCGCCGCTCACCACCGGGCTTTGCGGCACCTTCGTCGCGGTGGCTGCCTTCAACGCGACGGAGGCGATGTATGTGCCCTGGGCAATGCCAGTCAGCATTGTCGGCGCCGACGGCGTACACGCGATGCCGGCCCTGCAGATGGGCGTCGCCGGCGGGCTGATCACGTTCGCGCTTATGGTGATCCACCTTTCGCAACGCGAGGCCTGAAATGACCGACACAAGTGCGGACGATGTCGTACGTTTTCAGAAACGCAACCGGAATTTCTACTGGAGCGCCACGATCATTTTTTTCGTTATGGTTGCTGTGATCGCGCTGACGCTTCTCGTCGTGGCGACGCGCGGCGCGTTCATGCGCGTTGACACACTGCAGCAGCTGCCTTTGGCATGGGCGCCGGCGATTTTCTATTTGTGGGCGGTTTGGGCCGCACGTTCGATGTTCGCCGCATTTTCGCGGGGCGGCTTCATCTTCCAGGATGTCGTGACCAAAACGCTGACCCGGATCGGCTGGGCGCTCTGTTTGGGCGCGGCCGCCACGATGTTGGCAACCCCGCTCCGCTTGCTGATGGGCGCGCATCTGGTTGCGGGGTTCGCGGTGCTCAACATCCCTGCCCTCACGCTCGGCGTCGTGGGATTCGCGCTGATCGCCATGGCGCGGATGATGCACCACGCGCGCGGGCTTGAAACGCGCGTGGCGAAGCTCGACGCCGAGCTGCAAGATTTTATCTGATGCCAGTAAAGGTTACGCTCGACGCGGTTTTGACGGCGAACAAGGTCACCGCAAAAGCGATCGCCGAACAGATTGGCATCAGCGAGACGCAGCTCTCGCAGTTCCGCTCCGGAAAGGTGCGCGGCTTGCGCTTTTCTACCTTGTCGAAGCTTTGCTACGTGCTGAGCTGCGAGCCCGGCGACCTGCTCAAATACGAGCGGAGTGACGCCGACATGCTCGTCAAGCGCGACGAGGGCGGCGACTAAATCGCGCTTGGCGCTCGCCTTCTCGCGGCTAAGATCGCCTGCATGAGTTGGGAAAAGGACATTGAGGAACTGCGGGCGCGTGAAGCGCTTGCGGACGCCATGGGCGGCGCCGACCGCGTCGCGCGGCAGAAGGCCAGCGGCAAACTCACGGTGCGTGAGCGGGTCGATGCGCTGGTGGACAAGGGCACGTTCCACGAGACGGGCAAGATAGCCGGCAAGGCTGAATACGGCGCCGACAATCAGCTCGCCAACTTTCGCGCCACCCCGTTCGTGGTCGGCCGCGGCCTGATCGATGGCCGGCCGGTGGCGGTGCAAGCCGACGATTTCTCCGTGCGCGGCGGCGCCGGCGACGCCGCCATCTGGCAGAAGCTCGTTTTCGCCGAGCAGATGGCTAACGAGTATCGCATGCCGCTGATCCGGATGGTGGACGGCACCGGCGGCGGCGGCTCTGTGAAGATGCTGGAGAAGGATCCCCGGACCTACATCCCGCAAACGCCGGGGTGGGAGTGGGTGGTATCCAACATGGCGACCGTGCCAGTGGTGGCGTTGGCGCTTGGGCCGTGCGCAGGCTTGGGCGCCGGGCGCGTGGCGGCGAGCCATTACAGCGTCATGGTGCAGGGCTTGAGTCAGGTGTTCGTGGCTGGGCCGCCGGTGGCGAAGGCGATTGGCGAAGACGTCGACAAGGAAGGCTTGGGCGGGGCCGAAATCAACGGCAAGAACGGCGTGGTCGACGACATCGTTGGCAGCGAGGCCGAAGCCTTCGCAGCGGCGCGGAAGTTTCTCTCCTATCTGCCCCCATCGATCTTCCAGAAGGCGCAACGCAGCGCGCACACCGATCCCGTCGATCGCCGCGATGATGCGCTGATTAACATCGTCCCGCGCGACCGGCGCGTACCGTACAAGATGCGCCGCATCATCGAAGCGACGGTCGACGCCGGCAGCTTCTTCGAAACCGGCCGCCAGTGGGGCCGTGGCATCATCACCGGCTTTGCCCGCATCGATGGCTATTCGGTCGCGGTGCTGGCAGGCGATCCGATGTTTCTGGCCGGCGCGTGGACGTCCGACGTTTGCCGCAAAGTGATCAAGCACGTCGATCTGGCGCAGACTTTTCATTTGCCGGTTGTGCATTTCGTCGATTGCCCGGGATTTGCTGTGGGCGTGAAGCATGAGCGCAGCGGCGTGGTGAAGCTCGGCGTGCAAGCGATGGCGGCGGTGTACCAGGCCAAAGTACCGTGGTGTTCGATTGTGGTGCGGCAGGCGTTTGGGTTGGCCGGTTCGGCGATGATGAACCCGACGCGGCTCAAGTATCGCTATTGCTGGCCCTCGGGCGATTGGGGTTCGCTGCCGATGGAAGGCGGCATCGAAGCGGCGTACAAAAGCGATATCGAGGCCCATCCCGAGCCGGAAAAGCGCCTCAAGGAAATCCGCGCCTGGGCGGAGGCGCTGCGCTCCCCGTTCCGCACGGCGGAGGGATTTCTCGCAGAGGAAATCATTGACCCGCGCGATACCCGCCCGTTGCTGTGTGAATGGGCGAACCTGGCGGCGCGCAACGATGATACGGGACCGAGCGCGTTCGGGATGCGGCCTTAGTTCACGCCGCCTTCGCCGCCGCCACTACGGCGCTTTTCACCTCCGCCACAGCCGCCTTCACCAGCGCTTCGTCATCGCCTTCGGCCATGATGCGCACCAAAGGCTCGGTGCCGCTTTTGCGGACGA
>DASZWS010000215.1:0-13195 GCA_035546515.1 Vitreimonas sp. | reverse complement strand
TCTTCGAGCGTCTTCAACAGGCCGTTGAAGGCCTGCGTCGACAGCATGTGCACTTCGTCGATGATATAAACTTTGTAGCGCGCCATCACCGGGGCGTAGCGAACCGAGTCCAAGATTTCGCGGATGTCGTTAATGCCGGTGCGCGACGCGGCGTCCATCTCGAACACGTCGGGGTGGCGGCTTTCCATGATGGCTTGGCAGTGCTCGCCGGGCGGGTCGAGTTCGACACTCGGGTGGTCGACGCCATCGCGCTTATAGTTGAGAGCGCGCGCGAGCAGGCGGGCGGTGGTGGTTTTGCCGACGCCGCGGACGCCAGTCAGCATGGTGGCGTGGGGGATGCGGCCCAGCGCAAATGAGTTGGCGATGGTGCGCACCATCGCTTCCTGACCGATCAGGTCCTCGAAGGTCTTGGGGCGGTATTTCCGCGCCAGCACCTGGTAGCCAGGGCCGGTCGTGTCATCGCCGAAAAGAGAGGATTCGCTCACGCCGCTAACCTAGGGCTTCCAGCGGCAAAAACGAACCCTGAACGGCGGTGGAAAACCGCCGCTATTTCAGCGCCCGATCGCCGCCAACGCCGGCGCCAGGTCTGGATCGCGGCCTGCGTAGAGATCGGCGGGCTTCATCAGAAGTGCAGACAGGACGACGACCCGTACGCAACCCGTTACGGCTGCTTCCTTCCGGACCTGACCGGGTTGGCGGGGCGGCCGTCCGCCGCCTGCCTGCGGGTTCCATATGCTTCGCCGGCCACAGCAAGGCAACCCTGCTCACGGTTAAGCGGAACGGCTGCGGCGTCGGGGCGTTTGCAGGGTGTTCAAAACATGACGGAGGCCGTGGGAGCGCCCCACGGAGACGCAAATGCTGCGAACCCTGGTTTTCGCTCCCGTGGCGGTGTTGGCGCTTGGCGCGCCGGCGCTCGCCCATGCCGAAGATTTTTCGCGCGCCGCGGTTGGCGCCGAGGTGCATGCCGACGACGGCACGGTGATTGGCCACGTGCGCGCGGTGACGCGCGATCGCGGCGGGCAGATCACGTCAATGGATATTCCCGGCTTGGCGCCGCCTGATGCGTCGAGTCTGCGCGGGCCGATGGTGGCCGAGAACGATGTCGGCGCACGCGAGGCGCCGGTGATCGATATGCGCGCGCGCCAGCGTGATCGCGTGGAACAGACGGGTTCGCGCGAACATGCGCGCTTGCGTTAGCCTTTGCGATTCACCAGCGGAATGCCGGCGGCGATGAAGCCGGCGCCGAACAATACGCCTGCAGCTGGGAGGCCGTAGGCGCTGAGTGGCGGAAACTTGCTGAGCAGGCCTCCAGCGATGGCGCTCAAGAACCAGAGGCCCGAAGCCCAAAGCGGCTTCTGCCCGGCGCGGAGCCAGGCGAAGCTCAAGCCAAGAAGCGCGATCAGCAGGGTCACGGCGCCTTGCTGGTATGTGCTGAAACCGAACGGATCAGTGTCGGGGCCGCCGATGAAGGAAAGCGCGGCAACGGCAACGGCGAACGAAAGAAGGCCGAGAAAGCCGAGCTTGTCGAAGCGCTCAAGATAAATGGCGATGACCCCGAACAGCAACATCGCGTCGACAATGTCGTAGAGTGCTTCGAGCATCACGGGGTCGCGTGAAATTGGGAATGCCGAGGCAATGCGCAGCACGCCCCCGATCACCGCGGCCGCGCCGCCAAAACGAAAGAGGTCATTGGCCTGCATGGAACACTGATAGAGGCGGGGCCAACCGGAATGCAAACAGGGGCAAAAACAGGCCCGGTGCGCGGAAACGCACCGGGCCTGGCCCGAAGGCAAACGGACCAGCCGAGCCGGTCACGTCCGCCACGCCCGCGAAAAGTCGTCCCGCGGACAAGAAAAAAGAGGCGCCGCCTTCGGCAGCACCCCGCTTGGATGCGAAACGCCGCCGACGCAGAGCAGTTCCGCCGCAATGCCCGAGGGCGTTTGCTTGACGCTAACGCGAACGCTGCATACCTGCATGTTCCATGGCTCTTAGACCCATCCTCGTCGCGCCCGATCCGGTGCTGAAGCAGAAATCCGCGCCTGTCGAAGGCCCGGTCACTGACGCGCACCGCAAGCTCATGGATGACATGCTGGAGACCATGTACGCCGCGCCGGGCATTGGTCTGGCGGCGATCCAGATCGGCGAACCGGTGCGCATCATCGTCATGGATTTGGCGCGGGAGGGCGAACAACCGGCGCCACGCTATTTCGTGAACCCGGAAATCCTATGGGCGTCGGAAGAGACACAACCCTACGAAGAAGGGTGTCTTTCAGTGCCAGAGATTTTCGATGAGGTCGAAAGGCCCGCGCGCGTGAAGCTGCGCTATAAAAACTATCACGGCCAAGAGATCGAAGAAGATGCCGAAGGCCTCTACGCGGTGTGCATCCAGCACGAAATGGATCACCTCGAAGGCGTGCTGTTTTTGGATCACTTGTCGCGGCTTAAGCGCGAAAGCGCGCTGCGCAAGTTGAAGAAGGCCAAGAAGGAAGCGCAAGAAAACGTGCAGCATCGGCTATAACGTAGCCGCGATTTCGCGCTTTCCCGTAAGACCTCAAACCCGCTACTGTCGTGCGCGATTCAACGCGCGGACGCGCGAGCGATGGGGTTTGAAAATGGCGGATGGCTTCAACGGTTTTGTGTGCACGTCGGCGGCGATCGATGCGGCGATCGACGCACGTTCCATGCTCAAGCATCCGTTCTATCAAGCCTGGGAAGACGGCGCGCTGACGCGCGATGCGCTCGCGGCGTACGCCCGCCAATATTTCCATCACGTCGAAGCGTTTCCGCGCGCGGTGAGCGCGGTGCATGCGAACTGCCCAGATGCGGCGGGGCGCAAGCTGTTGGCGGAAAACCTCGCGGAAGAAGAGGGTCTGGGCGAAGGCAAGCAGGATCACGCTTCGCTGTGGCTGGGGTTTGCGGCGTCGCTAGGTTCGGATGAGCCGGCGGTGCGCGCTGAAACGGTGAACGCTGAGACGCAACATTTGATCGACACATTCCGCAAGCTGTCGCGGCGTTCGTACGCTTCAGGCTTGGCGGCGCTCTATGCGTATGAGAGCCAGCTGCCGGCGATTGCGAAGACCAAGATCAAAGGTTTGGTCGAGCGCTACGATCTGGACGAGCCGCGCGCGCTGAAGTTCTTCCACGTGCACGAGTACGCCGATATCGAGCACGCGGATGTGTGCCGCGAATTGCTTGACGCGCTGCCCGCTTCGGAGCGCGCTGAAGCGCATGCAGCGGCGTGCGAACTGGCGGATGCGCTGCGGCTGTTCCTGACGGGCATGCAGCGGCAAACCGGCATGGCGCTGAACTAAGCTTCAGCGCGGTTTCGCGTTAAGTGCAGAGCAATGACGATCGCCGCGGCGATCGTCAGGCTCCCTGTGCTGAACAGCAGCGCGCCGCGCGCGTCGGTGTCAGTCACCAACAGTGAGGCGAAAAACGGCGCCAAGCTGCCGCCGATCAATTGGGCGCCGCCGATCAGTAGAGCAGCGCGGCGCGTGGGATCAGCTTCGATGGTCATCGGCACCAGGAAGGGAATGCCGAACAGCCAGCTAAAGCCGAACACCGCGGAGATGGCGAGAAAGACGGGCGCGCCAGGCAGCGAAGCGATGACGGCGAAGATGGCGATGTCGGCGGCAAAACAGATCAGCAGCGTCCAGAACCAATGCAAGCGGCCCGCAAGCGCGGTCGCCGCCAAGCCGCCTATGATTTGAAAGGCCAGCGAAATTGAAACGGCAGCGCCCGCGGTCTCTGGCGGATTGTGCGCTTGACCGGAGAGTTGGCTGACGAACACCCAAGTGGCGCCGGTGGCGCCGAGCGACAGCACGTTGACGCCGAGCGCCCACAAGCCGCGTGCGTTCGGCAGCCCGGTGGTGGCGGAGTCCGGTAGCGGCGCAAGCGATGAGGGCAGCCAAGTTACAAACAGCGCGTTGGCGACGCACAGCAGCGCCAAGCCAATGAATCCGCCATCGGCGCCCCAGCGCGCATAAACGAACATGCTCACAAAGGTGGCGAGCAGGAATTGTCCTGCCGTTTGCGTCGTGACGTAGGCGCCGGCCCAACGCTCCGGCGTCGGTGTGCGAGCGATCATGGCGATGGTGAGCCACACGAGAATGCCGCTCGGCAGGCCCGCAAGTGCGCGCACCAAGGTCACCGTTTCGCCACGCGCGAGCGGGGTAATGGCGTCGAGTATCGCGAGCGAAGCGAGCGCGCCAATGGCCCACGTCTTCAGCCGCTTGGCCTTGAGGAAGCTGCCGGCAAGGCCCGCGGTGAGTCCCATGACCAGCAATTCGGCGGTGGCGATGCGTCCGAGCGCGCTGGGCGCGACGCGGCCGGCTTCGGCAAGGCCGCCGAGCAAAAGCGGCTGCAAGCCCGGGATCATCAGCCCGGTAACGCCACACAGCATCAAGGCGAACATCTGCTTGGCGGAAAGCGGTTCGCCGATCCAGCTGGGCGTTTCTGTCATCGTCAAAGCGCTTAGAGAGCGCCGCGCAGCGCCGCAAGCGGACGTGGCGTCAGCTGTCGATTTGCGCCGGCGCAGGCCGCGGCGCGATTTCTTTCTTGCCGCCGGTGACGGAGATGGGCGGCTCGATGGTTTCGTCCTTCTCCATCTTCATGGCGGGTTTGCCGGCGGCGAAGAATTCGAGCTCGGCGTTGAGGGCCCCGCCGTAGAGAAAGATCTGCGCGGTGAGATAGAGCCAAAGCAGCAGCGCGACGATGCCGGCGAGCGAGCCATAGGCGGCGCCGAAGTTTGGAAACTCCCGAAGCGCGAAAGTGAACACACTGGAGGCGAGCACCCAAATGAGTGGCGCGCCGAGCGCGCCGGGCCAGAGCCATTTCCAGGGCGGCGGACGCCGGCGCGGTCCCCAGCGATAGAGAATGAAGCTGACGGTGACGGCGGCTGCGCCAAGCACCGGCCAGCGCAACACCAAAGCCAGCGCTTCAAAGCCGGTGTCGGCGTGCATGAGCGCTAACGCCAGCGGCACGAAGCCGATCAGCAGCAGCGTGATGATGCTGAGCCCCATGCCGTAAAGTGTGAACACGCCGGCGGTCACGTAGCGGCGCAGGAAGCTGCGCTGTTCGGCGCGGCGGTTGACCATGGTGAGCGCCATCAGCAGCACTTGCGTGCCCTGCAGCGCACTCCATAGCGAAAGCGCGAAGTTGAAGAGCGTGCCGAGCAGCAGGGCGTCTGCGCGCGCCTCGAGGAGGCGCTGCACCTGATCGGCGACGATGGAGACGACAGCGTCGGGCGCGATGCCGTGCAAGGCCTGCAGGAGGCCGTTGATCAGTTGGGCGTCGCCCATCAGGCCCAGCAGCGCGATCAGCGCGGCGACGCCGGGGATGAGCGCCATCAGGCCGAAGAAGGCCACGCCGGCAGATACAAGCGCCAGATTGACACGCTGGGCGGTGGCCCAAACGCCTTTGAGCACGCACCACCATTGGGTCGGTGTCATGCAGACGGGGCCCTTCACGCGCGGTGTCGTCGGGCAAATGGGCGCGCTGCTTCCGTCCATGCTGGAAAAACGGAACTTCTGCGCTGCTGGTTCCCGCTTGCCGCTTGCGCTTAGGGCGGCGATGCGCCTTCTGGGCGCGCATGACGCTTCGACTCGTCTTCATGGGATCGCCGACGTTTGCGCTGCCGACGCTCGATGCGTTGCTGGCGGCGGGGCACGAGGTGGCGTGTGTGTATTCCCAACCGCCGCGACCAGCGGGGCGCGGCAAGCAGGAGCGGCTGACGCCAGTGCATGCGCGCGCGCTGGAACGCGGCTTGGAGGTGCGCACGCCGAAATCGCTGAAGGGCGCCGAGGCGCAAGCGGCGTTTGCCGCGCTCCATGCCGACGCTGCGGTGGTGGTGGCATACGGATTGATTTTGCCGAAGGCGGTGCTCGATGCGCCGCGGCTTGGCGCCTTCAATTTGCATGGCTCGCTGTTGCCGCGCTGGCGCGGCGCCGCGCCCATTCAGCGCGCCGTCATGGCCGGCGACAGCGAAACCGGCGTGCAGGTGATGCGCATGGAGGAAGGGCTCGATACGGGGCCAACGCTCGCAACGTTTCGCACGCCGATCGCGTTCGATGACACGACGGGCACGCTGCATGACAGGCTGGCCGAGAACGGCGCGCGCTTGATGGTTGAGACGCTTGCCGAGCTTGAACGCGGCGAGGCTGTGGAGACGCCGCAGGCAAGCGAGGGCGTCACTTACGCGCACAAGATCACGGCCGCGGAGACGCGTATCGATTGGAGCAGGCCCGCGCGCGAGATCGATTGCATGATCCGTGGGCTTTCGCCGTTTCCGGGTGCGTGGTGCGAACTCAACGGGGCGCGCGTCAAAGTGTTGCAGTCGCGCCTGGGGCAAGGTTCAGGCGCGCCCGGAGAGGCGCTGGACGATGCGCTGCTGATCGCCTGCGGCGCGGGCGCGGTGCGGCTGCTCAGCGTACAGCGCGAAGGCCGTGCTCCGCTGGATGCGGATGCGTTCCTGCGCGGCAATCCGGTCACGGCGGGAACGCGTTTGCGGTAAGCGCGATTGATGCTGGGGCGCCCTGCGGCTACAAGCGCTGCCAAGGGGAACGTGCATGCGCAGCAGCTTCACTTTTATCGTGCTGGCGGTGGCTTTGGCGGCCTGTGGGCAACAGAATGCCACCAAGGGCGCCAGTCAACCTGCGCAGCTCGATGCGCCAGCGCCGGACACCGATCCGGCGCGCAATTTCAGCCCGACCAGCGACGCTGCGCGCACAACCACCGGAGCGCTGACGGTGACCATCGCCACGCGCTTGCCCGACGCCGGCACCGCCAACGCCGACGCGCAAGAGGTGCTGACGCTGCACGGCGCAAACGGGCTCAACGTCGATGCGCAAATCACCAGCACCGCCTCACCGGCGACGCAGGTGCAAGGACAGACATTGCGCGCGCTGCTGAACATACCCGTCGATGCGCCCGAAGTGCTGGTCTATCGCGTCAGCGCCGAAACCAAGGCCGGCAGCGGACAAGGTTTGTGCGGCGCCGATGCAACGCAATACGTGGTGGTGTGGGAGCCGTCGGATCCGGGCGCCACGGCGATGAAAGTGATGGGCGTCTCCGGCGGCGCGCCGGGTGCTGCGAGCGCGCATGCGTGCCCGGTGCTGGAATATCAGCGCGCCTGAGGCGCGATGCGATTTAAGCTCACCATCGAATATGACGGCGGCCCATTCATGGGCTGGCAGCGCGTGAATACTGGGCCATCAGTGCAGCAGGCGCTGGAGGATGCGGTTGAGCGGTTGACCGGCGCGCATAGCGACGTTGTCGGCGCAGGGCGCACGGATTCCGGTGTGCATGCGCTGGGCCAGGTCGCCCACGTCGATCTTGAAAAGGAATTGGCGCCGGGGCGCGTGGCGGATGCGCTGAATGCACATTTGCGGCCGCATCCGGTTGCGGTTCTGAAGGCCGAGGCGGCGGCGCCAGATTTCCATGCGCGCTTCGATGCGGTGCGGCGGGTTTATCTCTATCGCATTGTGCCTCGGAGAGCGCCGCTGACGCTGGCGCGCGGCAAGGTGTGGCGCGTGCCGGCGACATTGGACGCGGGCGCGATGCATGCGGCGGCGCAGCGGCTGATTGGGGAGCACGATTTCACGACGTTTCGCGATGCGCAGTGCCAGGCGAAGTCACCGGTGAAGACGCTGGATCGTTGCGATGTCGCGGTGAGCGGGGACGAGATTCACGTGTGGTGTGAGGCGCGATCGTTCCTGCATCGGCAGGTGCGTTCAATGGTTGGGACGCTGGTAGAGGCTGGCTTGGGAAAGTTGAGCGCCGATGATGTGGCCGATGCGCTCGCAGCCAAGGATCGCACGCGCTGTGGGCCGGTTGCGCCGGCGGACGGGCTCTATCTGGTGCGCGTGGACTACGCGAAATAGCGGCGCAGCACGGCTTCGTAGCAGCGCGCCAGCGTGCGGACGTCTTCGACGGCGCAATGCTCGTCGGTCATGTGCGCGGTTTCGTTGCGCAGGCCGAGTTCGGCGACTTGGGCGTAGTCCTTGATGAAGCGCGCGTCGGAGGTGCCGCCAGTGGTGGCGAGCTGAGGTGCAAAGCCGAAGCTTTCTTTGACGGCGGCGCTGAGCAAGTCTGTGAAGGCGCCAGGCGCGGTGTAGAAGGGTTCGCTTCGCGATGAGATTTTTAGCGCGCAGGTCGCGCGGTAGCGTTCCGCATTGGCTTGAGCAGTCTCGGTGATCCAGGCGAGCAGCGCATCGCCGGTGTGATTGATGTTGAAGCGGATGTTCAGCTTGGCGGTGGCTTGGCGTGGGATGACGTTGTGCGCCGGATTGCCGACGTCGATGCTGGTGACTTCCAGGTTTGATGGATCGAAGCCGGGCGAGCCTTCGTCGAGGCGGCGTGATTTCAGCGCGTGCAGTGTTTCAAGCAACGGCGTGACGGGGTTTATCGCCCGCTGCGGATAGGCGACGTGGCCTTGCTTGCCGTCCATAGTGATGACGACATTCAGGCTGCCGCGGCGGCCGTTCTTGATGGTGTCGCCGACGCGGCCTTCGCCCGTGGGTTCGCCGACGAGGCAGTGATCGAGTTTTTCTCCGCTCTCAGTCAGAGCTGCGAGCAGGCGTTTGGTGCCGTCGACGGCGGGGCCTTCTTCGTCGCAGGTGAGCAGGAAGGAAATCGAGCCTCTAGGCTGGCCGTTCACGAGAAAGTTTTGTGTCGCCGCGATCATCGCGGCGATGGCGGTTTTCATGTCTGCGGCGCCGCGGCCGTAGAGATTGCCGTTGCGGATTTCCGCCGCGAACGGATCGCTGGCCCAGCCTTCGCCCGGCGGCACTACGTCCAAATGTCCGGCAAAACAGAAGTTTGGCTGAGCGCTGCCGAGGCGCGCATAGAGATTATCGACGACGCCGAATTTCATGCGGCGGATTTCGAAGCCGAGGTTTTCAAGCTCGCGCTGCGCGACGTCCAGCACGCCGGCTTCCGCCGGCGTCACCGAAGGGCAGCGCATTAGGGCCTGGGCGAGCGGGATGGGATCGGCGATAGTGCGGGCGTCCATAATGATCGCGGTCTAGCGCTCCGGCGCAGGCAGCGCAAACAAGGGGAGCGAAACATGAAGCGGATTGCAGCCGTGGCGGCCTTTGGCCTGCTGGCGCTGGCCGGCGCAGCTTTTGCGGAGGACGCGGCGTCCAACAACGACAACAACACCTTTGTCGTCACCGAAGCCAACGGGGCTGTGGTGCGCTATCATTTCAACAGCAACGGCACCTGGGATGCGGCGACTGCGGACGGTCACGCAATGAGCGGCACGTTTGCCGTGCAAGGCGACCAAATCTGCATGACCATGACCGGTGAAACGCAGGCGCAATGCGTCGCTAACAACACCGACAAGCACGTTGGCGATACCTGGACGCAGAAAGCGGCGGATGGTTCGGACATCACCATCGCGCTGGTTGCGGGGCGGCCCTAGTCGCGCAGTAGGTCGTTCACCCCGGTCTTCGCGCGCGTCTGCGCGTCAACGCGTTTGACGATGACGACGCACGCGAGGCTGGGACCGCCTTTGGGGTCTGGCAGCGAGCCTGGCACGACGACGCTGTAGGCGGGGACTTCGCCACGGAAGTGTTCGCCGCTGGCGCGGTCGATGATCTTGGTCGACTGGCTGATGAACGTGCCCATGGCGAGCACGGCGCCTTGGCGCACGATGACGCCTTCCGCGACTTCCGAGCGTGCGCCGATGAAACAGCCGTCCTCGATGATGGTTGGATTGGCTTGCAGCGGCTCCAAGACGCCGCCGATGCCGGCGCCGCCAGAGATATGCACGTTCTTGCCAATCTGCGCGCACGAGCCGACCGTGGCCCAGGTGTCGACCATCGTGCCTTCATCGACGTAAGCGCCGATGTTCACGAATGAGGGCATCAGCACGACGTTCTGGGCGATGTATGCGCCTCGGCGAACGACGGCGCCCGGCACGACGCGGAAGCCGGCGCGGGTGAAATCCTGATCGCTCCAGCGCGCAAACTTGTTTGGCACTTTGTCCCAGAAGGGTCCGGTCGCTTGACCGACGTTCGATGCGCCCGAGGCGCCCATCAGCTCGTTGGGGCTGATGCGGAAGGAAAGCAGCACGGCTTTCTTGAGCCATTGATGCGTGGTCCACGCGCCGTCGGCGCCGCGCGCAGCGACGCGGGCTTCGCCGTTATCGAGGAGCTTGAGTGCGGCGTGAATGGCGTCGACATCTCCACCGCGGCTCGATGGCGCGAGCGTGTCGCGCTTTTCCCAGGCGGCGTCGATGGCGGCGGCGAGTTGGTCGTGGCTCATAGGCCCAGAGCTAGCGCGGTTTGGCTCTGACCGTCGAGGGCTTCGGCAAGAAACGCCTTCAGATCGTGCGCCCAATGATCGACGTAAGCCACGTGCGCGCCCGGGTGAACCGCGCCGACAAGCACGGTGGTGAAGCCCAAAGCGTGCGCAGGTTCGAGATTGCGGAGCGTGTCCTCAATGAAGAGACTGTTCTCGGGTTCGATGCCCGCGGCGGCGATGAGACGCTCGTAGGCGTGCCGCTGTGGTTTCGGCGCGAGGTCGACAGCCTCGATATCGTAGATCGCCTCGAAGTGATCCTGCAGCCGCAACGCCGTGAGAGCCTTTATGGCGTGGCCGCCGCCGCCATTTGTGAACACGATTTTGCGGCCTGAGATGCGCGCGATCAGCGCGTTGAGCTCGGGATCGGGCTGCAAAACCGAATAGTCGACATCATGCACGTCCTGCAGGAAGGCGCGGGCGTCCAGGCCGTGATGTTCGGCGAGGCCGACAACCGTGGCGCCGTGTTCGTGGAAATACCGCTCGCGCAGTTCGAGCGCCTTGGCTTCATCGACGCCGACCTCGCGGACGATGTGGGCGGTCATGCGCAAGCCGACGGCGTCGTAAAGCGAAGACGTGGCGGGATAGAGCGTGTTGTCGAGATCGAACACCCAAGCGCGGGGCGCGCTCATCATTCGTCGCCCGAGCCGCGGTCTTGCGTTGGGATCGGCGCGGTTGGCGGCGCGAGCCCGTGGCGCGGCGGGAGCGTGGCTTCCACCACGTCGGGCCCGGTCTGCGATTGCGCCAGCTCGCGCGGACGTTGGCCGGCGTCGAGGAAATCGCTTTCGTCGAAATCGACCACCAGTCCTTGACGATTGCGCGTAGCGATCGGCGTGAACAATGTCGCGTCGTAGTAGCGCGCATCGCAGTTCTCGCGGCCAAGAATGGCGAAGCGCGCGGGGCTCGTGCAGAACACCTCGCCGCCGGCGGCGAGCAAGCGATCGCCCTGATCGCTCTCAAGGCTCGCATAGACGTAATAGACAGGCTGGGTCAGCACATCATCGATTGCGCGCACGCAGCCGCCTGCGTTCAACAGCCACCAACCGCGGCTTTCCCAGCCTTCACCGCGCCGGCGCGCGACAGCGGTCCAGACGCGGCCGTGAGTACGGTTGCAAAGCGTGAGGCCGACCTGTTCGGCGCGGCGGCGGGCGGCGACCTCAAGCGCGTCGATCAGCTGATTTTCGTTGGCGCTGGGCGCCAGATGCGAAGCCGCGCGGAATTGCGCGATCGCGGTGGCGATGCGGCGGGGGTCGATGCTGCGGGCGTTGGCGTAAATGTCGTAGCCGGCGTCATCCAGCAGGCGCTGCAGGCCCTGCTGGCGCGCGCGGGCAAGCGTGTAAGGCTCGGCTTCCGCGAATGTGGTGCGCCAGCTGTCGCGCTTGGAAATGACGACCCGGCGGAAGAGGCGTTCTTCCATGCCCATGTTGGCGCACTCGGGCGGGTTATCGAACGAGAACGAGTGTGCAGGGTCGACGCAGAGTGGGGCGTCGCCTCCCCATTGCTGGCGCCCGCCGCGGTGCGCAGAGGAGGTGCGCGCGTAAAGATAATAGGTGCCGCGCTCAAGCGGCGCGTTGATGGCGACGCGGCATTCGCCAGGGCGCAGATGGGTCCAGCCTTGCACCAGAACGGCGCGGCCATCGGGCTTCGCGGCGGAGGCTTCGAGGACGTAGCTGGTTTCGTTGCAGACCTGCCAGCCGCCAGATTGCTGAGCGTGCGCGCGCAGACCGAACAGCGCCAGCGCCATGAGCGCCGCACCGGCCAGCGCTACGAGGGCGCGGCGATCAGTGAATAAGCGTGCCAGCGCCATGCTCGGTGAACAATTCCATGAGCAGCACATGCGGCGTGCGCCCATCCAAAATGACAGCTGCTTCGACGCCTTCGTCGAGCGCAGCGATGCAGGTTTCCAGTTTCGGGATCATGCCGCCGGTGGCGACGCCGCTTTGGATCGCCTTGCGCGCATCGTCGACCGACATTTCGCGGATCAGCTCGCCGTCGGCGTCGAGCACGCCTTGCACATCGGAAAGCAAGATGAAGCGTTTTGCTGAGAGCGCCTTGGCGATGGCGCCGGCGGCGGTGTCAGCATTGATGTTGTAGGTGCGACCGTCTTCGGCGACGCCGATGGGCGCGATCACAGGGATGTAGTCTTCCGGCGCGTTGATGAGCGCCTGAATCAAAGTGGGGTCGACCTGCTTGGGGTCGCCGACATAGCCGAGGTCCACGACCTGCTCGATCATGCTGTCCGGGTCTTTGCGGGTGCGGTGCACTTTCTCGCAGGTAATCAAACGCGCGTCTTTGCCCGAGAGGCCGACGCCGCGCACATCGGCTTCCTGGCCAGCGGCAGTAATCAGATGCGCAAGCTCCTTATTGACGCTGCCTGACAGCACCATCTCCGCGACTTCCATGGTGTCAGCGTCGGTCACGCGCAGCCCGTCCACGAATTGCGATTTCACACCGGCGCGATCGAGCATGCGGCTGATCTGTGGTCCGCCGCCATGCACAACCACCGGGTGGATGCCCACGAGCTTCAGAAGAACGATGTCTGCGGCGAATTTGCGGGCGGTTTCGGTATCGCCCATGGCGTGGCCGCCATATTTCACCACGACAATCTCGCGGTCGTAGATCTGGATGTAGGGCAGCGCCTCGGCGAGTGTCTTCGCCTTGGTCAGCCCATCTTCGAGCGCAGCGAGGCGGTCTTTCGGCGGCAGCTTGGTCACTGGCGGTTCCTAAGCGGTAAAGCGCTTTACGCCAAGGCCGCGATGTCGGCGCGGAGCAGGTCGATGCCCATGCCGGTTTCCGAACTGGTGACGCGGAGTTCGGGGTGCGCGGCGGGGCGCTTGGCAATAGCGGCGGCGGTGGCTTTGGCGACGGCCTCGATCTCGCTGGCCTTGAGCTT
>DASZWS010000214.1:0-6402 GCA_035546515.1 Vitreimonas sp. | reverse complement strand
AATCGCCCACCTTCAGCAAACCTATGACGACCTTCACCAGAGGTTTCCCAGTGTGAGCGTTGGCTCCGCGTCAGATTCTGAGTGCGCGTCGCTCTACAGATCGTGATCGGCCGGCAGCGGCGGAGCTTCGCGCAGCAGCGTGATGGCGATGCGGCGGTTGCCCGGCAAGGTGGGGTCGTCGGGAAACATCGGCTCGCTGTCGGCGCGGCCGGCGACTTCGTAGATGCGGTCCGAGGGCAGGCCTTGCGACATCAGGATGCGCCGCGCGGACTCGGCGCGAGCAGCCGAAAGTTCAAAGTTGGAGGCAAAGCGTCCGCCGGGTGCAGATCCGTCGGTGTGGCCTGAAATGGAAATTCGGTTGGGCAGCTGCTCAATGACGCCGGCGATCGCTGTGAGCAGACGGCGGGCGCGATCGTTCGGCTGCGCGTCGCCTGGATTGAACATCGAGCGGCCTTCCTGGTCGATGAGCTGGATCTTCAACCCTTCGGGCGTTTGTTCGAACACGACGTTGCGCGAAAGTTCGGCAATGTCGGGCATGTCCTGCATGGCCTGGCGGATAGCGATCTCAGCGCGGGAGAACTCGGCGTCCTCGCGAATTTGCCGGGCGCGCTCAAGGGCGTCTTGAGAAGGCTGCGCCTGACCTTGGGCGTCGTTGTTGTCGGCGCCTTTGGATTGTGCGTTTGAGGTGTATTGCGGCTCAGACGATTGCGCGACAGCCGCCGAGTGACCGTGGCGCACGCCGCTCTCATCGAAACTGGTGCCTTCCAACAAGCCGCCGGCGCCCGACGAGACGCGGCTGACGCTGGCGGGTGCGAAAAACTCGGCGATGCCGCGGCGCTGTTCGGGGCTGGTGGTGTTGATGAGCCACATTAGCAGGAAGAACGCCATCATCGCGGTCACGAAGTCAGCGTAGGCGACCTTCCAGGCGCCGCCGTGGTGGCCGCCGCCGCCGCCCTTTTTTATCTTCTTGATGATGATGGGGCGTTGATTGGTTGCAGCGGTCATGTTCGATCCGTTACCCGTGCCCTTCTGGACGGGAAGCGCGCTACAATCGCCAGACAGGGTTAAGAACCGGTGAGGAGAGCGTAAGCTTCAGCTCATGGAGTCGGGATCGGATCAGTCTTTGCGCAGCGTCATGGGCGCATTCGCCACCGGCGTGACGGCGGTGACCGCCGCAGGCGCGAACGGTCGCCTTTCGGGGATCACCGTCAACTCGCTGACCTCAGTGTCGCTCACCCCGCCGCTGCTGCTTTGGTGCTTGGGCGATCAATCGGAGCGTTACCCGGTATTCGCCAACGCCGACCTGTGGGGTGTGACGGTGCTCGGCGCCGATGATGGCGCGCTGGCGGTGCGACTTGCGCGCGCAGAGACCGAAAGCATTGCAGCAGAGGAAGCAGAAATCTTCGCTGGCGTGCCTATATTGAGGACGGGAATCGCGCACATCGCGTGCCGAACCCACGAACGCCGCCAAGCCGGCGATCACCTCATCATTATCGGCGAAGCGCTGGCGATGCGGGTGAAGCCGGGTGCGGCGCTGAGCTTTTTCCGCGGCGCCTACGGGCGCATTGAAGATTCTAGGGGTTAGGTAATGGCCAGAACGGCATTCATCGGACTGGGTGTGATGGGCGCGCCGATGGCGGGCCATCTCGCCGCGGCCGGTCACGAAGTGGCGGTCTATAACCGCAGCGAAGATAAGGCGCGCGACTGGGCGCAGAAACACAAGGGACGAACCTATTCGTCGGTGGCGAACGCGGCCGAAGGCGCAGACATCGTGTTCTCGTGCGTCGGCAATGATCGCGACCTTCGCGAGGTCTTTGAGGCGGCGGCTTCGAAGATGCGCAAGGGGGCGATCTTCGTCGATCACACGACGGCCTCAGCGACGATTGCACGCGAGTTGGCTGAGAAGGCGGAGGCTTCGGGCTTCGGCTTCCTCGACGCGCCGGTTTCAGGCGGTCAGGCGGGCGCGGAAGCGGGCAAGCTCACGGTGATGGCGGGCGGTGAACCGAGCGCATTCGCTGAAGCGGAGCCCATCATGCGCGCGTACGCCGCCAACATCACGCTGATCGGCCCGGCGGGGTCGGGGCAGTTGGCGAAGATGGTGAACCAAATCTGCATCGCCGGCGTGGTGCAGGGGCTGGCGGAGGGGCTTCATTTCGCCAAGCGCGCCGATCTCGACGTGGAGAAAGTTATCGCGGCGATCTCTAAGGGCGCGGCGCAAAGCTGGCAGATGGAGAACCGCTGGAAGACGATGAGCGAAGGCCGCTTCGATTTCGGCTTCGCGGTCGACTGGATGCGGAAGGATTTGGGCCTGGTGCTCGACGAAGCGCAGCGCAACGGCGCAAAGCTTGAACTGACCGAACTGGTCGATGGCTACTATGCCGACGTGCAAGCGATGGGCGGTAAGCGGTGGGACACGTCGAGCCTGATCGCGCGGTTGGAAAAGCCCAAGCGTTAGCGGCGTGGTTAACCGAAAGCAGCGCCGTCGTTGACGCTACGACGACGCGGCAAGGTTATTTTAAAAAAACTGTGCGAACGTCGGCCGCAGGTGTGGGCTGGAGCGCGGCATGGACCCGAAGACTTGGGCTGTGTGTCTGATCGAACCGAACAGGTTTGAGCGGAAGATCATTCTCGATCTGCTGCGCAATGCCGGCGTCGAGAAGATCAGAGAGGTGGCCACCGGCGAAGAAGCCCTCGACCTTCTGGAAGTTTACGCCGCCAACATCGTCATCACCTCATTCGAACTGGGCGCCGAAAACGGCGCCCTCTGGACGCGCACGTTCCGCCGCAATCACAAGCTCGCCAGCCGTCGCGCCGCTGTATTCGCCACGTCGAACGCTTTCTCGCGGGCCATGGCTGAAGAGTGCCGTCACGCCGGCTGCAACGCGCTGATTGGCAAGCCGATCTCGGGCAAGGTGCTGACCGCAACCATCAATAAAGTTCTGACCCAGCCGCGACCTTTCATTGACGCGCCGGGATACGTCGGTCCTTGCCGCCGCGCGGGCATTGTCACCGCAGGGGCGCCGCGCAAACGGCGCAAGGCCGACGCCGCAGCGGCAGCTGCGGAAGAGGCGGCAAAATTGGCGCAGGCCTTCGCGACGCTGACGGCCGCGCTGGTGAATTTGGCCCAGGGCAAGGGGGCCACGAGCGAGGTCGAAGCTGGTCTGTCGCGCGTGCGGGCCTTCGCAGTAGATGCCAACGACAAGCCGCTGATGGCGGTGTGCACGACGTTGGCGCAACAATTGGGCGCGCACGACTTGCGTTCCGACGCCGGCAAGTCGGCGTTGACGATCTGCGCTGAAGGCATCGGCCAGTTGGCGTCGCTTGGTCTCAATCAGACTGAGCAACGTGAGAAGGTTGCAGCAGACGTCCGCGAAACCATCGCCACCCTGGCGCAAGCGGCCTAGGCCAGCAGTTCCGCAGCTTTTGGTGCGAAATAGGTGACAACGCCATCGGCGCCGGCGCGTTTGAAGGCGGTCAGCGATTCCAGAATAGCGCGTGTTTCATCGAGCCAGCCGTTTTGTGCGGCGGCCATGATCATCGCGTATTCGCCCGACACCTGGAACGCGTAGGTCGGCAAGCCGAAAGTTTGCTTCACGCGATGAACGATATCCAAGTACGGAAGGCCCGGTTTCACGAGCAGCATGTCGGCGCCTTCACCGACGTCCATAGCGACCTCGCGCATCGCCTCGTCGGTGTTTCCGAAATCCATTTGATACGTTTTCTTGTCGCCGGGATTTTCGACAGCGCCCGAGCCCAGCTTTCCCGAGCCGATGGCTTCGCGATAAGGCCCATAAAAGGCTGATGCATACTTTGCCGCGTACGACATGATCAGGGTGTCGGCGAAGCCTTCCTTGTCGAGCCCGGCGCGAATGGCGCCGACGCGGCCGTCCATCATGTCGGATGGCGCAACAATATCGGCGCCAGCGCGCACCTGAACGAGCGCCTGCTCTACCAACACCTTCACGGTCTCGTCGTTGACGATACGGCCGTTCTTCAAGAGGCCGTCGTGACCATGGTCGGTGAACGGGTCCAGCGCGACGTCGACCATGATGCCGACCTCGGGCGCAGCGTCCTTCATGGCGCGTACCGCTGTGCAGACGAGTCCCTTGTCGTTGAGCGCCTCGCGGCCGCTGGAATCCTTCTTGGCGGCGTCGATGTGCGGAAAGACGGCGATCGCGGGAATGCCCAGCTTCGCTGCTTTGCGCGCCGCCGCAGCGGCCGCCTTCACAGAGTAGCGCACCGTACCGGGCATCGCGGCGACTGGGATTTCGGACTCTTCCCCATCGTGAACCACCATCGCCCAAATGAGGTCATCGGCCGAAAGCCGATGCTCCCGCGTGAGCCGCCGCACCCACTCCGTCTGGCGTAAGCGCCGCGGCCGGGCGGCGGGAAAGCGTGCGTCGTACTTCTTCATGAGAACGGTTCGCAAATATTCTTTCAGTTGCGCGGACTGGTCCCAGGTGTTTCGCGCGTGCAAGATCACTATACACGAATTGATCACATGAGAGACCAAGACCTTCAGGTTTTCGAAAACGCCCTGGACGCGATCCGCGACGAGGGTCGCTACCGCGTGTTTGCAGACATCCTGCGCGAGCGTGGTCGTTTTCCGCATGCCACGCTGCGTACGGTTAACGGCGACACGCGCGATATCGTCGTCTGGTGCTCAAACGACTATCTGGGGCAGGGCCAGAGCCCGGAAGTGCTCGACGCCGCGCACGCGGCGCTGGACAAGGTCGGCGCCGGCGCGGGCGGCACCCGCAATATTTCCGGCACGACCAGCTATCACGTCGATCTTGAGCAAGAACTCGCCGCGCTTCACGGCAAGGAAGCGGCGCTGCTGTTCACGTCGGGCTATGTGTCGAACGACGCGACGCTGTCGACGCTGGCGAAGCTGTTTCCCGATCTCTGGATTTTCTCGGACGCGCAGAACCACGCCTCGATGATCGAAGGCATTAAGCGCGCCAAATGCGAGAAGCGCATCTTCCGCCACAACGACCTGCAGCATCTTGAAGCTTTGATCAACGAAGCGCCGGCCGATGCGCCGAAGCTGATCGCCTTCGAGAGCGTCTATTCGATGGACGGCGACACCGCGCCCATCGAGGCCATTTGCGACATCGCTCAAGCCTATGGCGCTATGACTTATCTCGACGAAGTGCACGGTGTCGGCCTTTACGGGCCCACCGGCGGCGGCGTCGCCGAGCGCGATGGCGTCATGCACCGTGTGGATTTCATTGAGGGCACGCTGGCGAAGGCTTTCGGCACCATGGGCGGCTACGTGACTGGTCCTGCGGTGGCGATGGACGCCATCCGCTCGACGGCGTCGGGCTTCATTTTTACTACGTCGCTTGCACCTTCCATTGCCGCTGCGGCGCTCGAGAGCGTGCGTATGGTGAAATCCTGCCCGCATTTGCGTGATCGCCTGCAGGAACGCGCCGAGCGGCTGAAAACCATGCTGTTCGAAGCCGGCATCCCGGTGATGTCTGAATCGACCACGCACATCGTGCCGGTGCTGGTCGGTGAAGCCGGGCGCTGCAAGAAGATTTCCGATATCCTTCTTTACGAGCACGGCATCTACGTGCAGCCGATCAACTATCCAACGGTGCCCAAAGGCACCGAACGCCTTCGCATTACGCCTTCGCCGTTCCACGACGACGCGCTGATGGAGCACCTCGTCGCGGCCCTGAAAGCCGTCTGGGGTATGTGCCCAGCGGCGCATGGGTGAGTGCTGAACCCGACACGGGCAGCGAAGTCATCTTCGAGATCACGCGCGTGGGCGACGTTCAACGGGTCGCCGCTATTCACGTTGCGAGCGGCGTTGAGGTCGTCATTCAGGCGCCGGCGAGCGCTGCATTGGCCGACGTCCGCACACTTGCGCTCAACAAGCTTCGTAAGAGGTTGGAGGACGGCGGCGCACCGCCAGACAACAAGGGCGGCATCATTGTGTAAGGGGCTTAGCCCTTTCGGCGAACACCGCGCCCCAAGCCAATGCGCTTGGCGAATTCTGAGCGGCGCGCTGCGTAGGCGGGCGCAACCATAGGATAGTCCGGCGGCAACCCCCAGCGTTTGCGATAGTCGTCCGGCGACATGTTGAAGTTGGAGCGCAGATATCGCTTCAACATTTTCAGCTTTTTGCCGTCCTCAAGACAGATGATGTAGTCGTTGTGGATCGACTTGCCGATGGGTGCAGCAGGTTTCGGACGTTCTTGCGTAATGCCGCCGCCCGGCTCGCCCAGAGACGAGACGGCGCGGTGTACGGACCGGATGAGATCGACGAGTTCTTCGGTTGAGAGCTTGTTGTTGCCAGCAAACGAGGCGACGATCTGCGTAGTCATGCGAAGCGCGTCGCCGTTTCCGGCGCTCGTCGCATCGTCTTCATCGCGCATTCCACAGCCTTTTCTTGTT
>DASZWS010000213.1:0-12391 GCA_035546515.1 Vitreimonas sp. | reverse complement strand
TCCGACGCTCGCCTGTCGGCACCAGCACGCGAACGCGTGCGCCCACAAAGGTCGCGCCGAAACTCGACGCATCAAGATCGGCCATCACGCGGCCATTGTCCACCGCGGGATAAACTTGGCGCACCAGGACCACTTGGGGCGCCTCGGACTCATTTTCGCTAAGGATGCGAACCTGTTGGCCTTGCGTTAGAGCAGGCGCATCGGCTTCAGGGACTTCAATCCGCAGCACCCGCGCGCCTGTCGAAATGGCGACGACAACATCGCCGGGAAGCACCACTGCGCCTTGAGGGATCGGCAATCTCGTCACCCGTCCATCTGCTGGAGCGACGACCCGGCCCTGGTCGCTGACCGCGACAAGCGCACCCGCTTGCGCGCGCGCGGCGCGCAACTGGGCGTCGGCGGCTCGGGCAGCGGCATTGAACTGGTCCAGGCTCGCTTGCGCCAAAAATCCCTGGTCGAACAGAATTTGGTAGCGATGCTGATCGGCGCGTGCGCGCTCCGCTGCGGCCTCGGCGGCCGCGACATTGGCGCTGCCAGATTGGGCCTGCAGGGAGAGACTCTGATCGGCGATAACCGCCAGTAGCTGGCCGCGATGGACCTGATCGCCTTCGTGCACGGCTAGGCGCTGCAAGGTGCCGCCAATACGAGCCCGCGCATCACCAATGTCGCGGTTCGTCAAAATGGCCGAGACAGTTTTGAAATCTGGCGCCGTTATTTCACGGATGGTCAAAAGCCCGGCGATTGGCGTCGGCGGACGTCCCGCCTCGTGCTGTACCGACTGTCCACAACCGACGAGCAGCGCAGCTGCGCCGATGAGGACGGCCGTTACTGCTCCCCGCCGCAGCATGATCAAGCTCCTACTTCCGCACCGCTTGTGGCCGGATGCTATCCTCCGGCGCCGGCCTCGGTTTGATACCGATCAACACCAGGCCGTCTCGTTGTGCCCAAATGCGCCCTTCAGGGAGCATCACCGCACCTCGCACTTGCGTATATGCGCATGTTCTTATATATGTCAAGGCAGGCACTACGACGCGGTCTGATGCGCCGGCCAATGACGAGGGAGAGACACAATGGCTGAGGTCGTTCTCTTGGGCGCGGGGCTAGGCGGCGTCGTTGCGGCCTACGAACTCAAAGACCAGTTGCGCGGCGCCGATCGCCTAACGGTGATTTCCAAGGGCGACACCTATCACTTCGTCCCCTCAAACCCCTGGGTCGCCATCGGCTGGCGCAAGCGCGGCGCCATCGAAGCCAAACTTCCGGCCGCAATGCGGCGTCGCGGCATCAACTTCATCGCCATAGGCGCTAAGCGCGTGCATCCGACTGAAAGCCGTGTCGAACTCGATGACGGACGTTTCGTCCCTTACGACTATCTCGTCATCGCGACCGGACCCGATCTTGCCTTCGATGAGATTGAGGGACTTGGACCTACCGCCAACACGCAATCGATCTGCCACGTGGATCACGCGGAGAAAGCCAACGCGGCGTTCGAGGCGTTCTGCAAGGCGCCCGGTCCGATCGTTGTTGGCGCCGTGCAAGGCGCGAGCTGCTTTGGCCCCGCCTACGAATTCGCGATGATTCTGGACACCGAACTCCGCAAGCGTCGCCTGCGCGACCAGATCCCGATAACGTTCGTGACCCCTGAGCCATATATTGGTCATCTTGGGTTGGATGGCGTCGGCGACACCAAAGGGTTGCTCGAAAGTGAAATGCGCAACCGCCACATCAAATGGATCACCAACGCGCGCGTGGTGAAAATTGAACCCGGCAAGGTCATTGCCGAGGAAGTCAATGAAGACGGTTCGGTAAAGACGACACACATGTTGCCGTTTGCCTACTCCATGATGCTACCAGCGTTCCGCGGCGTTGAAGCAGTGCGCGGCATTGAAGGCCTGACCAATCCGCGTGGGTTCATCATCATCGACAAGAACCAGCGCAATCCAGCATTTCCCAACATCTTTGCCATCGGCGTCGGCGTGGCGATCGCGCCCGTTGGCAAGACGCCAGTGCCAGTGGGCGTGCCGAAAACCGGCTTCATGATCGAGTCCATGGTCACTGCCACCGCCAAGAACATCGGTGCGCTCCTGCGCGGCAAGCCGGCCGACAACGAAGCGACGTGGAACGCCGTCTGCCTCGCCGATTTTGGCGATGGCGGCGTAGCCTTCGTTGCCGAGCCACAGATTCCGCCGCGCAATGTGAACTGGTCGGCCAAGGGCAAATGGGTCCACTCCGCCAAGGAAATGTTCGAGAGCTACTTCCTCGGCAAGGTGCGCAAGGGCCAAGGCGTGCCGTTCATGGAACGCTTCGCCCTGCACGCGCTTGGAATTGAGAAATTGAAAGACAAGACGGGGAAGGCGCGGTGACGGCCCCTCTCGCGCAGGTCGCCTGCCCGAAGTGCGGGACCGGCAACCGCGTCGCGCGACGCGACCATCCAACCTCGGCAAAATGCGGTCATTGCGGCAAGCCGCTGTTTGAAGGCGCGCCCATCGATGTCGATGACGTTGCTTTCGCCCGCCATCTGCGGATGACCAAAGGCGCGGTGCTTGTCGACATCTGGGCGCCCTGGTGCGGCCCTTGCCGCGCGATGGCGCCGCATTTTGCGGAGGCCGCGCGCACCTTCAATGGCCAAGTCGTATTTTTGAAAATGAACGCTGATCAATGCCAGACGCCGGCCAAGCTCGGCGTGCGTGGCATTCCCGCGCTGCATCTCTTCATCGATGGCCGCCCGGCCGGACAACAGGCGGGTCTATTGACCGCAGATATGCTGAACCGCTGGCTCAATTCCACTCTCAACGTTCGGAGCTCCTCATGAATCTCGACCGCGCCGTTCTCGCTTTCGCTGGCTGCGTCGTTCTTCTCAGTCTCCTGCTTGCCGCCCTCGTACACCCTCTGTGGATCTGGCTAGCGGTCTTCGCCGGGGCTAACATGATACAAGCCTCGTTCACCGGTTTTTGCCCGGCGGCGATGGTGTTTAAGCGCCTCGGCGTGAAGCCCGGTGCGCTCTTCAGTTAGTCACCTCAGCCGTACATATCGCACAAGACGCCGATGAGCTTCTCGGTCATCGGATCAGCGAGCCGATAGTAGATCGTCTGCCCCTCGCGTCGGGTCGCAACAAGTCGATCGGCGCGAAGCTTTGCGAGGTGCTGCGACAGCGCAGATTGCGCAAGATCGACATGCTCCGCGAGTTCGCTGACAGACACTTCGCCTTCACTCAGGCGACACAGCACCTTGAGGCGCTGTTCGTTGGCCAACAATTTCAAGAGACGCGCCGCATCGCCGGCGCGCGATTCCAGACGATCAGTATTGATGGCGCTACGCTTGCGGCGCCGCGCTTGGGCGGACGCAAGGGAACGAGGCTTTCGCAAAGCGAGATTCACTTTGATCTTATCTCTGCATACACGTTGCCCACATATTAGCATGCACGCATATCTTTACAAGATTTGCATGAGATCGATCCGGGTTCGCCGGTCCGATCCCGCCATTTTGTTGCATGCGCAAACGCGATTGCGCTGGATCAAAGCGCCGCGTCGGACTGGCGCTACCCTTGTTTCTTCGAGGCAAATATGAACCCGCACTACGCAGACAAAAACGCCAACGTTGGCGGCAACGAATTGGCTGGTTCGCACCGGCCGGTTGAAGGCGCCCCGACGGTGCCAGCGCCTGGCAAGTCGTCGGAAGCCGACTTGCGTTCCACACGGGCGCGCGAGGATTGTACGCTCACGCGGTCGTTCATGCTCGATCCGGACACCGACGAGGTGAGGCTGCTGATTAGGCTTGGAGCAGCCGTCAGCCTGCTCTGGCCAAGCCTGTCAAAGTCGTTGCGCGATCAGATTCATGAGCAAGCCTCATGTGTTGTGCTTCCTTCCGCCTACGGCGAACCAAAGCACATCGGTGCATACGACGAGCTAAACGTTTGGCTCGAAAGTTGTCGTCTGAAGCACTTCTGAGGCAATTCGAACCATGTGGCCGCCAATCCGCGGTCGCTTCGCTTATTCGCTCAATGTGAAAAGGCGGCGTTCGATATCCTCGGCCGCCTCGTGAACCAGATCCTTCGTCCAAAGGTCCTTCAGTCTGGTCCTTATTGAAGGGGCCAAGACCGGTTTCAGCAGACCGACGGCGCGCGGCGGCGCGCTAATGATGAGCTGATCGAAGGCATTGGCGTCGGCGTGTTTCTTGAGTTCTGCTGCGACCGTCTCAAGAAACGCCTTCTCTTGCGCAACTCTGGCGGTGTGCGCGCCTCGATGCGATGACGCATTGGGCCGACGCTCTCGTGCACGCGCGGCGCCCTTGCCCGCTGCTTGGGCCGCGGCGGCGCCGTCAGAGCGAGTTCCGGCTTCTCAACGACGTGTTTCGCGCGCGTCGATCGCTCGAAAAAGCGAGCCGAATGCGCGTCGACGACAACCACCCAGGTGCGCGGCGATTTCATAAACCAACCTTCGGATCAATTAGTGCGACATCAGAATTGGGACCGGGCAGTCGCGCGACAACGAGCGCGTGACCCCGCCAAACACGAACTCGGCAATACGCGCGTGACCATATCCACCCATGACAATGAGATCAGCGCCGAGCGTCCTCGCTTCATCCGCAATCGCAATTTCGGTTGCACGCCCCTGACTGGCGATATTGCGCACGGCGACATTTGCGCCAGCGCTCGCGAGTCGGCGGGAAACGTCGTAACCCGGTTCCTGGCGATCGTCATCAAGTTCGCCATCGACGGTCGCGATGGTGACTGTTTTGGCGCCACTGATGAACGGCGCGGCGTCGGCGATGGCGCGCGTCGCCTCCCGGGTCGGCTTCCAGGCGACGAGAACCGTATCGCCTAGAGTCTCGCGCTTCCACTCACGCGGAATGAGAACAACCGGCCGCCCGGAGCGAAAGAGCGCGCCTTCGAATACTGCTCTGCCGAGATCGGAATTTGGAGTTTGCATGATGGTGATGTCGGCTCGCATTGCATGGCGGGCGGCCAGCTGACCCGCCAGACCGCGCGGCGATTCAAGCGACAGCACGCCCTCGCCAATTCCGGCAGCCTTCAATTGCTGCTCAATTTCCTTTTTCTCGCCCGCCGCCCGTGTCCTCGTCTGCTCAAGCAATTGAGGCCATAGCGCCAACATCTCGGGCCCGGCGCTCGCCACCACTTCGGGCATCTCGAACACGTGGAGTGCGGAAACCCGCCCCGCGCTCTTGGCAGCGACCAGCTTGGCCGCGCGCAGAGCCTGCTTTTCTTCGCCCGATGTCAAGATTGCGAGCACGTCTCGATAGGCCATGAGGACCTCCAATCTCAAGCTGTCGCCTCCGCGCGCGCGGCGCTTTGATCGAACGCAAGATCAACGACGGGCCGGTTGCGTCTCACCCGGCTACTCTTTCGGCGCTGAAAACTGATCGAAGGCGCGGAGCGCGTCGGCGGCGTAGTTGAGGCTCGGACCACCGCCGAGCTGGATCGCCACCGCCAGCGCCTCGCCAATCTCCTGGCGGCTCGCGCCGGCGCGGAGAGCGCCGCGCACGTGATACGCGATGCAGGCGTCACAGCGTCCCGCGACCGCGATGCCAACGGCGATCAGCTCCTTCACTTTCTTGTCGAGAGCGCCATTTGCCTGCGCCGCACGCGAGAGTGACCCGAAAGCCGACATCGTCTCGGGGATTAGATCCCTCAGCTTAAACGCATACTCATCAACCTCGGCGATGCGCGCCTTGTAATCATGGGACATCGTGAACCTCGCCAACTCAGGCGAAGGTTAGCGCCGGTGATCCGCCAGTCCTTGATCTTCCTCAACACGCCGCAGCACCGCGCAAAGATCGTCGCTTGATCATACGCAAACGCTGCTCAGAAGCGGTTCTTGAGCAGCAGCACCGTCTCGATCTGCTGAGCCAAAACCGGTTCCATCTTCAGAAGAACGCGCAGGCGATTTGCCAGAATGCGGTCCTGATCTGACAGCAGACCGCTCGCGCCAAGAATATCTATGCACGCCGCGTACACGCTTTCGCGCATTTCAGCGGGAAGCGCGACGCACGCCTGTTCGAGTGCATGGCATCCGGCCGCGTCGATACGTTTGACGACCCCTGACTGAAGGTGCGGCAACCCCTTGTCGCTGCACTTGCGTAGGAAGGGTGAGCGCCCTGCAAATTCATGAACGGCGCGCATCCGCGTCTCCGCCGTTCGAATGTCCTGTACCGCGACAAGCGTCATTACGCCCAAGAACGCGTCTGCCGCCGACCAATCCCGCTGGTGCGAAGGCGTGTCAGAAACTGCGACATCCATGACGTTACCCCTAAGGGGCAGCGTCCCGCGATCATGTTGCTCCAGCCGGGGGACAAGAGCGAACGCCTCAAACGGGACGCCACCGCCATCGGACCACGTGGCCCTGCGCCTCGATACCAGCCTCAACCCAGAGCATATTGATCCGGCTCAAGGAAATCGCGCGACCGGCGCTCCCGTGCACCGCTTGATCTGACGCAAAGTGCCGCGCGCGATGACGCCGCATCCTGCAGCACCGTGAAGCGCATCCTGATCATCGACGGCCATCCCGATCCGGACCGAAGACGCTTCTGCCATGTGCTCTCAGAATCGTATGGCGAAGGTGCACGAGAAACCGGCAACGAGGTCCGCACGCTGACGTTGGCCGAGATGGACGTGCCGATCCTTCGGACGGCGCAAGAGTTCGCGGCCGCGCCCGAAGGCGCAGCCGTTCAACAGGCGCGCGATGACCTCATTTGGTGCCGGCACTTGGTCCTCATCTTTCCCCTCTGGTTGGGAGGCGCGCCTGCAATGCTGCGCGCGCTGCTCGAACAGGTCGCGCGCGCGAACTTCATGACCGAAACCACGCCTAGCGGCATGAGGCAAAGGCTCAAAGGTCGTTCGGCCCGGCTCATCGTCACCATGGGAATGCCTGCGCTTGCCTATCAGCTCATCTTTCACGAGCATGGCGTGCGCAACATCATGCAGGGTGTTATGGGTTTCGGTGGCCTGGCGCCGATACGACGCACTCTGTTCGGAGCGATAGAGGCCGTTACTGTGCACGAGCGTCAAGCTCGCATTGAGAAAATTAGGCAGTTCGGCCGCGACGCGCGATAGATCGATCCGATGACCACTCGCAATCTCGACGCACTCTTCAAACCACGCACGGTCGCGCTGATCGGAGCAAGCAACCGTCCTGGCAGCGTTGGCGCCGTCGTTGCCCGCAACCTGCTGGATGGCGGCTTCGACGGTGACCTCTACTTCGTCAACCTCCACGAGGCCGAGATTGCCGGCCGGCGCGCCTTCGCATCCATCGCTTCGCTTCCGCGCGCGCCAGACCTTGCCATCATCGCCACACCGGCGGCTGGCGTTGCCGCCTTGATCGCAGAGCTCGGTGCGATGGGCTGCCGCGCCGCGGTCGTCATCAGCGCCGGCGACACCACCTTCCGAAGCGACGTGCTGGCCGCAGCGCAACCTCACCTCTTGCGCATTGTGGGTCCAAATTGCCTAGGCTTTCTCTCGCCGATCGCCGGACTGAACGCCAGCTTCGCACAATTGACGCCACGCCGCGGAAAGCTCGCGCTTGTCACGCAGTCAGGGGCGATCGCAACATCCGTGCTGGATTGGGCTGAAGGCCGTGGCATCGGCTTTTCGCATCTGCTGTCGCTTGGCGACATGGCCGACGTCGATTTTGGCGACGTGCTCGATTTCCTCGCCCTCGACACCAGCACCAGTTCGATTTTGCTGTATGTCGAGCAAATCACCAACGCGCGGAAGTTCATGTCCGCCGCCCGCATCGCTGCTCGTTCGAAACCTGTCATCGTCGTGAAGGCGGGGCGCAGTCCAGCCGGCGCAAAGGCCGCCGCCTCACACACAGGCGCGTTGGCGGGCGCCGATGGCGTCTATGACGCCGCATTTCGGCGCGCCGGCATGTTGCGCGTCGACACGCTCCGCGACCTTTTCGACGCTGCCGAAACGCTCAATGCCGGCGTTCGCGTCGGCGGCGATCGCCTGCTCATCCTGACCAACGGCGGCGGCCTTGGCGTGCTTGCTGCCGACGCCCTCGCGAGCGGGGGCGGCGAGCTGGCGTCCTTGTCCGCCACGGCGCGCACCCGTCTCGACTCGGTCTTGCCGCCGCAATGGTCGCGTTCGAATCCCGTCGATATCATCGGCGATGCGAACGGAGCTCGTTATGGCGCTGCGCTCGATGTGCTCACGTCCGAGGCCGGCGCTGACGCCATTTTGGTCATGAACTGCCCAACTGGCGTAGCCGATAACGCCGAATGCGCCGCCGCAACCGCCAAAGCTCGTGCCGCAGCGCCGCAGAAACCCATGCTTACGTGTTGGACCGGCGGCGCCAGCCTCGCGTCGAGCGCGCGTACCTTCGCCGAAGCAAAAATTCCAACATTCGACGCGCCGGAAGACGCCATTCAGGCGTTTCTGCATCTCTCAAAATACGGCGCCAATCAGCGCGCATTGCTGGAAACACCTGTCGCGGAAGCGGCGCGCGACAATCACGCCGTCGCCGCAGCAGCCAAACTGTTTGACGATGTCTTGCGCGAGGGGCGCACCCTCCTCTCGGAGGCAGAAGCCAAGCGAGCGCTCGCGCTCTATGGCGTTAGCGTCGTGCCGACAGGCGTCGCCCACACGCCCGCTGAGGCGCACGAGGCGGCCGCCTGCATCGGCGGCCGCGTCGCGCTGAAAATTCTGTCGCGCGACATCACCCACAAATCCGACGTCGGCGGCGTGGCCCTCGGTTTGAATCCGGACAATATCGCACGCGCCGCAACCGACATGCTGGAACGCGTCAAGAGAAATGCGCCTGGAGCGCGCATCGATGGCTTCACCGTGCAGGCGATGGCGGAACGCCCGCACGCTCAGGAACTGATCGTCGGCGCAAGCGTCGACCCGACTTTCGGGCCCATCATATTGTTTGGGCAGGGCGGCACGGCGGTCGAGGTGGTTGCGGATTCAGCGATCGCTTTGCCGCCTTTGAATTCCGTACTCGCACAGGAGCTCATTGCGCGAACACGCGTAGCCAAATTACTGGCGGGTTTCCGGGATCACAAGCCCGCCAACCTCAAAGCCGTCGCCGACGCGCTTGTGGCGATCTCCCACCTCGTCATCGACCATCCTTGCATCGCCGAACTCGACATCAACCCACTCCTGACTGATGCCGCCGGAGCGATTGCGCTCGACGCGCGGATCGTCCTCACGACCGACAAGCAACGCGTGCCGCCGGCGATCGCACCCTATCCTCAAGAGCTGTCGCACACGGCTCGATTGGTCGATGATACGATGGTCGAAATCAGGCCACTTAGGCCTGCCGACGCCGGCGGCCTTCTGGCCATGGCTGCGCGCACCACATCAAGTGATTTGCGGTTGCGCTTTCACGGCACGGTCCGCAGCGATGATGCACTGGGCGCGGCGCGCCTCTGCCAACTCGATTACGATCGAGAAATGGCGTTTGTTGCAGTTTTGCCCGACGGCGCGTTTGCGGGCGTTGCGCGGGCGATGTTCGATCCTGAGATCAAGACCGCGGAATTCGCCGTGCTGATCCGGAGCGATCTGCATCGTCAGGGCATCGGTAAAGCCCTGATGCACGATCTCATAAGTTACGTCCAATCGCGCGGCGGCGAAAAACTCTACGGCGATATTCTTGCCGAAAATGCAGCCATGCTGACGTTCGCGCGCGCACTCGGTGCGCAGGTTTCGCCGCCTGCTCACGGCATGGCGCGTGCAACCTTCAATCTGGCAAGCGCGCGTTGAAGGCCTACGCAACTTCCTTGTGGTGTTAGCGGCTCATCAGGGCCGCGACGCGTCGCGGGAGCGCGTCACCGATGAGCGGCTTCTCGACGATCTCCACGCCCAACTTCGCCGCGCGTCCCCGCACCGCCACTGAGGGGTGGCTTGTGACCAGAATGGCTGGCGTCGTGACGCCAGCGGCGCGAAGCAGCTTCAGCGTCTCAAGGCCCGTCCGGCCCGGCAGCCGTTCGTCAATAATGATGCAGTCGTTTGCATCGGGCTGTAGTTCCGGCAAATCCTCGCCGCGCGAGCGCGTTAGGACCTCGCAACCATCGGCCTCAAAGGTGAATTTCAGGGCGGCGAGGACATGAGCGTCATCATCGATAACGATAAGCCGTCCCGGCCGAGGAACATGAAAATCCATCCCGGAACCATAACAGCGCGTCGGAAGGTGATTTTGATCTCACTCAAGTCGCCGTGCGCAGCAGCGCCATACGAACGAGATCAGACAACGTGCGTGCACGCATCTTCTCCATCACATTGGCCCGGTAGATTTCCACAGTGCGTGGGCTGATCCCCAGCTTCAGCGCCGCCGATTTGTTCGACTCGCCTGTAACGATCGCTTCGAACACATCTTTTTCGCGGCCCGTGAGCTGGGCGATGCGGCCTTCAATGTCTTCGCGCTCGGCCTGCCTGCCCGCTTCGCCTTGCGCGTGCTGTCGCGCATTTCCAACCGCGGCCAGCAGCGCGGCGTCGTCGAAGGGCTTCTCGATGAAGTCGACGACGCCTGCCTTCATTGCTTCGACCGCCATAGCCACGTCAGCATGGCCCGTGAGCACGATCACCGGGAGCGTGACGCCCAACTGCTTAAGGCGCGCGACCAACTCGAGCCCAGTCATGCCCGGCATGCGCACATCGGTAACAATGAGACCCCGTCGTAGATTGGCGAGATCGTCCAACAGCTCAAGCGCCGATGCATAAGCAACCACGGAAATGTCTGACGCGTTCAAAGTGAACGTCAGCGAGTCCCGCACCGCCTCGTCGTCATCGACAACGTAAACGACAAAATCGTCGCTCATGCCGCTTCCTCTTCATCGGCCAGGGGGACAGTGAAGCGGAAAATCGCGCCGCCGCCAGGATTTGGTTCCGTCCAAATCTTTCCGCCGTGCGCCTCGACGATGCTGCGGCAGATTGAGAGTCCGACGCCCATCCCATTGGCCTTGGTGGTGACAAAGGGCTGAAATAGTCGCGTCGCAGCCTGTTCGTCCACGCCCGGACCTGTGTCAACGATACTCACCGCCGCCATTCCATTTTCAACGGTGGTACTGACATTAAGGCGACCGCCGCCCTGAGCTTGCATCGCATCAAGGGCGTTGCGGACCAGGTTGACGATGACCTGCTGGATCTGCACGCGGTCGACAATAACCCGGTCGAGGTGCGGATCCATCTGGTACGCCACGTCGACGCTTGCCTCCTTCGCACCCACCAGAGCCAGGCCACACGCTTCGTGCACAAGCCTGGCCAAGGATTCGACGGTTCGTTCGCCTTCGCCCCGCGCCAAGAAATCCCGCAGACGGCGGATGATGTCGCCCGCGCGAATGGCCTGCTCCGCGGCCTTTTCGACGGCTTGGCTGACCTTCGCCTCGCTCTCGGGACCGCGCCCAATCAGCTTGCGGGCGCCATTCAGGTAGTTGGCGATCGCGCTCAGAGGCTGATTGAGTTCATGCGCCAGAGCCGAGGCCATCTCCCCCATCGCGCTCAGCCGGGAAATATGCACGACCTCGGCTTGGAGCTCGCGCAGACGCGCTTCGCTCTCGCGCCTTTCGGTAAGGTCGCGAATAAATCCCGTAAACACCCGCGCGCCCGTCGACGCCACCTCGCCGACCGCAAGCTCCATTGGAAAAGTCGAACCGTCTTTGCGCTCGCCAACGACGATACGGCCGATACCGATGATACGCTTCTCCCCCGTCGACAGGTACCGCTGAAGGTAGCCGTCGTGCTGCGTGCGGAATGGTTCGGGCATCAGCATGCTGATGTTGCGTCCGAGCACTTCGCTTGGGCGCCAACCGAACATGCGCTCCGCAGACAAACCATAGGATTGTACGATCCCCTCCGCGTTGATCACAATCATGGCTTCGGGTGCTGTATCGAAGATCGAGCGGAGATGAGCCTCGCGCTCTTCCAGAACGCGCGCCGAAGCTTCGCGGACGCTGCGGCGCCGCACTGCCCATTCGCCGACGCATGCGCCGAAAGCTGCAAAGACGAGATAGAACCAGAACGCACCGTTGTCGGAAAAGCCGTGCTCCGGTCCGAGGGCCCAGGCGGCGGCCAGGCCGATCGCGGCGATGCTCAAGCCCGCGATCGCACCGCGCCAAAGCGCCGCCGCGGCTGCAGCAGGCAGAAACAACAACACGATGACGTCGATGTTGACGGTCTTCGGCAGCACCACGGCGGCGAGTACAAGGGCCCCTAAAAGCACGACAAAGGCGATAGCGTCGACCGAAGCGATGCGCGCAGGATCACGCCACAACGCTGCCAGCCGTTTGCGTATTTCTATGGCCTCCGTCACCGCGAATTACTGCTCCGTATCCGTCAAACGCCCTGTGTGTAGCATGCCTTTCGGATCGGCGACCTAGGCCGGATGTCTTAGGGGTTTACCCTTAAGCGTCGAACCCGAATTTCGCGCCACTCGGGCCG
>DASZWS010000212.1:0-2346 GCA_035546515.1 Vitreimonas sp. | reverse complement strand
CGTTGATGCAATGACCCCGCTGGATGGTTTAACCTGGAAGCGTAGGCCGGAGGCCGAAATGCTCGACGTCACTGTTGTGCTTCTCGACGACGGCTACGCTTCCACGGCGCTGATGCCGATCGAGGTTTTCCATTCAGCGGGCGCGTTGTGGGGCGAACTCACCGGCACAACGTCGGAACCGCGCTTCCGCGTAACCACCGCTTCGCTCGACGGCGGGCCGGTGCGCAGCCCATACGCCGGCCTGAAAATGTCGCCGCAGTGTTCGATTGCTGATGTGAAGCGCACCGACATTGTCGTGGTGCCGACTTCAGGACTGGCGTTCGATGAGAAGATTCTTGAGCACAGCGCGCTCCTCCCCTGGCTCACCGATCATCACGCGCACGGCGCCTACATTGCCGGCGTGTGCATGGGATCGGGCTATCTCGCCGAAGCTGGCCTGCTCGACGGCCGCAAAGCAACGACGCATTGGGCGCTGAGCGACAATTTCAAGCGCCGCTACCCGGATGTCGATTGGCGCCCCGATATGTTTGTCACTGAGGACTCACGGCTGCTGTGCAGCGGCGGCCTCACGGCGGCGGCGGATGTGAGCTTGTATCTGGTGGAGAAACTCTGCGGCCACGAAGTGGCGGTGCAAACGGCGAAGGCGTTGCTGCTGAACATGCCGCGCGCCAATCAATCCGGCTACGCGATGCTGCCCTTGTCGCCGCCGCACAATGACGACGCGGTGCGCGGCGCCGAACACATGCTGCAATCGCGTTTCCGTGAAGAAATCTGCGTCGACGACCTCGCCTCTGGCGCCGGCATGAGTGCACGCAATTTCTTGCGCCGTTTCAAGGCAGCCACTGGGCGGTTGCCCAGCGACTATCTGCGCGCGGTGCGGATTGAATCGGCGAAAGCTATGCTTGAGCACGAACGCGCGTCGGTGCAGAGCATCGCCGCCAGCGTCGGCTACAGTGACATCTCGTTCTTCCGCACGCTGTTCAAGCGCGCCACGGGCATGACACCCGCCGAATATCGGGCCAATTTCGCGGCTGCGGCGGTTCGGCAACACGAGAGCGCTGAACTCAACAAAGTCTGAGATGTACGATTTTTCAGCGTGCAAACGCGCAAATCGTATGATACACGCGCCGTCCTTTCGGAGACGTGTCGTGAAAACGCTGAACACAATCCCAATGCAAACCACGCCCGCCGCGCATCGCGGCGAGCGGCAGGATTGCTACGCGCGGAGGAGTTTTTAGCGTCTGACGTCTTCGAGACTTCGGAGCACCGAAAACCCCTCCAAGGCGCGGCCTGGAGGGGTTTTTCGTATGTTGCGACTGACCTGACTTCTTGGCCGCTCAACACTCGGAAACGAGGAGATGAGACGTGCTTTTCGCTCAGTGCAAATTCCGGCGCGGAACCGAACGCACGGTCGCGTGGATAGAAGCACGCGGCGCGAAAGTCGGCGCGCGCGTCGAACTCAAAACGTTGGACGATTTAGGGCCGTGGATCGTTGAGGCTGTCTTTGGCGCACCGCTGGCAGCGGAAGCGCTGGAGACGCTGCAGCGTCTGAACCGCAAGTCCTTGTCCAGCATCATGCAGAACATCGTTTGAAGGAGGCCGGAGATGTCCGGTTTTGAGGAAATTCCAGGCTCGTTTGCGCCGATCAGGGCGTGGATCAAGGGCGTGCCGGTGGAGCACGAGGCGCAAAATCAATTGCGCAACGTCGCGTCGCTGCCGTTCATCCATAGCCACATCGCGGTGATGCCGGACGTTCACTTCGGCATCGGCGCCACCGTTGGCTCGCTGATCCCGACCAAGGGCGCGATCATCCCTGCCGCTGTCGGCGTCGACATCGGGTGCGGGATGATGGCGATGCGCACTTCGCTCACGGCGAACGATCTGCCGGATTCGTTGTCACGCTTGCGTGGCGCGATCGAGCGTAACGTGCCGCACGGCAACGGTCCGAACGGCAATCACCGCGAAACGCCGTCGTCGGTGGAAACCGAGTATCGCAACTCCGGCTTGGATGAGCGATACGAGAAGATCATCGACAAGCACCCGAAGGCATCGGCGAAGGCGCAAACCGCGCAATTGGCGACTTTGGGCGGCGGCAACCACTTCATCGAGGTCTGCCTCGACGAAGAAGATCGCGTATGGGTGATGCTGCACTCAGGCTCACGCGGCTCGGGCAACCGCATCGGGCAGTACTTCATCGAGCGCGCACGGGAAGAACTCCTGCGTCGCGAACTCGGCTACCACGTGCCGGACAAGGACCTCGCTTTCTTCATGGAAGGCGAAGCGCTGTTCGACGATTACGTGGAGGCGGTGGGCTGGGCGCAAGACTACGCGCGCGCCAACCGCGAG
>DASZWS010000211.1:0-8522 GCA_035546515.1 Vitreimonas sp. | reverse complement strand
TGCGGCGCATACGCCTTCATCGCCAGATGCAGTAGCACCGCGGAATCCTTGCCGCCGGAGAACATCAGCGCCACGCGCTCGAATGCCGCGAGATCGCGCAGAATGTACACCGACTCCGACTCGAGCCGTTCGAGTCGCGACGCCACGTGCTGTGGCTCGGGCGCGAGAACTTCCACGCTGCTCATCACAGCGCCGTCGTCGGCGTCGTATGCAAACCGCATTCTTTGCTGTCCTGATTTTCCCACCACCAGCGGCCGGCGCGCGGGTCTTCGCCCGGGCGGATGGCTTTGGTGCAGGGTTCGCATCCAATCGAAACGTAGCCGCGCGCGTAGAGCGCGTTCATGGGGATCTCGAAGCGGCCCGCATAGTCGAGCACGTCGTCCCAGCTCCACCCGGCGAGCGGATTGAACTTCGGCATCTCGCGCTCGGCGTCGAACTCGCGCTCGCGCAGATCAGCCCGGCTGGTGGCTTGGTCGCGACGCTGCCCGGTGATCCAGGCCCCGCGGCCCTTCAGCGCGCGCTCCAGCGGCGCCACCTTACGGATCGCGCAGCAGAGCTTGCGTTGTGCAACGCCGTCGTAGAAGCCGTCCTTGCCATGGGCGGCGATGAAGGCGGCCACCTCCGCTTTGTCCGGGCGATAGACTTCGAGATCGAGACCGTAGCGCTGCTTGGTTTCATCGATTAACGCCAGCGTTTCCTCATGCAGGCGCCCCGTATCGAGCGTGAACACGGTAATCGGCAGCTTGAGGCGGGCGATGGCGTCGGTGACCGCCATGTCCTCGGCCGACAGCGAAGACGCCAGCGCAACGTTTTGATGTTCTTTGGCGATGCGGATCAGTGCGCGTTCCAGCAGCGCCACGCGCGCTGCGCTCTCCGCGGCTTCAGGCGAACCGATCGCCCCAGCGCCCGCTGCGGTGCTGGAATAGGCAACGGTGAAGCTCTTCAGCGCACGCTTCGCAACTTCGGGATCCTGGTCGTCGCGCAGCTCAAACGAGTCAAAGCCGACCCGCGCCAACGCGAAAATCTGGTCAGCGGTGATCGCGCCAGTGGCGCGCATCGGCCCGCGATATCCCAGCCGCTGACGCAGCAGCGTCGCCGTTGAATAGCCGCGGCCATCGTTGAGCTTGCCAAAGTCCACCGCCACGAGCCCGGTGCGGTCGATCGTGTCCGTCAACGTCAGCGGATCATCGGTCGCCTGCAGAATGACGCCGCCACCTTGCTCCGGCGCTTCGAGCCACGTCGGCAGCGTCGCGTAGGCGCCGCCTTCCCACTGCATGCGCGTCAGGCCCGGCGCCGGCGGAACCACAGGCACGGTTTTCTTGCGCACATCGCCGCTGCCGTTGTTGGCAGGCGTCTTCGGCGTGGGCGCCGGTCGCGGAGCGGCCTCGCCGGTGACGCGTCCGTCGAGATGCAGGATTGCACTCATGCCTGCGCCAGTTCTTCAGTCGCGAGCGCGGCCTTGAAGTTCTCCGCGCCAAGCCGGGCCACGGCGTCGATGAACAGTTCACGCGGTTCGCGCACCGAAAGATAATGCCGCGCCAAGCGGTCGATCACATGCGGTACGTCTTCAGCGCGCACCGCTTTGCCGATCAACACGCCAAGCTTTCCGCCTTCGTCGGCGCGGCCTCCCAGCAGCACCTGAAACCAATCTTCGCCGCCCTTTTCCACGCCCAGCACGCCGATATGGCCAACGTGGTGGTGCGCGCAGGCGTTGATGCAGCCCGACACCTTGATGGCGATGGGGCCAAGATCATCTTCGATGGGCGCGAGTTGCGCCGCGATCGCCGCGGAGAGCGGGATCGATTTGGCGTTGGCCAGCGAACAGAAATCGCCGCCGGGGCAGCAGATGATGTCGGATGCGTAGGCTATGTTGGCGCGCGCGAGGTTGAGCGCGCTGAGTTCAGCCCAGAGCGCCGGCAACTGCGCCAGCTCCACATGCGGCAGCGCCAAATTCTGCGTGTGCGATACCCGGATTTCGCCGAAGCTGTAGCGATCCGCCAGGTCAGCGATAGCGTCCATTTCCTCGGCGGTGACATCGCCGGGAGCAACGCCTTCGCGCTTCAGGCTGATCATCACCGCGCCATAGCCCGGCTGACGGTGCGGCGCGAGATTGCGGCTCTTCCAGCGGCGGAACGCGATTTCGCCGCTCGGCGCCGTCGCCGCGGCGTCGTCTCGGAGCACCGGTTCTTCGAAGCGTGCGACGACGCGCGCCAACGCGTCTTCGGTCAGCGTGTTGGGGCCGTTGCGAAGGAATTCCCACTCGGCGTCGACTTCGCGCGCAAAAGATTCAGCGCCGATGCTCTCAACCAGGATCTTGATGCGCGCTTTGAAAATATGGTCGCGGCGGCCGAAGCGATTGTACGTGCGCAGCACCGCTTCGCTATAGGTGAGCAACTCGCTCCAGTGCAGATCGCGCTTGATAATGGCCGCGATACGCGGCGTGCGGCCGAGGCCGCCACCGACCTTCACGATCAGACGAACCTCGCCTGCATCGTCGCGATAAACGTCGAAGGCCAGATCATGCACCGAGGTCGCGGCGCGGTCCTCCTTAGCGCCATTGAAAGCGACTTTGAACTTGCGCGGCAGATGCGCGAATTCCGGGTGCAGCGTCGACCATTGCCGCATCAGCTCCGCGTATGGCCGCGGATCGACGATCTCATCGCGCGCGATGCCCGCAAACGCGTCTGTGGTGACGTTGCGAACGCAGCTGCCGCTCGTCTGGATCGCGTGCAATCCGACTTCGGCAAGATCGCCAAGGATGTCCGGGACTTGCTCCAGCTTCGGCCAATTGAACTGGACATTCTGGCGCGTGGTAAAATGCGCGTAGCCGCGATCGTAGCGGCGCGCGATCCCCGCGAGCGCGCGCAGCTTCTGCGACGAGAGAATCCCGTATGGAATGGCGATGCGCAGCATCGGCGCGTAGCGCTGGATGTAGAGGCCGTTTTGCAGCCTGAGCGGCTTGAACGCGTCGTCGTCTAGCTCGCCCGCCAGATAGCGGCGCGTCTGGTCGCGATATTGCGCGACTCTTTCCTCAACAACGAGGCGATCTACAGCAGTGTAGCGATACATCGACGGCCCGATCGAACGTGGGCCAAGGCCCCAGCTTCAGACCGAGACTTTGGCCTACGGGCCAATCCGTGAAAGACCGCCACCCTAAAGCGTGGCTTTAGCGATCCTTGCCATCGCTCTCGCTGCGCGCGGCTTCTGCACGCAACCAGGTTAAAAACGCCGCCTGATCAGGCTCAAAGCGCCGTCCGCGGGGCCACACCAGCCAATAGGCGAACCCCACCGGCGCATCGCTTTCATCAACCGGCGCGACAAGCCGTCCGTCCGCAATATCGCCCATCGCCAGCTGACGCTTGGCGAGCGCCAAGCCTTTGCCGGCGATCGCCGCCTCGATGGCGAGGCTGGATTGGTTAAAACGCAATCCACGCTCTGCATCGCTGTGACGTTGCCCGCGTGCCGCGAACCACATCGCCCAGGTAGGGCAAGATGGATCGCGATCGGGAGATTCGTCATGAATGAGCGGTGCCCCCGCTAGGTCCGCCGCGGATTTCACCGCGCCAAGGCTCTCAACGAATCTTGGGCTTCCAACCACCACCACAGACTCTGACATCAGCCGTTCAGTGTTGAGCCCCTCATAGCCGCCTGGCCCATAGCGAATGGCGACATCCATATCGGAGCCCGCAAAATCGATGAGGCCCATGTCAGCGGAGAGCCGTACTTCGGTCTCAGGATGAGCTTCCTGGAATGAACCGAGGCGCGGAATTAGCCATTTCGATGCAAACGACGGCGCTGTGGAGATCGACACACGCCGGCCGCGCAATGCTTTGCGCATGGCCCGGCCGGCTTGAAGCATTTCCGCCATGGCCGCGCCGGCATGGCCGAACGCGGCCTGCCCCGCGAGCGTTAACTCGACACCCCGCCCCAAGCGGCGAAACAGCGGCTGGCCTGCGAAATCCTCAAGAATGCGGATGTGCTGACTGACAGCGCCTGCGGTGATGCCAAGCTCCTCCGCCGCGCGCGCGAAACTGCCCGAGCGCGCCGCCGCCTCGAACACACGCAAGCTCAGAAAGGGCGGCATCGCCTCTTTCACGTCGATCTGCTCCCTCGTCCCGCCGTTAGATTGGGATTCTGCAACGGCGGCGCCACCTCAAAAGCAAATACGCGATGCACGCAAGAGGCGTGTGCGCCTCTGCTGCGAACCAGCTTGAGTGTATCGCGCCCTCCGGATAGGCGTGGGTCATCCGGCGCCACGCTGGAGAGGCTGCGCGGCATGCTCACCAACAAGGCCAAATACGCACTGAGGGCGATGATCGACCTCGCTGCGCGCAGCGGCGAGGCGCGCCGGCCGCTACTGATCGGCGACATCGCCAAGCGCCAAGACATTCCCCGCCGCTTTCTGGAAAACATTTTGCTTGAGCTTCGCAACGAAGGCTTGGTCACGAGTTTTCGCGGCAAGTCAGGCGGCTACGCGCTTGCCCGTGATGCCGAACAAATCAGCTTTGCCGACATTATTCGCGTCATTGACGGGCCGCTTGCGCTGGCGCCGTGCGCGAGCCGCACCGCCTACGAACGCTGCGACGATTGCAAGGATGAAGCGGTTTGCAGCTTGCGCCACACGCTGGTGCGCGCACGCGACGCCGTGGCCGACGTGTTGGAGCAAACCACGCTCGCCGACGCGATCTCGAGCACACGGCGGAAACGCAAAACCACCACCTCAGCCTGAGTTTCGAGCCTTCAGCGGCGCTAAATTCGCTGTTGACTCAATCTCGATTGATTTGGTGTAGTAACCACGCTTTGATCCTCGGCGGTGAAGACGCGCCCTCCTGATCGCGTCCAGCCGTACCGGCGGCCGCGCATCGCCGCCGCACAACCGGCCGCCCTCACCCTCGGGGGCGGCCGCAAGGGGTGGATGGAAATGTTGAAGACCGCAGCATTCGCCGGCGTGAGCTGGCTCGCATTCATGGGCGCGGCGTCAGCGCAAGAAGCCATTCAAACGCAGCATCCCGCTGCGCCCGCCGATCCGCGCGATGTTCGCATCCATGAGTTGGAGCAACGTCTCGAAGAGATTGAAGCTCAAATCGAGGACCTGAAAGCATCGAGCGCCGCAGACGTGCAGAACGTGCGCGACACCGCCGCCGCACAGCCAACGATTAGCGTAGCGAACGGGAGGCCGACGATTGCATCAGCGGACGGCAACTTCCGCTTCTCCGTACGCGGCCTCGCGCAGTTCGATCTCGCACATTACGACCAGGACAGCGCCGCCACGCCCGACAACCGCCGTGGCGACACCACCAACGCCAGCGACCTCAACTCGGGCGGCAATTTCCGCCGCGCCCGCATCGGCGTCGAAGGCACGGCTTTCCGCGACTGGAACTACGCGCTTACCTACGAAATGGGCGGCACCGGCTCGGAGAGCCCCGCGCTCAATCAAGCCTACGTGGAATATACAGGCTGGAAGCTCTTCAACAACACCGTCCCGCTGCGCTTCCGCATCGGCGCTTGGGCGACGCCAACGGGGCTTGAGGACGCCACCAGCAACACGGAATCGCTTTTCCTCGAACGCGCGGCGCCAGCCGAACTGGTGCGCGGTCTCGCCGGCGGCGACGGCCGCTCCAGCATCGCCGTGTTCGCCAATGGCGAGCGCTGGTACGGCTCAGCGGCGCTGACCGGCGGCATTGTCGGCAACAGCGGCGAATATGACGAGCAAACGGGCTACTTGTTGCGCGCGGCATTCTTGCCGCTGAAAGGCCAGGACTATGGCCTACACGTTGGCGCCAACGTCAGCGGCATCATCGAACCTGCCGACACCGACCCATCCGCGCTCACGCAGGAACGCGTCCGCTTGCGCGAACGTCCCGAACTGCGCAACGACACGACACGTTTTGTCGACACTGGCAACATCAACGCCGGCGGATTGACCGCGTACGGCGTCGAACTCGGCGGCTATTGGCGGAATTTCTACGCCGCCGGCGAAGCTTTTCAGATCGACGTCGACCGCAGCGGCGCCGGCGCCGACCCGAATTTCAGCGGCTGGTATGTGCAGGCGGCGTGGACGCTCACTGGCGAAAGCCACAAATGGAGCGCAGCGAATGGCGGCTTTCAAGGCATCCGCCCCGCAACGGCGTTTGATCCCCGCAGCGGTCACTGGGGCGCGTGGGAAATTGCAGCGCGCTACAGCGACCTCAACCTCAACTATCACGAAGGTGCGCTGAACACGGCCGCGCTCGCCAACAACACCGTGCGCGGGGGCGAGCAGACCATCACCACTATCGGCCTCAATTGGTATCCCAACAGCGTCGTGCGCTTCCTGCTCGACTACCAGTGGGTGAGCATTGATCGCCTCGATCCGGAAAACGGCGTCATTGCTGGCACCACCATCTTCGGCGGCGCGCCTTCTGTGCTCGGTGACGGCGCCCAGATTGGCCAAGACTATCAAGTCGTTTCGCTGCGCTCGCAGTTCGCGTTCTGAGGCGGAGGATCATCTATGAAAACCGATATCACACGGCGCTCGCTGGCCGCCGGACTGGGATTGGGCGCGCTCGCAGCCGCTACGGGCGCCCACGCGCAAGCCGCACGACAAATCGAACTCTTGAACGTCTCCTACGATCCCACCCGCGAGCTCTATGCGCAGTACAATCCGCTGTTTGCTGCGGAATGGGCGCGTACGCACAATGGGCAGGTCGTGCACATCTCTCAGTCGCACTCCGGTTCTGGCGCACAGGCGCGTTCAGTCATCGACGGCATTCCAGCCGATGTGGTCACCCTGGCGCTCGCCTACGACGTTGACGCCATCGCCAATCGCGGTTTGATCGCGCGCAACTGGCAAACGCGGCTGCCGAACAACAGCGCGCCGTATGTGTCGACCATGATCTTTCTGGTGCGCCACGGAAATCCTTGGCGCATTCGCGACTGGGACGACCTGGTGCGGCCGGGCGTGCGCGTAGTGACGCCCAATCCGAAAACCTCCGGTGGTGCGCGCTGGAATTATCTCGCCGCGTGGGGCTACGCCTTGCGCAAACCGGGCGGGACGCCAGCGAGCGCGCAAGCCTTCGTACAGCAGCTCTACCGCAATGTACCCGTACTCGACACCGGCGCCCGCGGCTCAACGGTCACATTCGCACAGCGCCACATCGGCGATGTGCTGATCACCTGGGAAAACGAGGCGCATCTTGCTTTGAACGAGTTTGGCGCAGGCAATTTCGATATCGTTTACCCAAGCATCAGCGTACTTGCCGAACCCACCGTCGCAGTTGTCGACCGCGTCGTTGATCGCAAAGGCACGCGCGCGGCGGCGCAAGCGTACTTGCAGTTTCTCTATTCCGATGCGGGCCAAGATCTTGCGGCGCGCAATTATTACCGGCCGCGTAATCCAGCGATCTTCGCGCAGCACCGCGCGAGCTTTCCCGCGATCACGTTGTTCGACATTAACTCTTTCGGCGGCTGGGCGCGTGCACACGCGACGCACTTCGCCGATGGGGCGATCTTCGATCAGATTAGCCGTCGCGGTTAGCAGCTAATGAATGGCTGAAGGCCGACTAATCGGAACCTACGCAATCCGTGTTGACCGCACCGGGTATTCCGCCCCCATATCACGGCGATGACTGACTTGGCCGTGACCTCCCTGCCGCGGAAACGCTGGCGCCTTGTCGAGCCTTCGGCGTTGCCGGGGTTCGCGCCGGCTATGGGACTCACGCTTGTCTATCTCTCGTTCTTCCTGGTGCTGCCGCTGGCCGCGCTCATCGTGCGCCCGTGGGAAGCAGGCCTTGCGCATTTCTGGTCGGTGATCAGCAATGAGCGCACGATTGACGCGTTGAAGCTGAGCTTCGGCGCCTCTTTCTTAGCCGCGTGTCTCAACGCAGTGTTTGGTACGATCGCCGCCTGGGTGCTGGTGCGCTACGACTTTCCCGGCAAGCGCATCCTGGACGCCTTCGTGGATTTGCCGTTTGCGCTTCCCACCGCCGTAGCCGGCATCTCGCTCGCGGCTATTTACGCGCCGAACGGCATTGTTGGCGCCGCCTTCCCGCACACGCAGATCGCCTACACCCCGCTCGGCGTGCTGATCGCACTGACCTTCGTCGGCTTTCCATTCATCGTCCGCTCGATCCAACCGGTGCTGCAGGATTTAGATGTCGATGCCGAAGAGGCCGCCGCCACGCTTGGCGCCGGGCGATTGCGCACCATCGCCACCGTGGTTGTGCCAGCGATTGCGCCGGCGCTGCTGACCGGCTTCTCGCTCGCGTTCGCCCGCGCTGTCGGCGAATACGGCTCCGTCATCTTCATTGCCGGCAACATTCCCAATGTTTCGGAAATCGCACCGCTCCTCATCGTCATCCGGCTTGAAGAGTTCGACTATGCCGGCGCCGCCGCCGTCGGGTTGCTGATGCTGGGCGCCTCGTTCGTCATGTTGCTGGTGCTGAACTACCTGCAGAGCCTGATCTCTCGGCGGGGCCGCGCATGACTGCGAAACCCATCGCCCGCCGCGACCCGCCGTTTCTGGCCGGCACGCTCATTGTGCT
>DASZWS010000210.1:0-7582 GCA_035546515.1 Vitreimonas sp. | reverse complement strand
CGGACTGTCCCGCCGCTACGATGATAAATCTGGCGCTCCGGAAACATTCTGTCGAAGAATGCCCGCGCCCGCGACCCGAACTGGCTCATGGTCCGCCACCGCCCACGCTAACCAATAGAAAACAAATTCCCGTTAGCCCCCCGGCTTAATTCGACTAAAACCTGAAACCCTCCCGAATTGCAACAGCGGGGGGCCGTCGTTTACGGGAATTTCAGCTTCTTTAACGGCGATCTGCGAAAACCAAGCCAAATCTGGCCTCCGTACAGTAAATCCGGCCTATTTCGCGGCTTCGGCTTTAACCATTTCCAATACGTCTTCCACATGTCCTGGCACTTTTACTTTTCGCCAGACGTGGGTGATGCGGCCTTTGCCGTCGATCAGGAAGGTGGCGCGTTCGACGCCCATGTAGGTGCGCCCGTAGAGGCTCTTCTCGACCCAGACGCCATAGGCGTTGCAGCAGACGCCGTCGACATCCGCAGCCAGGATCACGTTGAGGCCGTATTTTGCTGCGAACTTGTCGTGCTTGGCGACGGTGTCGCGCGAGACTCCCACCACGGTGGTCTTCGCAGATGCGAACTGCTTTGCCTTTTCAGTGAAGTTTAGGGCTTCTCTGGTACACCCGGGCGTGTCGTCCTTTGGGTAAAAGTAAAGGACGACGCGCTTGCCCTTTAGGCCAGCCAAGCTGACCTGCCCGCCCCCGGCAGTCGGTAGATCAAACGGGGGTGCTGGGTCTCCGGGTTTGAGGGATTTCGCCACTTTAGGTCTCCGGGCCTTGGGCCATGCGAGCATTGGCGACAGCGCGCCGAACGGCACTGCTGGCGGACGGCTTTGCGCGCAGGCGCGCGAAGGCGCTAGAGAATACCTCGGGGCGGCGGAGGCAAGCGGATGATTCGCCGCTCGACGCTCATTGCCGCCGAAATCCTGATGGGCCTGGTCGCCGCCTTGGTGATCGGCCTTGGCGTGGCGTGGTGGCGGCTGAGCCAAGGGCCTGTCGAACTCAGTTTCCTAAGAGATCAGATCCAAACGGAATTGAGCCGGGCGCGCAGCGGTCGCCCTGTCGGCATCGATCAAGTGGAGCTGGCCTGGACGCCGCAGGCAGCGCTTGAGTTGCGCGCCGTTGGCGTGAAGGTCGAGGATGGGCGCGGCGGCGTTATCTCCACCGCTGACGAAGCGCGCATTCAGCTGGCGGTGCTGCCGCTGCTGATCGGCCACGTGCGGGTCAAGAACGCCGACTTCGTCGGCGGCGAGATTTCACTGACGTTGAAACGCAACGGCGCCATGTGGATCGCCTTCGGTCCGCCCGACGCGCCGCCCGACATCATCGTGCCGCCCGCCAACCTGCACGAAACGCTGCAGCAAAGCGTCAATCGCGCGCTTGATGGGTTGGAGGCGACATTCAGGCCGGTTGGCGCAGGAGGCGGCTTGCGCGCGGTGAGCTTGCACAACGCCAAGCTGGCGATCGTCGATGAAGCCGGCGGTGGCCGCTGGTCTGCTGATGCGGCGAGCATTGAACTCGCGCGCCGTCACAACACGCTGACCCTCAACGCCGATGCGCGGCTCGAAGGCGCGCAGGGCGCGGCGCCGGCGCGCATCCAGATCAGCACCGACACGCGCTTCCAAAGCGCGCTCATTACCTTCGGCGCGCATGATGTGCGGCCGCGCGCAATTTTCTCGCAGGCGGGCCTTGGCCCCTTTGGCACACTGGATGCTCCGCTCACCGCGAACATCACGCTTGGCCTGAGCCGCCGCACCGGCGTTGATCGCTTCGAGGGCGACGTCACGCTCGGACGCGGCAATGCCGCCACCGCCACCGGTGATTTCAATCTCGCCGGCGGACGCCTCCACGGTCGCTACGATATCGCCACAGACCAGCTCATCATCGATCAGCTGCAGTTGGCGGGCGAGCGCACGCGTGTTCGCGGTGAAGTGCGCGTGCGCGACTTCTCGCGCATCCTGCGCGCCGCGCCGAACGAGCCCGCTGCATTCGACATAGCGCTCCCCACGCTCAACCTGGATGTGCCAGGGACGTTTGCGTCGCCGGTCTCGCTTTCTGACGTCCACGTCGTGGGTTCGATCGTGTCCGCCGATCGCGCGATCAATTTTACCACGGTGCACGCGAAGGCCGGCGATGGCGTGGTCGACGCTACTGGCCGCTTCTATTGGGGTGAAGCTGGTCCGCAGCATCACCTCTATCCAGGGTTCGCTCTCGACGGCACGGTTGGGGGCGCGGTTAGCGTGCAGCAAGTGATGGCGTTCTGGCCCGCCTCGCTCGGCGGCAGCGTGCGCGAATATGTGGCCAAGGGGTTGCGCGCCGGCACGGTGACCAATGGACGAGCGCACATCGATATCCGCCCGTCAGACTCTTTGACGGAAGCGCTGCGTCAAGACGCGATCAACGTCACGTTCGATGTCACCAACGGCGAGTTCATGTTCGTCGACACGATGTCACCGATCGTCAATGCTCGAGGGTCCGGCATATTGCACGGCAATGCCTTCGAGATGACGGTGCCCGAGGCGCGCCTTAACAATCTCGCGCTCAGCAATGGCCGTGTCGTCGTGCCGCGATTTCACCCCCACGGCGAATGGCTGACCGTCTCGGCGCACGCTGAAGGTGATGCTCGCAACGCGATGCAAATCCTGATGCAGCACCCGCTCTCGCTGCAGGATCGCTTGCCGATCGACGCCGCTTCGACCACGGGCCACGCGTCGGTGACGCTGCAACTGCAGCGTCCCATCGTCGGCACGCCCGTGGAATTCGAAGACTGGCGCATGCGTCTCGACGGCGCTTTGCAGAACTTCGCCGGCAACATGACGACGCGGCAGATTGCTGTGTCGAACGGTCAGTTGCAGGTGCATGGCGATTTGCGCTCGCTCGTCGTCAGCGGCCCGGTTCGCGCGGGCGGATCGAACGTGAACGTGTCGTGGACCGAGCATCTAACGCGCGCGCCGCGTTCATCGTCAGAGTACACGATTTCCGGCGACTTCGACGCAGCAGATCTCGAACGCCTCGGCTACACGATCGCTCAGTACGCGCACGGGCGCGTCGGCGTGACTGTGAGCGGCCAGGGGCGCGGCTTCGATGTTGATCAGGCCAATCTCAATCTGGACCTGAGCCGCGCCTCGGTGACGACGCCGTGGAATTATTGGACCAAACCCGCCGGCCAGTCCGTGACTGCGCGGCTGACGGTTGCGCGGCAAACGGACGGCACGCTCGCGTTCAACAATATCGACGGCCGCGGCGCCGGCTTTGGCCTGCAACAGGGCATGGTTCGTATCGACCACGCAGGACAGATCGTTGAATTGAATCTGCCGCGCCTGACCATCGATGGCAGCACCAATGCGCGGATTACCGCTGCGCGCGGCAATGATGGCGGCTTGGACGTCGCCGTGCGCGGCGCGTTGTTCGACGGCGCGCCGTTTATGAGCACGTCCAACGCGCCTGCTGCGCAAGCGGCGGCAGGAGGGCCGGCGGCGGCGAGCCCACCGCTACGCGCGACCGTCCTTGTCGATAATCTGAAATTGCGTGGCGGCGCGACGCTCAGCAACGCAAACGTGAGCGTGTCGTTGGTGCGCGACGCGTTGACGACGCTTATCGCCACCGGCCAATCGCCGACCGGTAAGAATTTCTCGCTGGCGCTCGGCCCGCGCCCGGCCGACCCAGCCGGGCATATCGCATTCCAATCTGATGACGCCGGCTTTGCGGTCGCGGCGCTGACCGGCACCCCGAACCTCGTGGGCGGGACAGCGACCGCCGATGGAGACTGGCGTCCGGGCCCGCCGAGCACTGCGCGCTTCAATGTGCGGCTTCGCGACTTCGAGGTGGTGAAGCTCGGCGTGATGGCGTCGTTGCTGTCCTCGGTGGGATCACTGACCGGCCTTGCCGAAATGCTCAATGGCGACGGCATCGGCTTCACCCATCTCGAAGCGCAATTGGTGTACGCCAACGACCGCGTGAGTTTCACGCATGGCCAGATGGGCGGCCCGTCGTTGGGACTCACGGGGACAGGCGCTTATGACATCCGCGCCGACAATCTCGACGTCGATGGCGTGGTGGCGCCGTCGCCGGGCTTGAACTCGATGCTCGGCAATTTGCCGATCGTCGGCAACCTGTTCGTGTCGCGCCACGGCGAGGGCGTGTTCGGCATGACCTACTCGATCGACGGCCACGCTGCGCAGCCGCATGTCATGGTCAACCCTGTGTCGGCGCTGACGCCGGGCATCTTGAGGCGAATTTTCGAACCGGTGCACCGGCCAGGCTCCGCAGATGCGCCGAGCGCAAGCGCCAGCGGCGGTGCTCACGCGGCGGCGCCGCAAGCTGACGACGACAAGGCCGCTGACGCGGCGCCAGGCCAGCAAGGCGATGCGTCCGATGTGTTGGCGACCACGGCGCCCGCGAGCGCCGTGGCGCCTTAAGTCACGCGCAAGAGCGCGTGCTTCTTCTTGCCGAACGAGAGCTTGATGGCGCCGTCGACAATATCGGCATTGGTCAGAGCGGCGCCTTCATCACTGACGAGTTTGTCATTTACGCTCGCCGCTCTTTGCGCGATGGCGCGTTTGCCTTCGCCGTTGGACGCGACCAGCTTCGTCAGCGCGAGCGCGTTGGCGACGCGGAGCCCTTGCGCAAACTCCGCGGCGGCTATCGTGAACGTCGGCAAATCGGCTGATGTGACGCCTTGCTCGAATGTCGCCTTCGCTGCGCCTTCCGCCTTCAATGCTTCGTCGCGCCCATGCAGCAAAGCGGTTGCTTCGGTGGCGAGTGTCTTCTTGGCCTCGTTGATCTCCGCGCCTTGCAGTGATGCGAGCCGCGCGATTTCTTCGAGCGGCAGGTCGGTGAATATCTTCAAGAACTTGCCGACGTCGGCGTCCTCGGTGTTGCGCCAGTATTGCCAGTAATCGTAGGCGCTCAGCATGTCGGCGTTGAGCCACACTGCGCCTTGTGCGGTTTTGCCCATCTTGGCGCCGCTCGCGGTGGTGATGAGCGGCTGCGTCAGCCCGAAGAGTTCAAATCCCTCCATGCGGCGGCCGAGTTCGACGCCATTGACGATATTGCCCCACTGATCGCTGCCGCCCATCTGCAGCGCGCAGTTGTAGCGCTTCTTCAGTTCCACGAAATCGTAAGCCTGCAGGATCATGTAGTTGAACTCGATGAAGCTCATCGGCTGTTCGCGCTCGAGCCGCAGTTTCACGCTGTCCATGCTCAGCATGCGGTTCACCGACATATGCCGGCCGACCGTGCGCAGGAAATCGAGATAGTTCAGCGGCAACAGCCATTCGGAATTGTCGACGAGGATGGCGTCGCTCTTGCCGTTGCCGAACGTCAGGAATTTTTCAAACGTGCCGCGGATGGAGTTGGTGTTCTTGACGATCTGCTCTTCGCTCAAGAGCTGGCGCATCTCCTCCTTGCCGGAGGGATCGCCGACGCGGGTGGTGCCGCCGCCGAGCAAAACGATCGGCTTGCCGCCCGCTTGCTGGAGGCGGCGCAGATACATGATCTGGGTGAGGTTGCCGACGTGCAGCGACGGCGCCGTCATGTCGAAGCCGATATAGCCGGTGACGCCGGCCTGCGCGGCCTTATCCAGGCCGGGAAGGTCGGTGCACTGGTGGAATTGTTCGCGCGCGATGATGGTGCGCAAGAATTCTGATTGGGCGTCGGTCACGAAACGATGGCTCCAGGAAGGCCAAGCCGGAGCTCTTCAAATGCGAACGCCGGCCAAGGGCGGCGTAGCAAAGTGCGCCGCTCGCTAAAAGAGCGAGCGATAATAGCTCCGGAAAGTGGCGGCGCGCGTCATGGCGCTAGCTCTAGCGCGCTGGGTCGGGGCGTCAACGGTTTCATCAAACGGCGCGAGACGGAGGGGCGCCAAATCACATAAAGCCGGAACCGATGACGGAAGCCGCAGCCGACAAGCCCCGCGATATCGGCCTCGACGCCGCGCGCGGCGCGCTGATGGCCTACATCGTCATCGTCATTCACGGCACGTTCTGGCTCAGCGTCATTCCCCCCGGTCCGGGATCGTGGCTGCTGTTTGAAATGCCGCCAGTGTTCATCATCACTGGCGCGGCGTTTTTCTTGGGCGAATTGGCGAAGGGGCGGCGTACGCCTTATCCGAAATTTCTGTGGCGGCGCGCGGTCCGGATCATGCTGCCATATTTTGCCTACGCGCTGGCGTGTGCAGCGATCGTCCTGGTGGTGCGCTATCAGCAAGATGGCGCGAGCGCGCAGACGATCTGGGCGGCGGTGTGGGCATGGATCAACCCAATCACGCGCGGCGGCGGCCACACCATGTACATGCTGAGCTGGCATCTATGGTTCGTGCCGCCGTTTCTGTTGGTGACGGCGCTGATGCCGTTCATCGCACCACGCGGTGCGCCACTATGGCTGCGGCCGTGGCTGCTTGCGCTGATCGGTTTCGCGATCGTGCTCGGCGCCCATCAGATCAATTTTCCGCAAAACGAGATCGTGCAGAACGCGATCTTTTACGCGCTCTGGGCGATCTTCGGCGTGCTGATTGCGTCCGCGCCAGGCCGCTACAAGACGTGGGAATATGCGCTGGTCTTGCTGCTGTCGTTGGCAGGGATTTTCGCTGCCAACCTGGCGTTTCCCGGCCGTGTCACCCTCGACATGCAGCACAACAAGTTTCCGCCGGATGCGATGTTCTTCCTGTTTTGCTGCGCCTGGATGATGCTTTTGCTGATCGTAGTGCGGCTGTTGGGCGACGTGCGGGTCGACAAACTTGCGCATTTGCCGGTGCTCAAACCTTTTATGAGCGCGGGCTACTCGATCTATCTTTGGCAGGGCTTGGGCTACACCATCGCCGCCGCTGTTGGGCGGCCGCAGCACTGGAGCCCGTACGTGATCTGGCCGCTGGCGATTGCGATCACCATCATACTTGGGCTGATCGCGTCGCCGCTGGAGCGGATTCGTGTCCGCTAGCGCGGCGCGCGCTTCGCCAAAATCCGCTGCAATGTGCGCCGGTGCATGTTGAGGCGGCGCGCGGTTTCGCTCACATTGTGGCCGCACAATTCGTACACGCGTTGAATGTGCTCCCAGCGGATGCGATCTGCCGACATCGGATTTTCCGGCGGCTCCGGCCGGTCGTCCGGCGCGGCCAGCAATGCTTTGACGATGTCCTCGGGATCGGCGGGCTTGGCGAGATAGTCGAGCGCGCCGGCCTTCACTGCCGCAACCGCCGTGGCGATGGCGCCGTAGCCGGTCAGCATCACAACGCGGCAATCGGGGCGGTGCTTGTTGAGTGCTTCGACGACTGACAGCCCCGAACCGTCCTCCAAGCGCAAATCCAGCACCGCATAAGCGGGCGGACTTTTCGAGGCCACTTCGCTGGCTTCGGTGACGCTGCCGAGTGAGGTCACCTCAAAGCCGCGCAGTTCCAGGGCGCGGGCCAGACGTGTGCGGAACGCCATATCGTCGTCGAGAATGAGAAGCGTCTTGTCCCCTTCCGGGAGAGCGGTCGTGCTCATGCGCGAAACTCCGTCGCGATTCATGTAAGTATTTTCTGTCGGGATCATAGCGTGCTTGCCTCTATGGCGCTGCGTGGCCAACGTACAATCACAATCGCGCCCTGCA
>DASZWS010000209.1:0-16117 GCA_035546515.1 Vitreimonas sp. | reverse complement strand
GCTGGCGACGCCGCCACCGCCGCCGCCGATAGTGGCCACGCCTGTCGCCGCGATTTCACGCATGAGTTCGAGCGATCCTTGCTTGTTGAGGCCCGAATAGGTCTCGACCACATTGAGGGACGTCTCTCTCATGTTGTGCTTGAGTTCGGCCAGATGTCTGAGCAATCCCCCGATTGCAGGCCGCTCGCGACGCAGCCGAAAGATCGCCTCTCTTTGTAAGTCCGTCATAGCCATGGATGCCTCCCCAACAATGGCCCATGGGCATTTTTCTTAGCAACCTCCGTGGGCGGGAGACAAGCGCCATGCATCGCCGGGATTTGCGAAAGCGTCGGCCTTCGACAGGCTCAGGCTGACGCCATCAAATACGGAGCAAGTTTCACAGTAGCGTCACCCTGAGCTTGTCGAAGGGTGCGCGGGCCAGGGACCACCGGCGGGCGGGGTTCAGGCTATGCCCCCCTTGCCCGCGCAATGTACGCATCGATCACGCGCCCCAACACCGTCATCGGCACGTTGCCGCCGGTGACGACGGCGTCGTTGAACGCGGCGAAATCGTACTTGTCGCCGAGTTCGGTCTTGGCGTGATCGCGCAGGGTGTTGATGGTGCTGTGGCCTACCTTGTAGCCGCAGGCTTGGCCGGGCCAGGAGCAGTAGCGGTCGACTTCGCTTTGCACTTCGCCGGGATTGTCGCCGTTTTGGGTGACGAAGAAGTCGACGCCTTGCGCGCGGGTCCAATGCTTCGCGTGAATGCCGGTGTCGACAACGAGGCGGCAAGCGCGGAACGCTAAAGATTGCAGATAGCCCAAGCGGCCAGCCGGAAAATCATCATAGACGCCGAGTTCGTCGGCGAGCTGTTGCGCATAGAGCGCCCAGCCTTCGCTGTAGGCATTGAAGGCCAGCAGTGAGCGGATCAAAGGCTGGTGGAATGTGTACTCGCCCTGCCAGACGTGGCCGGGGATGGCCTCGTGATAGGTGAGGTCCGGCAGATCGAATTTGCGGTGTAGATCCGGCGTTCTGAGATTGATCCAGAAATGCCCAGGCTCGCGGCCGTCGATGGTGCCGGCGCCGCCATAGGCGCCCGGCGCGCCGGCTTCCACGTCCGGCGAAATGCGCACGACTTCGAGATAGCCGCGCACCATGGTGCGAAACGCGCGCGGCAGGCGGGCGCGGATGTCGGTGAGCTTCTCCTGGATGAAGGCCATGATCTCGGCGCGGCCGGCGTCGGCATCGGCGAACTTGTAACGCGCGTCTTGCGCCAGCGCTGTCATGCGGCTGCCGACGCTGCCGTCGCTGTAGCCCAGCGATTTCAGGATCGGGTCCATGCGCCCGTGCAGTTCGGCGAGCTGATCGAGGCCCATCTGGTGGACCTCATCCGGCGTCATGTCGGTGGTGGTGCCGGCGCGCAGCGCCCAGGCGTAATATTCGTCCCCGCGCGGCAACGCCCACACGCCCGCGTCGCTCTTCGCGCGCGGTTGTAGCGATTCCAGCATGGCGATCTGCCGATCGAGGGCAGGGGCAAGCTCTTGTTCGGCGATGTGGGCGGCGTCGGCGCCGTAGCGCGCGTCCAAATGCGCTTTCTCCGCGCGCGTCGCCAGCGAGGTGACGATGCCCCACTGCGCGTACGGCGCAGCGCGGCTGGTGCGCAGTTGCTGCAGCGTGCTTGCCATCAAAAAATCCGGCAGCACCACGCCGCGCGCGGCGTCGGCGCGCACACGCACGGTCTCGCCGTCAAGCTGGCGGGCGTACGCCTGCATGCGCGCGAGATAAGCGTCGGCGTCGGCCGCGGTGGTGATCGAGTGACTGGAGTCGAGAAATGACGGGATTTCGACGAACGCGCCAACATTCTGCGCCACCGCATAGGGCGTGTTGCGGTAGGACCAGTTGCTCTTCAACACCGCGACATCGCCGTAGGGAAATTCGAAGCCATCGGCGGCGAGTTCGTAGGCGGTGCGCACCACATCGAGATCGAGCTGTTTCTCGGCGCTCACACCGGCGCTGTCGAAGCGGCGCAGTTGCGAGAGCGTGGCGCGTACATGGCCGCGGATGGCGCCCTGGCCGGAGGCGCAGCGGTTCTCCAGTTTCGAGCGGAGGCGAATACGCGCGTCCTTGTCGACACCAGCGCTGGTGGCGCTTTCGGGCGAGTCGCTCAGCAATTGTTCGGTGATGCGTGAGAGCAGGGCGTCCGCGGCGGCGTCGGGCGTGTTGGCGGCGTGCGCCGGGATTGCTTGCAGCGCCAACGCGGCGGCGCTGCCCTGCAATACGGCGCGGCGATCAACGGTCATGGACGGACCCCAAGCTCAGTAACGCCGCTTGCGATGCGAGTCGGGCGTCGATTGGTCAAGCGCCAAGCGATGGAGCAGCGCACAAAAACGGCCGCGCAGCTTTCGCCACGCGGCCACTCTTGCGCAGAATAACGCGGCTAGCTGCGCCGGCCTTCCGGCGGCAGCCGGAACAAGACGCGGAGGTTCACCGGCGTACCGGCGGCGTCGCGGCCGTCAGCGAGTTGCGGCGCATGGCGGAAGGTGCTCGCCACACGCAAAGCGGCGTTGCCGAAGCCACGCGTCTCGGTGACGCGCACGCAATCGAGCGCGCCGTTCTGCTGCACCGTGCAGTGCAACTCGGCTTCGCCTTCGCGGCCCTGTTCTTGAGCGACGACCGGATAAAGCGCAGCGAGCCGGCGCGCGGTCGGGGTGCGCGACCAGACCGGGCGCGTCGGCGCGTTGACGATGATGTTTTCGTCCGCTGTGTCGTCGGTGGTAGCGCTCGCGGGCGTGATGCCGATGACTTCTTCCGGCACGGCGGGTTTGGCTGCAGCACTGCGTGTGGCGGCGCGCGGCGCGGCGGCCGCAGGCGTCGTTGAAGCGGCTGCGGGCGCTACGCTCTCATCCGGCGAAGCTGGGTTGTCGCTGTTTTGCATCGGCGGCAACGGCGCTGCGTGCTGCGTGTCGGCGGCGTAGGGATCGTTGTAGGCCGTCTGCGTTTCGGGCGCCGGTGTTGGCGCGTAGTTCTTCCAAGCCAAATAGCCCGCGCCGCCAAGCACAACTGCGACGAGGCCGCCGAGCAGCCATTTGCCGGCGCCGCCGCCTTTCGATGCTCTGACCGTTGTCGCGCGAATTGGCGTGTCGTCGTCGTCATCATGAAACGACTTATCGTTCACATTCGCCTCCTGGAATTGAGGTAGCCCGCACCGCGCCGAAACGCTTACGGTGAGAACGATGTTCCGGGTGTGACGCTGGTCACTGCGCGCGCATGGTCAGTGCACCAGCAGATCCATGAGCAAGCCGTAATCATTGTCCATGAGGCCGTTGCGGCGGGCGCGTTGCACGGCTTCGCGTCCGGCTTGCGCCGTGCGCGGCGCCCACCCGGCGAGATCGCTGCAGCGTGTGGTGCTGGGCTTTTCACGTTGCGCGATCGCTAACGATGCGAGCGTCGCCACGTAGCGCCTGACGCCGGCGCGGATGGCGTCGCGGCCGCCGCCGCTGGCAGCGGCGTTCATCGCGGCGATGTCGAGCGCGCCAACTAGCCCGGCGTCGATCACTTGCCGCGCCGGCACGCCACAGGCGAAGCTGTCGCCCAGCGCGTCCGACCAGCGGCTGGTGGCTTCATCCACCTGCGCCTGACTGGGGTGGCCCGCCATCAGCGCGCCGATGGCGCCGCGACTTGCAGCGTCGGCGTAGTGCGGCATCGGCAGATTGCTCGGCACTGTGGCGCAGGCGGCGAGCGCAAGAAGAGCAGCAAGTGCAAGACGGCGCATGAGGTCTCCTCGGTGTGGGGGCGCGCTGTTGTGCACGCATGATGCGCGGGCGCCAATGCTGTACTGCGGTACTGGACTGCGGCGCGGGCGCGCGCTCTATTGCGAACGCTGGCGGGACGGAGGGACCCATGCGGCGGATCATCTTGGCGCTGGTCGCTGCGGCGGCGTTGGCGGGATGTGTTGAGAGCTTGCAGTCGGCCTACGATGATCGCGCCCGCGATGAGTGCGACAACAACACCGACAATTCGCGCGCACGCAGCGATTGCTATGACAGCGTCGATCGCAACAGCCGTGCGCACCAGGACGACTAATTTCGCTTGCGCATCAATGTAGCTGCGAATCTGTGCATAACGCGCAAATCAGTTCATGCTCCTCTCCCGTGAGCATCGTTGCGCGTCCGATACGCGCGCGATGCGGAGCGGGAGACGGACGATCATGCGCAAGTATGCGGCGCTGCATGCGCACTTGAACCGGCGCAAAGGCAAGCCGGAAATGCTCACCTTCGAGGACATCGAGAGCATTATCGGCAAGCCGTTGCCGGTGAGCGCGACCAAACACCGCTCGTTCTGGGCCAACGACCACCAGGATCACCACTCGCACGCCCGGGCCTGGATGGGCGCGGGCTATCGCGTCGCTTATGTCGACCGGGAAGGGAAGATCGTTCGGTTCGAGCGCACCCGCTGAGGTGCATCCAAAGCGCCTGAACGCCGCATCCTAGCGCCGTGGGACCCGCGCTTTGCGCGCGCGGACCCGTATGCGCGCGCCGACGCCGCTGGCGGGCTTGTCCGCCGCGGCTTCCGGCGCGATCATGGAAGGCGAGGAGTAAGTCCGATGCGTGCTTGGCGTGGGTTGATTGTCTTGGCGGCCGTGTTTGCCGCCGGCTGTGGCGTGGACGTGGCGGGCAAAGGACACGGCGGGCCGTATTCAGTGGAAATTCGCTCAGTCGGCGACACGCAGGTTTATGTGGTGCGCGGGCCGGAAAATAAGGTCGCCGCTGCGCGCGCCGGTGGCGGCTCGTCGGCGTTCTTGAGCGCAGAGCAGCTGCAGCGCGCCTTGGCGGCGATGCCAACGCCGACGCCGAATCCGGAATCGGGCGGCGACAACGTCTCAATCCACGCGCCGGGATTCAACCTGCAAGTTCAGGGCGACGATGTGCACGTCAATGAGAACGGGCACTTGAATGTCGATCATACAAGCGGCGCCGCGCGCGTGAGCGACGACGCCGACAACGACCACGATGATCACGGCGGCAGCGGCCAAGTGTCGATGAATATTGGCGGCTTCGGCATGCATGTCGATGCTGATGACGGCGGCCCCGGCGACGCCGACGATCGCGCACAAGTCACGCTGACGGGCATGAGTGCACATGATGCGCGCCATTTCATCATGGAGCAGGACGAATTGTCGTCCCAAGTTCAGGCGCAGATGATTGCGGCGCTCGGCCTGCCGGCTGACGAACCCAACGCGCGCGACGACGATGATGGTGATCGGGCCAGTGATCATCTCGCGGGCGCAAATAACAGCGACAGCAAGCCCAAGCCCGACGACAAGAAAAAGTAAGCACTGCATTTGCTGCGGGAACCAGCGTTGAGCGCTTGCGCGCCAGCGCTGGTTTTCGTTTTCTGGCGCATCGGGATTCGGGGATATCCATGCGCCAGCTCGGCCGCGCGTTTGCGGCGGTTTTCTTAGCTATTTTCGCCTTTTCCTCGGCGCGGCCGGCCGCGGGCGCCGAAGGCATGTGGACCTTCGATAATTTCCCCGCCGCAAAGATGCAGGAAGATCTCGGTTGGGCGCCGGATCAGGCCTGGCGCGACCGGGTTATGCAGGGCACGGCGCGCATGCCTGGGTGTTCGGCTTCGAATGTCAGCGCGCAAGGGTTGGTGCTCACAAACCATCACTGCGTCATCGCCTGCGTGCAGACGCTTTCGACAGCGGACGCGAACTATCTTGACGCCGGCTTCATGGCGCGCACGCGCGAGCAAGAGCGCCGTTGCCCGGGAATGTATGTGCAGGTGCTGATGCACATCACCGACGTCACTGATCGGATCAACGCCGCGGCCGCAGGCGTGCCCCCTGAAGGCTTTGCGCATGCGCGTGACGCGGTCGTCGCGCGGCTGCAGGGACAGTGCACGTCAGCTGCGCAACGCTGCGAGGTGGTGACGCTCTACCAGGGCGGCCGCTACGCGCTTTACACCTATCGCCGCTACGACGATGTGCGGCTGGTGTTCGCGCCGGAACATCAGGCGGCGGCGTTCGGCGGCGACGCCGATAATTTCAACTTCCCGCGCTACGACGCCGACTTTGCGTTCGTGCGCCTCTATGAGAACGGCGCGCCCGCGGCGACGCCGCAGCATCTGTCGATGCGTTTCACGCCGCTTGTAGAGAATGAGATCGTTCTGATCGCCGGCAATCCGGGCGCCACGGCGCGGCTGAAAACCGTGGCGGAACTGACGTTCGAGCGCGACGTCGATCTGCCGTGGCGGGTGACGACGCTGACAGCGCTGCGCGACAGGCTGAATGCCTATTCGGCGCTTGGCCCTGAGCAGGCGCGTATCGCCTCCAACGCGACCCAAAGCGTCGAAAATGCGCTGAAAGCCAGCATCGGCCGCCGCGCAGCGTTGGCGAATCCGGACGGCTTTGCCCGCATCACTGCCCGCGAGACCGATTTGCAGACGCGCGTCCATCGCGATCGCGCCGCGACGCGGGCGCTCGGCACAGCGTATCAGGATGTCGCGGCGGCGGAGACCGCGTACCGCCCGTTCTTCTATCGCTTTCAATATCTGGAGCTGCGCGCCGGCGAGCGTTCCGATCTGTTCGCCTGGGCGCGCGACATCGTGCGCGCCGCCGCCGAGCGGGCGAAGCCGGACGCCCAGCGTTTGCCGCGTTATGCGGAATCTCGCCTGCAGACGGTTGCGCAAAGCGTGCTGACGGATCGCCCGGTGCACGCGGATTTCGAAGAGCTTAATCTCGCCGCTTGGCTGACGAACCTCAAAACCTATGTCGGACCGGCGACGCAGCGCGCGGTGCTGGGCGCGGAAACGCCTGACGCCTTGGCGCATCGTCTGGCGCAGTCGCGCCTGGCCGATCCCGCTTATCGCCAACAATTGTGGGATGGCGGCGCGGCGGCCGTGGCCGCATCCGACGACCCGATGATCGTGTTCGTGCGCGCATGGGACGCCGACGCGCGCGCTTTGCGCGAACGTTACCTCGACGCAGTCGACGGGCCGGTTGAACGAGCGCAGGAGCGGATCGCGCAAGCGCGCTTCCGCGCGTTCGGGGAGAGCCAATATCCCGAGCCGACCTTCAGCCCACGCCTTTCGTATGGCCGCGTTGAGGGTTGGAGAGAGCCAAGCGGCGACGCAGTCGGCGCGTTTACGCGCATCGGCGGCTTGTACGAACGCGCCACCGGCGTCACGCCGTACGATCTTGCGCCAAGTTGGGCCGCGGCGCGCCAGCGGCTGGACGCCAACACGATCTTCAACGTGTCCACCAGCACCGATGTCACGGGCGGCAATTCCGGAAGTCCGTTGCTGGATCGCGACGGCAAGGTCGTCGGCGCAGTGTTCGACGGCAACATCCATTTGCTCGGCGGCGAGTTCTACTACGATGGTGCGCTCAACCGCACGGTGACGGTGGCCTCCACGGCCATCGAAGCGGCGCTGCGGGATGTTTATGGAATGGATGCGCTGTTGGCGGAACTGCGCGCGCCGTAGTGCGGCCCGCTAGGGCGTTATTTCATCCCGCCCATCTTGCGGATCGCGCTCCACTCCGCGGCCGTCACGGGTTGCACCGAGAGGCGCGAGTTTTTTACCAGCACCATGTCGGCGAGCTTTTTGTCGGCTTTGATCGCGGCGAGCGTCACTGGCGTTTTGAGCGGCTCGACGTGCTTGAGATCAACGCAAACGAAGGCACCGGTCTTGTCGGTGGGATCGGCGTAGGCATCCTTCACCACTTGTGAGACGCCGACGATCTCTTTGCCTTCGCCCGAATGGTAGAAGAAAACCAGATCGCCCTTCTTCATATTCTTCAGGTGCGCCTTGGCTTGGTGATTGCGCACGCCGGTCCAGGCGTCGACGCCCTTTTTGACGTGCTCGTCCCAGGACCAAGTGTCGGGTTCGCTTTTGACTAGCCAGTGACTCATGCAAGCCTCGCCGCGCATTTTCACAAAAACGTCGTGCGGTTTTGCGTTCAAAAATGCGCGACATCAAGGGTTCAGGCGCGGGCCTCGAACACAAGGTTGAATGGCGTCTCTGTGGCGCGGCGGAATTTGGAAAAGCCAGCTTCTTTGACCACCTTCTTCAACCGCGCTTCGCCGGCTTGTGCGCCAAGCCCCAGGCCGACCTCCTGGCTCTTGGAAGCAGGCGTGCAGATGAAGGTCGACGCGGCGTAATAGATGCGGCCAACTGGATTGAGATTTTCGCCCAAATCGTCGTGCGCGAACGGTTCGACGATCATCCAGGCGCCGTCGTCGGCCAGTGTTTCTTTGACGTGTTTGCCGGCGCCAACGGGGTCGCCCATGTCGTGCAGGCAGTCGAAGAACGCGACGAGATCGTAGTTCTTCGCCGGAAAATCCTTGGCGCTGGCCTGCTGGAAGGTGATGCGTTTGGCGACGCCGGCTTCCTTGGCCATTTCCTTGGCGCGGGCGATCGAAGGCGCGTGATAGTCGAAGCCGAAGAATTTGGATTTGGGGTAGGCGAGCGCCATCAGGATCGTCGACGCGCCATGGCCGCAACCGACGTCGGCGACGACGGCGCCTTTCTCCAGCTTTTGTTGTACGCCTTTCAGAGCCGGCACCCAGCTGGAAACCAGATTGGTGTTGTAGCCCGGGCGGAAAAAGCGCTCGGTGCCGCGGAACAGGCAGTGCGAATGCTCATGCCAGCCGACGCCTTTACCGGTCTTGAAGGCTTCGGCGACCTTCGGCTCGTCCAGCCACATGGATTGTGTGACCTCGAAGGCGCCGGCGAAGAACGCAGGACCGCCTTCGTCGGCGAATGCGCAGCATTGTTCGGGGTTGAGTTTGAACTTTTTGGATTTGGCGTTGTAGTCGATGTAGCCGGCTGCGGCGTTGGCGGAGAGCCATTCGCGCAAGTAGCGCTCGTCCAAACCGGTTTTGGCGGCAAGCTGCTCGGGCGTCACGGCTTTGCCGTCGCCCATGGCTTTGTAGATGCCGAGCTTGTCGCCAAGCAAAACCAAGGCGCCGGTCGCGATTGCGCCAAGATCGCCGACAAGGCGACCCATCAGAGCGTTGAGTTTTTCCGGATCGGGCGCAGCCATGGCGAACCCCCTAAGATGCGTTCGAGCTAACGCCTCCCGCGCGCGAACGGCAAGGCGCCCGCGGCGAAAATTTTCCAAAGTTTAGATGCGCGCTTTTGTTTGCGTTCGCGCCGCGCGCGTGAACTGGCACGGCCAGTGTCATCGCTTGTACGACGGGCGCGCCTTGATCTCGCGGCGTTCCTCCGCCAACGTGACTGCCGCATGAATGCAGCGCTTGAAGCAGAAGGGCTGGTCAAGCGCTACGGCGCGCGGACCGCGGTCGAGGATCTCAGCTTCCAAGTGCCGCGTGGCGCGATTTATGGCGTGCTTGGCCCGAACGGCGCCGGGAAGAGTACGACATTGCGCATGCTGGTCGGCGTGTTGCGGCCAAGCGCTGGTCGCATCGTCCTAATGGGTGAAACGCCGTCGCCTAAAGTGCTGCGCCGCGTTGGCTATTTGCCGGAAGAGCGTGGCCTCTATCGCGCTATGAGTGCGCGATCGACGATCGCGTATTTCGCCCGCCTCAAAGGTGCGCAGCGCGCGTTCAAGCGCGCTGACGCGCTGTTGAGCGAGCATGGGCTTGGCGCGGTCAAGGGCAAGAAGATCAAGACGCTCTCGAAGGGCATGGCGCAAAAGGTGCAAGTGCTGGCCACCATCGCCCACGATCCCGAGCTGATCATTTTCGATGAGCCGTTTTCGGGGCTCGATCCGGTCAATCAGCGCACGCTGGAAGACATGATGCGCGCGCAGGCTGCAGCCGGCCGCACGATTCTGTTTTCGACGCATGTGATGGAGCATGCCGAGCGGCTGTGCGACCGCATCTTGTTGATCGCACAAGGGCGTAAGGCGTTCGAAGGCACGGTGCCGGAAGCGCTGGCTCTGGCGCCGAGCGTGGCGATGCTGGAAACGGAAGGCGAGTTCGATCTGGCTGCCGTGCTGACGCCGAAAGGCTTCAACATCGTCGCCGACGGCGCTGAGCATGGCAATCGCCGTTGGCGCGCCCATCTCAGCAATGGCGCGAATTCGCGGCAATTGCTGGCGGCATGTGTCGAGGCTGGCGCGCCGCTTTCGTTGTTCGAGCCGGCTCGGGCCAGTTTGCACGAAGCGTTTGTTGCACTGGTGGGCGATAAATCCGCGGTGAGGGCGCAATGACCTCGCCGACGCTCTTGGTCGCGCGGCGCGACTATTTTGCCTATGTCGGCGCTTGGGGGTTTTGGCTCTCGCTGATCATGGCGCCGCTGCTGATCGGCGTGCTGCTGTTCGGGCCTGTGTTGCTGGCGCACGCCGAGCCGCCACGCGCGATCGTGGTGCTGGCCGAACGGCCAGCTGATGCGGCTTTAGTGACGCAAGCGTTCGAGAGCGATGCGCGCGATCGCGCCCGCGCTGAACTTATCGCCTATCTCAACACCGCCGCGACAGAGATACAAGGCCCAGCGATCGCTGCCTTCGACGCGGCGCCCAACCGCGCCGCCGCCATTGCTGCAACCCGCGCCTACGTGGCCGGACACGCCCCGCAAGTGTTACGCGCGCTGCCGCAACCGTCGCCGCGTTACATGGTGGTTGCAGCTCCGGCGCAAACCATAGATGGCGTGAAACCCTTTCTCGATGGTGCGAAAGCGTTGCCGCAGGGTGGTACGCTCTACGGCGCGCTCAATATTCGCCGCGTCGATGGCGTGCCCGCGATCGACTATTGGAGCGTCAATCTTTCGCGCCTCGAGCCGCAAGTGATCGCTAAGCAGGCGATGCGTTTGGCGATGCAGCGCGAAGCACTGGCTGCGCGCGGCCTCAATCCGGATGAAGCCGACCGGCTGAACGGTTTCGATCCGCCGGCGCAGCAATTTGACCCGCGCCCGAGCGCGGGGCAAGGCCACGTCACTTTGCGTCAGCGCGCGCCGTTCTATGCGGCGCTGGCGCTCGCGTTTGTGCTCTGGAGCATTGTCTTCTCGGTCGCGAACATGCTGCTCTCGGGCGTGATCGAGGAGAAATCCAACAAGATCCTCGATTCTTTGCTGACCAACGTCACGCCGATTCAGTTGCTGATCGGCAAGTTGCTCGGCGTCGCCGCGGTGAGTCTCACCTTGTTTGCGTTTTGGGGCGTGTTGGGAGGCACGCTGTTGCACGCCGCCGCGTCACGCTTGGGCGATTCCGTGCTCGGACAGATTGCCGGCGCGTTTCTTGATCCACGTTTGCTGGCGGCGTTCGTCGTCGGATTTTTCTTTGGTTATCTGATGTACGGCGCGGTGTTTCTGGCGCTCGGCTCGATCTGCGAGTCGATCCAGGAAGCGCAGACCTTGCTGGGGCCGGTGGCGCTGGTGTTGGCGGTGCCGATGATGCTGGTGGCGCCGGCGCTGGACAATCCCAACGCGCCTCTGGTCGAAGCCGCGTCCTGGGTGCCGCTGTTTACGCCATTTATGCTGCTCATCCGCGCGCCTGCGGGTTTGAGCTGGTTGGAGATCGGCGGCATGGCCGCGGTTATGTTGGTGGCGACGTTGATTGTTCTGGCGCTGGCGTCGCGCGTGTTCAGCGCCGGCGTCGCCAATCAGGCCAGCTTGTCAAACTGGCTTGGCAAGAAGCCGCAGGCCTAAGCCGCGTCGCGCCAGCCATACATCGCCAATGTGTGGCCTTCGGGATCCTTGAACGCGCGCAGCGCCAGCTCTCGGCCCTTCTCCTTCTGCAGCACGACCGCATCATGAACGAAGCCAACGCCGGCTTTGGTCAGCGCCGCCTCCGTCGAGCGCCACGCCGTCGGTTCAAAATAGAAGGTGGCGTCGCCGCCGATGGTGACGCCCGGATATTTAGGGCCAATCATGAACATCAGGCCGCCGATATCGAGGAAGTGCATGCCTGCGGTTTCGAACGCGTAGCGAAAGCCGAGGATGTCGCAATAAAACGCCACTAGCTTGGCTGGATCATCGCTGGCGATGGCGGTTTGGCTCATGCGCGTGAACAACGGCAGCGGCACGGACGTGGTCATGTTGGCGGCCTCCCTTGACTGTCTAATAATTAGTTTGACTAACTAATTAAGTCAAGCGAGACTCTGCGCCATGTCCCGATACGATCCCGCGCTTGAGGTTGCTGACGCGCTGCATAGCGCCTGCATCCGTATTCTCCGTCGCGTGCGCACCGCGGACGAAGAGACCGGCCTCTCCGCGCCCAAGCTCTCGGCGCTCTCTGTGTTGGTGTTCGGCGGGCCGATGAACCTCACCCGGCTTGCGCGCGCCGAGCAGGTGACGTCCCCGACGATGTCGAAGCTGGTTGGCGATCTCGAAGCTGAAGGGCTCGTCGCCAAGCGCGCCGACCGCGAAGACAAACGCGGCGTGCGCATCGAGGTAACGGCAAAAGGCAAAGCCCTCTTCGATGCCGGCCGGCGGGCGCGGCTGACGCTGCTGCGTGGCAAGCTGGCGAAATTGCCGAAAGAGGAGCGTGAGAAGCTGCGCGCGGCGGCGGCGCTGATGCTGCGCGTGGCGGCGGCCGACTAGCCAAACAAAAACGCCGCCTGGGAGGACCAGGCGGCGCTTTCGAAACTGAACTCGGCTTTCGTCTTAGCGCGGCTTTGGCGGCGGCTTCGGCAGCAGACCTTCGCGCTGGGCGCGCTTGCGGGCCAGCTTACGGGCGCGGCGCACGGCTTCCGCACGCTCGCGCGCACGCTTTTCGGACGGCTTTTCGTAGTGATTGCGACGCTTCATTTCGCGGAAAGTGCCTTCCCGCTGCATCTTCTTTTTGAGCGCCTTCAACGCTTGGTCGACGTTGTTATCGCGAACGAAAATCTGTACCAGGACCCGTCCTCCGGATGAAATTTGAACGCGCAAAGCAACCGCCAGCGCTGCTGCGCCGTTCGGTCCGCTTTCTCGCGAAGGCGGGGGAAATAGCAAAGACGCGGGTGAATGTCACCCCCTCTGGCGGGGATGGTCGTGTTATAGTTCGGCCATGTCCGAGACCCCCTCTGCCCGGTTCCGCGCCCGCATTTTGGAAGCTTTTCCGGCCCATGCGGCCCGTTTGGGCTGGACCGACGCCGCGTTCAGGGCCGCCTGCGAGGAGGTCCAGATCTCGGAGGGGGAGGCGCAACTGGCCTGTCCGCGGGGAGCGGCGGACCTGTTCGACGCCTTTGCCGACCGGGCCGACCAAGCCATGCTGGCGGGGCTGGACGGCCTCGAACTCGAAACCATGCGCATCCGCGACAAGGTCCGCGCAGCCGTCCAGCTGCGGCTAGAAGCTCAGGCGCCATACAAGCAGGCCGCGCGCGCCATGACCCGGGCCTTGGCCCGGCCAACGCGGGCACCGGAAGCGGCGCGCTTGCTCTGGCGCACCGCCGACCGCATCTGGCGCGCGCTGGGCGATACATCGACTGACGAGAACTTCTATTCGAAACGCGCCATCCTTTCGGGCGTGCTCGCATCGACCTACGCAAAGTGGTTCTCCGACGACAGCGCTGACAGCGAGCCGACGTGGGCGTTCCTCACCGACCGCATCGAAAACGTGATGCAGTTCGAGAAATTCAAGGCGCGGCTGAAGCCGCTGAGCGAGGGGATGCAAAGCGCCGTGGGGGTTGCGGCGCGGTTCAGGTATGGCGGCTCCCGCTAGCGCTTCTTGTGCAACTGGTGCAGCAAGATCGAGTTGCCTTCGCTGTCGCTGATGACGCGCATGCGGCAGACGGGGCTTTGAATGAGATCGCTCTTGAAGGTCACGCCCTTGCTTTGCAGGTCGGCGCACAGGGCGTCTATATCGCTGACCTCGAAAGCGATGGCGCCGCCGTTGGCGCTGGGTTCGTCTTGCGTGAAATTGGTGAGCGCAAAGCAGCCGCCGCCGGGAAGATCGTACTCGACCCACCAACCGTCGCCCTGATTGCCGACTGAACCTTCTTTGAGTCCCAGCACCTCGCCGTAGAATTTGCGCGCGCGCGCCACGTCCTTGGCCGGGTACATCGTGAACGCGACTTTCTCGATCATGGTGATCCTCCGAACGAGCTTATCGTAGCTGCAAAGGGCGTCGGCATTGTGAAATGACGATTTCACAACGAGAAATCAGGCGCGAAGCAGCGTATGCTCGGTTTCATTACGTCGAAGAGGGAGGCGCGCAAATGCAGGCTGCTTCGGTTCGACTTCGGAATGCGGCGCTGTGGCCGCTCACCGTTTGGACATCGCTCACGCATCTCGAGGAGCACGCTGCGGACGATTACGTCGAGCGGACAACGCCGATCATTGCGACGGCGGTCGGATTCTGGGTGTGTCTCGCGGCGCTGATCATTCTTGGCAATCCGCCGCTGTTGCACTCGACGCTGGGTATCGACGGCGCGGAGCCAGTAACGGTGTTTTTCCGCCGTATCCCCACGGAAGCGATCTCGACGCTCTGGTTTTTTGTGCCGGCGCTCTATGCAATCGGCTTCTGGCTTTATTCGACGCGGGAAGATCCGCGCTAGGGCAAAGCGCGCAATTTCAGCTTGGTGACATGGCCCATCTTGCGGCCAGGGCGAACGTCGTGCTTGCCGTAGAGATGCAGATGCGCAGTCGGATCGGCGGCGTATTGCGCCCAATCGTTGGCGTCTTCGCCGATGAGATTGAGCATTTCGATATCAGCAATCCGCGTGGTGGGGCCGAGCGGCCAGCCAGCGATGGCGCGGATATGCTGCTCGAATTGCGACGTGAGTGCGCCTTCGATGGTCCAGTGACCGGAGTTGTGAACGCGCGGCGCCATTTCGTTGGCGACCACCGAGCCGTCGCGCATCACGAAGAACTCGATGGTCAGCACGCCGACATAGCCGAAAGCGTCGAGCACGCGCTGGGCGGCTTCTCGCGCGGCGACCGTCACGGCGGCGCTGCTGTTTGCCGGAAGAGTTGTGCGGGCAAGGATGCCGCTCTTGTGCACGTTCTCGCAGATATCGAAGAAGGCGACGTCGCCATTTTCGCCACGCGCGGCGATGATCGAGACCTCGCGCTCGAACGGGCAGAATTGTTCGAGGATGCCTGGTGCGCCGAGCTTCTCGTAAGCGCCAACGGCGTCCTGTTTGCGTTGAATGCGAATTTGGCCGCGTCCGTCATAGCCGAGCCGACGGGTCTTCAGAATCGCGGGGACGCCGATCTCTTCAAGCGCGGCGTCGAGATCATCCTGGCTTGAGACCGCCGCAAACGCCGGCGTGGCGATACCGGCGCTTTTCAAATAGCTCTTTTCGTCGAAGCGATCCTGCGCCACCGCCAGCGCGTGCGGATGCGGCCGCACCTCGACGCCGGTCTTCATCAGGATCGCGGCAGTGTTGGCGGGGACGTTTTCGAATTCGGTGGTGACGACTTCAACCCGCTTGGCGAATTTCAGCAGCGCAGCTTCATCATCGTATTTGGCGACAATGGTGTGCGCGGACACGCGTGCGGCGGGGCTGTTGGTCTCGTCGGTAAAAATGCACACGTCAAAGCCGAGTTGCGCCGCCGCTTGCGACAGCATGCGTCCGAGCTGGCCGCCGCCCAAAATGCCGATGGTGCTTCCCGGCGCAAGCGTCATCAGGTTGGGCTTTCAGCCACCGCAGCGGTTTGTTCGGCGCGGTAGGTGTCGAGACGCTTGGCGAGAGCGTCGTCGGCGAGCGCGAGAATTGCGGTCGCCATCAAAGCCGCATTGACCGCGCCGGCTTCGCCGATCGCCAAAGTGCCGACCGGCACGCCTTTCGGCATCTGCACGATCGAGAGCAAGCTATCGAGGCCTTTGAGGTCGCGGCTTTTTACCGGCACGCCAAGCACGGGAAGCGGTGTCATCGAGGCGGCCATGCCGGGCAAGTGCGCTGCCCCGCCGGCGCCGGCGATGATGACCTTGAGGCCCCGCGCCTTGGCGCTGGTGGCGTAGTCGTAAAGCCGTTGCGGCGTGCGGTGCGCGGACACCACCTTGGCTTCGTAGGGCACCCCGAGCGCGTCGAGCGTCTCGGCGGCGGCAGCCAGGGTTTCCCAATCGGACTTCGACCCCATGATGAGGCCGACCAGAGGCGGGGCCATAGTGGCGCTGCTCCTAAAAACAGGCCGGTTAAAGGAAGCCGTGGGCGGCGTCCAGCCTGCATCGCTTTGTGAGTTAAGGCGGCCTTTACCCCGAAGGCGCATCCCTGGGCCCGAGACGCTGAATCCCCATGGCCTTCGGTCT
>DASZWS010000208.1:0-22228 GCA_035546515.1 Vitreimonas sp. | reverse complement strand
ATTGCATGCCCAGCATTTGGGAAACGCCGAAGCTTGTCGCCTTGAAGGCCGCTTCCGGATCGAGTTCGTAAGCTTCCGCAAGCTGCGCCCAACGGTCAGCTTGCGAGTGAGGATAGCCGCCCGGAGTCGTGCTAGAAACGTTGGGATGGCTTTGATCGTATTGATGATTGGTGAGGCGCGAAAAGAGGCGGCGCTCGAATAGGATGATCGGACGACCGTCTGACCCGAAGCCGCTAATGCCGCCCTCAACAGCGGCTACCGCGCGGAATGTCGCCGCTTCCAACTTATAGTCGGCGGCGATGCGAACGAAATCGGCTTCGGTGACGTGAGCAGCTTCCGGCGAAGCCCGGAGCTCGTCCAGCGTTGGATGAATCCATCTTTGCACCGCGGCGTCGAGCCGCTGCATAAGCGCCGCATCGACCTCATCGGACACTTCCATGTTCCAGCGATAGCGGAAGAGGCGGATGGCCGCGTTCACCTCTTCGTTTTTCGCGCCGTCGATCGGGCCGTGGTATAGTTCCAGGCGCTGTAGGATTTGCTGCGCTTGTGCGATCATTTGCGCGCTTTGCAACTCGGCGCGCGCTTGGGAAACATATGCGCCCTGTGGCGGCGGGTTGGCGTCGCGCACATATGCCGACAATGCGTCCACCGTGCCCGCAGTGTGGGCGCTGTTCCAGGCGAGAGCGTCGAGACGTGAAAGCTTGTCGCGCGCCTCGGCGGCGATCGGATGCCATTCGTTCTTCGCCAGGAATGCGCGAACCGCTGGAATTGAATCGGAATTGTTTTGCAGCGTGCGCTCTCGCGCTTGCGCGTCGGCGAAATAGAAAATCGCGCCGAGTGAAATCAGCGCAATCGCCGCAACTGACCCGACCAATCCAAGAAAACGCAGGCGCTCCAAGCGCGGATCGCGCAGGCCGCGTTCGCGGATGAGGCGGCGGGAGCGTTCGGCTTGGGCGCGGCGGCGTTCACCGGCAGCGCGCGCTTCGGCTTGCTCGCGGGCGATGCGTTCAGCGGCGCCTTCGCCTTCGATGAGTTTGATGCGATCCCAAACGGTCGCGGCGAGCGGGTCGGCGCCGTTTTCAGTGGCCCAGGCGTGCAGCTCTTCTTTCGACGCGCCTGCGCGCATCACCTCGTAGTACGTGGAAAGACCGGGGCGTCCGGTGAGTTCGCCGATGCGCTCGAGCAGTTTCAGCCAAGCCGGATCGTCGGGCTGGCCCGCCCAAGCCGTCAGGTTCACCGCGTTCACAAGGTTGAAGGGTGGGATGAGCGTGGTGGGCTGTAGCATGGCCGCGGCGAGGCGGCTGCTTTCCTTGCCTTGGGTGGCTTCGCCGCGCACCCATTCCGATTGCATCGCCGCCGGCGTCCAGCAGACCAGCACGCACTTGGCGTCGTTGAGGGCTGCGGCGATTTCCTCGTCGAACGAGCCGCCGGCGCGCAGTTTGGTGTCGAACCACACAGACAACTTCAGGTCGTTCAGCGATGACGCGATGATTTGCACCGCTTCGCGCTCTTCCTGCTTATAGCTGATGAAGACATCGACCATCGCCGTCCCTCCCGCTTTAACCATGCGCGGGCGGCGGTAAACCGCAACCCCCCGCGGTATGGGGGCTGCATTTGCTGTCACGGAAGTCTGGCAGTTCTCTCGGCAAGGGAGGGCGCGCCCGATTTGGCACAGGGGAAGGTGCAAATGCACGAGCTGTTGGAGCGCCTTGGCCGTGGCGACACGCGCATTCTGGATATGTGCGCGCGCGCCAATGCGGCGTGGACCGAGTTTTTCACCGAACTGCACGGCGCCGACGCCGGCACTGTTTCGGCACGGCTGGGCTTCTTTCAGCCACAGATGATGAAGCTGTTCGACAGCGCGACGCTGGGCGAAAGCATGATGGCGTGGACCGCGTTCGCCAATCTTTACGACACCCAGCGCGGCTGGGGCGACAACGCCAAGCGCGTGGTTGACCTCTATATTTCGTTTCAGCGCAGCAATTGCAGCGCCGAGGTCAAGGAAGAGGCGCGGAGCGCGGCGATTTCTTATGAGATCGATAAGCTGCCTGGCTTTCCGCATGCGGGTGCAGCCGCGCCGCCCGTGGACGATGACCGCAGCGGCAAGCGCCGCCGTTAGTCGTTATTAAGCCGGCGAAGCGCTAAGGTGCAAAGCATGCGCTTTGAGCTGACGTTGCATCCCGACTGCATTTGCCGCGCGGTTCAGCGCATCGAAGTTGAAGCCGCGCGCCCGCGACCCGACGTGTTGGCGCTTCACTATCTGGTTACCTGCGACCGGGCGAAACTCGTGCTGCCGCCGCCGAAAGGGACGTCGCAACGCGCCGATGAGTTATGGAAGCACACCTGCTTTGAGGCGTTCGTGCGCGCGGCGGGCGGCCCGGCCTATTTGGAGTTCAACATCGCATCTTCCGGCGATTGGGCCTCCTATCGGTTTGACGATTATCGGCAGGGCATGCGCATCGCCGAAGAAGCGCAGCTCTCGGCGCGCTCGGAAAGCTATGATTCCGGCTCCGTCGAGATTGCTGCGGCGTTCGACTTGGCTTTCGCGCTCCGCGAGCCGTGGCGCCTCGGCGTGTCGGCGGTGATCGAAGAAAGCGATGGCGCCAAATCCTACTGGGCGCTTAAGCACGCTCCCGGCAAACCGGACTTCCACCATGCCGATTCGTTTGCGTATGAGTTGAACCCATGAAGTTTGGCATCGATCGTTTGCTTGCGGATCCTGCTTTGCGCGCGGCGCTGGCCGGCAAGCGCGTGGCGCTCGTGGCGCACCCCGCATCAGTAACGCGCGATCTCACGCATTCACTGGACGCATTGACTGCATGCGGTGACATCAACATCACCGCCGTATTTGGCCCGCAACACGGCATGCGCGGCGACAAGCAGGACAACATGGTGGAGTCGCGCGATTATACCGACCCGCTGCACGGGGTGCCGGTGTTTTCGTTGTACGGCGATGTGCGCCGCCCTTCCGGCCAGATGCTGTCGACATTCGACGTGGTGCTGATTGACCTGCAGGACCTGGGCTGCCGCATCTACACGTTCATCACTACGCTTTTGTACATGCTCGAAGCGGCGGCCGCGCACGGCAAGGAAGTGTGGGTGTTGGATCGGCCCAATCCAGCGGGGCGCCCGATCGAAGGGCTGACGCTCCGCGCCGGCTGGGAAAGCTTCGTCGGCGCCGGGCCGATGCCAATGCGCCATGGGCTTACGCTCGGCGAGCTCGGGCGCTGGTTCATCGACCACTTCAAGCTGAACCTGCCGTATCGGGTCATCGAGATGGAAGGCTACAAGCCGGATGCATCGCCCGGCTTCGGCTGGCCGCTCGGCGAACGCACCTGGGTGAACCCGTCGCCGAACGCGCCCAATCTTTGGATGGCGCGTGCGTACGCCGGCACGGTGATGGTGGAAGGCGCGACGCTGTCGGAAGGGCGCGGCACCACGCGCCCGCTCGAAGTGTTTGGCGCGGGCGACATCGATGCGCGCGCCGTGATGGCGGAAATGGAGCGCCTCGCGCCGCAGTGGCTCAAGGGCTGCAAACTACGCGAGATCTGGTTCCAGCCAACATTTCACAAGTGGGAGGGGGAACTCTGCCACGGCGTGCAGATCCATTGCGAAGATCCGGCCTATTACGTTCACGAGGCCTTCAAGCCTTGGCGTGTGCAGGCGCTGGCGTTCAAGGCCATCCGGCGGCTTTATCCCGACTATGAGCTGTGGCGCGAGTTCTCATATGAATACGTGTTCGATAAGCTCGCCATCGACGTGATCAACGGCTCTCCGCTTCTGCGTGAGTGGGTGGATGACGCGAATGCCACGCCTGCCGATCTTGATGCGATCACCGTGCCGGACGAACAAGCGTGGGCAAGCGAGCGGCAGAAGCACTTGCTCTATTAGGGGCTTGGGTCGGCGCGCGGCTTGAAAAACGAGACGGTGTGTGCGGCGAACGGTCATCGCGTGACGGGAGGCGCGGCGCTATAGTCGCTGTCTCAAACGCCAGCCGAGGACAACGCTCATGACCGCTAAACTGCATTTCCTCGGCGCCGCCGGCTGTGTGACCGGCTCGTGCATGCTGCTGGAAACGGATCGCGCGCGGGTGCTGATCGATTGCGGCATGTTCCAGGGTTCGAAGTCGCTGAAGGAGCTGAACTACCAGCCGTTTCCGTTTTCGCCCGGATCGTTGAACGCAGTGCTGCTGACGCACGCGCATATCGACCATTCGGGGCAGCTGCCGAAGCTGGTGCTCAACGGCTACAAGGGGGCGATTTTTGCGACTCAAGGCACTGCGGATTTGTGCCGGGTGATGCTGCCGGATTCCGGCGCCATCCAGGAGATGGAAGTCGAAAGCCTCAATCGCCGCCGCCAGCGCTTTGGTGAGACGCCGGTCGAGCCGATTTACACGCGCGAAGATGCTGAAAACACCATGCCGCATTTCCGCGCCGTCGAATTCGACACGTGGACCAATGTCGCCCCCGGCGTGCGCGCGCGGTATTGGAATGCGGGCCATATTCTTGGATCGGCCTCGATCGAGGTGGAGGTCGGCGAAGGCGCAGACCTCGAACGGTTCTTGTTTTCCGGCGATGTCGGGCCGGGCGGGCGTGAATTCGCAGACGATCCCACGGGGCCGGCGGGCGTCGATTATCTCGTGGTCGAGAGCACCTATGGCGACACCGAGCGGCCGACCATGACGCAGGACCAGCGCCGTGCGGCGCTGAAGAAGGAATTGCTGGACGCACACGCAGCCGGTGGGCCGCTTCTGGTGCCGGCGTTTGCGGTTGAGCGCACGCAAGAGCTGATCATGGATCTGCTGGAGGCGATGGAATCGGGTGATGCGCCGCGCGGCCCGATCTTTTTGGATTCGCCGCTGGCGATCCGCGCGACCGACACGTTCCTCAAGGCCACGCGTCCGTCCGACGGTTCGCATCCATTCTCATCGCTGCGAGAATCGAACTGGCTGCGCTTCACGGAGAGCCCTGCCGAGAGCAAATCCATCGAACGAGTCAAAGGCTGGCATGTCATCGTGTCGGCGAGCGGTATGTGCGACGCAGGACGCGTGCGCCATCATCTGAAGCGCTTGCTGTGGCAACCGAACGCGACGGTGATGCTGATCGGCTATCAGGCGGTCGGCACGCTGGGGCGGTTCTTGCGCGATGGTCACAAACGCGTGCGTATCCAGGGCGAGGAATATCAGGTCAACGCGCGCATCCGCACGCTCGACATTTATTCCGGTCACGCGGACGCGCCGACCTTGGCGCGCTGGGTGCAGGCGCGCGCGCCGATCAGCGGCTCAGTGTTTTTGACCCATGGCGAGCCTGAGAGCGCTGCGGGTTTTCAGAAGCGGCTTCAGCAATTGCCGGAGGTTGGCGAGCGGGTGATTGTCCCCGATCTGGATCAGACATTCGAGGCGCCGCTCAAAGGCCAAGCCAAAGCGCTGACGCCGGCTGCTGCACCGCGACTGCAAACGGCGGCGCCGGCCAAGCTCGATTGGCACAATGCGCGTGCACAGCTCATGGCGGACATGAACCGCGCTATCGGCGCAGCCAAGTCCGATGCGGAGCGGGAGAAGCTGATTGCGCGCCTTGCAGCCGCGCTCAAGCAACCGGCGTAAGATTGCGGATGAGTTTGCGTCCGGGCTCTGCTAGGCAGAAGCGCGGAGCGGGCCATGAGCGAACAAAACGCGCCAACCGGACAGTGGAGCACTGAACCCGAGAAGCCAGCGCCGAGCATCAAGGTCGGCAAGTGGACGATTCCGATTCACGACCTGATACGGGGCTTTCTGGTTCTGGGCGTCGGCTTTCTTGTCACGAAGGCGTCAGAGAGCTTGCTGGGGCCGGAGGCGCTGAATGGGCTCTACGTGGCGCAAGCCTCGTGGATCGACACCGTCAATCACATGAATCCGTTTGCGCTGATCGGCAATTATATCACTGATACGGGTCGGGCGTTTCAGGGCGAGGTCGGCCCTGACGGCTCCTTTCACGGCTCATCGTATTTTTCGCCGCTTGTCGGCTTGTATGTGCTGATCAGCGATCTCTTCAATCAAGGGGCGTTCTTCACACTGCTTCAGGTCGGCTTGGGCGTGTTGGCGGTTAGCGCACTCAATATGGCGAGCAGCAACGGCAAGCGGATTTTCCTGGGCGAGCCACACGACGACGGACGCTTTATTCAAAATCTGCTGTTTTGGCCGTTGGCGGTGGTGGCGGCGGCCAGCGTGCTGGCGTTTGTGCTGCAGCTGCTGATGCTGGGTGCGCTTTATCTGTTCAGCTGGGTCACGGGTTTGGCCGCTTTGGCGGCGGGCGCCACCGGTGCGGGCAGTTTTTGCTGGTATTGTGTCACCAAGCTCGGCGAAAAGAGCGTCGAACACGTGATCACATCGAAGCTCTGACACATGCCAACTTGGAAGAACTGGTCTGGAAGCGTGGCGGCAAGCCCGGCGCAAATCGCCAGCCCACAAACTGAGGCCGAACTTGCCGATATCTTGCGCAAGGCGCGCAAGGCGCGCGTCACCGGCGCAGGGCATTCGTTCATGCCGTTGTGCGAGACCGACGGCGCATTGCTGCGGCTCGATGCACTGGAGGGCGCCATCGAACCGGGCGCTGGCGCGAATCGGGTATGGGCGCCGGCGGGCTGGGATTTGGCAAAGCTGACGGCGGCGCTGTGGAAGCAGGGGCTGTCGCTAATCAATCAGGGCGACGTGAACCCGCAGTCGCTCGCGGGCGCCATCGGCACCGGCACGCATGGCACCGGCATCAAACTGGGCTCGCTGTCGACAGCGGCGCGCGGCTTTCGAGTGATGCAGGCGGACGGCTCGGTCGTCACCTGCAACGAAACGGAGAATGCCGATCTCTTCCAAGCGCAACGCGTGGGCTTGGGCATGCTGGGCGTCGCCACGCGCATCGAGATCGATGTGCTGCCCGCCTATCACCTCGAAGAGAAGATCGAGTCGCGCCACATCGATGAAGTCACTGAGCAATGGGATGAACTGGTTGCGGCCAACCGGCACGTTGAGTTCTTCGTGTTTCCGTATGGCGACTACGTTGCGCTGAAGACGCTGAACCCGGCGCCGGACGAAGGCCCGCTCAAGCGCATGAACGACATGGACGACCGTTTGTTCAAGATGGTCTGCGATGTGTGTTCGGTGGCGCCGTTTCTCACCAAGATGCTGCAGCCGCACATCGTTACCAAGGGCGTGAAAACACGGCGCGTAGGGCCAGCGTATCAAATATTTCCATCGGACCGCACGGTGCGGTTTGAGGAAATGGAATACGAAATGCCGTACGCGACGGGCTGGCAAGCGCTGCGTGAAGCCATCGCGTGGATCAAGCAGAAGAACTTACCGGTGACCTTCCCGTTTGAATTCCGCGCCGTGGCGGGTGACGACATCTGGCTCTCGCCTATGAACAACGGGCCATGCCTCTCCATTTCCATGCACCAATACGCGAAGATGAATTGGCGGAGCGTGCTGGGCGGCGCAGAGCCTATTTTCCGTGCACATGGCGGGCGTCCGCACTGGGCCAAGCGCCACACGCTTGCACGCGCTGACGTGGATGCGCTTTATCCGCAGGCGCAGCGCTTCCGTGAGGTGCGCGCCGCGCACGATCCGGAGGGAAAATTCCTGAACGCCCACCTCGAACCACTTTTTGGCAAAGGCTGATGCCGAACGATCTTGAACTGCACCGCCACCTGATTGGCCGCCAAGGTTCGCGCGGCGAACTCAACACGCCTGCGCTGGTGATCGAACGCGCGGCGCTGGAGCGCAACATCGCTGCGATGGCAGCGTTTGCGAAAGCCAATGGCGTGGGGCTCAGACCGCATGCGAAGACGCACAAAAGCGTCGATATCGCCAAGATGCAGATCGCGGCGGGCGCGGTTGGATTGTGCTGCGCCAAGCTGGGTGAGGCGGAGGCTCTGGCCGAGGGCGGCATCCAGGCGATTCTCATCACCTCGCCGGTAGTGACGCCGCAGGCGATCGAGCGGCTGATCGCTTTGCATAATCGCATCGAGGGTCTGAGTGTTGTTGCGGACAATCCCGACAACGTCGGCGCGTTGATTGCTGCGACCAAAGTGGCGAACAAGACGCTGCCTGTTGTCGTCGACATCGATCCGGGAATCCGTCGCACGGGCGTACCTTCGCCGGAAGCCGCGGTCGCGCTTGCGAAGCAAATAGCGGCGGCGCCGTCGCTAACTTTTGCGGGCGTCCAATTCTATTGCGGCGCGCAGCAGCACATCGAAGCGTACGCGGACCGGCGCGCGGCCATCGAGGAACGCACTGGGTATCTGCAGTCGGTCATCGATGCGCTGACCGTCGCCGACTTGAAGCCGGCGCTGATCACCGGCGGCGGCACGGGCACGCACCACATTGATGCGGCGCTCGGCGTGCTGAACGAATGGCAGGTCGGCTCCTATGTTTTCATGGACCGCCAGTATAATGACTGCGACTTGCGCGGGGAGGCGCAGCAGCCGTTCGAGACGTCGCTGTTTGTCGACGCGCACGTGGTGAGCGCCAACGCGCCGGGGATGGCGACGCTCGACTCGGGCTTCAAATCCATGGCGACGGATGGCGGCCCGCCGAGCATAAAGAGCGGCGCGCCCGCGGGCGGCATGTTCGTGTTCATGGGCGACGAGCACGGAGCGCTAATTGCGCCAGACTACAGCCCAAAGATTGGCGATCTCGTTTCGCTAGCGGTCCCGCACTGCGACCCGACGGTCAATCTCTACGACTTTTATCATGTCGTGGACGGCGCCACATTGGTTGCGATTTGGCCGGTTTCGGCGCGCGGACGATCACGCTGAATGACGATGGATATCTACAGTGCTTGCGTGGAGATGTTTCAGCGTCACCGCGTTGAAGCGTTCGGCGGCGTTTTCCATTTGCCCGCGGCAGACGAGTACAACTGCTTGTTTGCGTGGGACAGCGCCTATCACGCGCTGGCGCTTCAGCACATCGATCTTTCATCCGCCGATGCGGAGCTGGATATCCTGTTTGAGGCGAACACTGCATCCGATGGTTTGCTCGCGCACGAACGGCCGGCGCCGGGTTCGGAAGAACGCACACGCATCGTGCTGCAGACTCTGGGGCCGATTTATCGTGACGACGGCCGTAGCTGGATTATCGATCCGCCGACAGCGGCCTATGCGGCGGGACGGCTATACGATCCCAAGCGCGAAGATGCGGCGACGTTGCTTGATAGCGGCGTCGCGCTGCTGGACGCGATCGACAAGCACCGGATGGTCAAAGCCGACGCGCCGCCGGTCATCCTGCATCCGTTGGAATCCGGCACCGATGCGTCGCCGCAATTCGATGCGCTGGTGAACACCGCCTCGCGCTTGGACTATTTGCTCGATTGCGTCGCGCTCAGCCAAAACCTGCAGCATTTGGTATATTCCGCCGAACGTGCGCTGGCGGAAAAGCACGGCTTTGTGGTGAGCGATCCGACTTTCTGTAGTTGGCAGCTCTTGTCATTGGAAGCGCTGGCGGAGGCATGCACGCGCACCGGCGATCCGGCGCGGGCGGCGAAGCTTACCGCGCGCGCGGAAGCGCTGGGCGCGGCGATGATGCGGACGATGTGGAACGAAGAGCACGAGTTGTTTGTCGCCTATGATCACGTCAATGCACGCCAATTGACGACGCCGACGTTCGGCGGCGTGCTGGCCGCGGCCAGTCTCACGATGCTCAACGACCAAATCGGATCGCGCATCGTGAAGCGGCATTTGCAGACGCATGACTCAAAGTTCCTCGGCGCCGCGGGCGTCAGCTTTAATCCGATCACCGATACGCCGGTCGATCCTTGGGGATTGCTGTGGCGTGGCGACGTCGCCACCGGCGCCACCAGTTACTGGGCCTACCTCGCGCTGATGCGGAACAATTTGCCCGAGCTGGCGCAGCGCATTCGCATGCAACTTGCCGCGTTGATTGAGAAAAGCGGGTTCCGTGAGTTCTACGGCGCCGTTGCCGGCGAAGGCATCGGCGCGGGCGCCAATGCCGGATTCACGTGGCCGGCGCTCGTGCTGGACATGACCACGCCGTAACGCGACGAAAGTCTCGAGACACGGCTTGCCTAGAATCCGCCTTACGCAGAAACTACGAAATTCGCGCAAAGAGGGAACGCGCGGCATGGCGATGCCGCATGTCGAACGGTGGAGGGCGCCATTCCCACGACGTTGAGCGCTGAACAGTTGGAGCGCGAACTCAAGCTGAGTGATCGCGGCGCCGCTGATGGCGCGAAGAATATTCCCGACACAAACGACACGCGCTTGAACGCTGTCGAAGCGATGATCGTCAGTCGCGTCGAAGGCGCGATCAATCAACGCTCGAACGAAGTGCTGGGCGTCGGCTCAGGGCAGGATTTCACGACGCTGCCGCAAGATCTGGAAGCGCTGACGAGCGAGCCGCAGACCATCCTGACCCAGTTCCGCGCCAAGAAAGCGCGCGCGCAGAACGCGGTCGGCCTCGAACTCAAGAACGCGCAGACCGATTTCGCACGCAGCTATCGCGACTATCGCGCGTTTCGCATTCTGCATCGCCTGACTGACACGGAGCCGAGCTACGATACGGTGTTTTGGCGCAAGGTGTTCTGGCTGGCGGCGCTGTTCGTGCTGGAGGTGGCGGCAAACGGCTGGATCATCGGTCAGGCTAGTCCCGGCGGCTTGGTGCAGGGCTGGACCACGGCGCTGATGATTTCAGTGTTGGTGGTGCTCACGGGATCGCTGATCGGCGTCGGCCCGTGGCGCTATCTCGATTATCGCGGCGCCGACGGCAAGGGCGGAGAGAAGCATCGGCTTTGGGCCATGCCCGCCATCGTCATCGGCTGCAGTTTGTTGCTGCTATTCGCGTTCTATATCGCCCACTACCGCTACATGCTTTCGCACAGCGCGCTGGATTCGCCCGCGCCGGACAACATCCTCACATCGATCGCCAGTCACCCCTTTCAGCCGTTCCAACAACTGGAATCGTTGTTGCTGTTCATCATCGCGCTGCTCATCGGCATTTTTGCGATCGCCCGCGGCGTCCACTGGGACGATCCGTATCCAGGTTACGGCCCGCGCCATCGGCGCATGGAGGAGGCGCGCGAGCGGACGCAAGAGATCGCGCTCGGTCTTTCGCATGAGATTGACGCAGCCAAGGAAGCGGCCGACGCCGCACTCGCGGATGTCGCTGCGCAGAGCACCGGACTGGTCGGCGCGCTGCGGAAGGCGATCGCGCGAACGCAGGATAACGCGGCGTCGTGGGACTACACCGCCGCGCAGGTGCTGGTGGAGGGACGCGACGCCATCTCCATCTACCGCGACGCCAATATCGAAGCACGCGACACTGAGCCGCCGAGCTATTTCGATGACGACCCGTTCGTCAACGTGAAACCGCCGTCGAGTGCTGATGTGCTGCAGCAATTGACCACGGCCTTTTCCCGCGCCACCGCCAACATCACTGCCTGCAAAAGCCAGATTGCCGGCGCGCGCGCGCAACTGGAGGCGGAATATCATTCATTCTACGACGATGAGCTGACCCCGTTTCTTAAGAACATTGAAAACAACGCGCACGTCCACGTGCGGACCGAGTTCTCCGATACGATCACGCTTGAGCCCAAGGCCGAGGATGAGGAGGTCGAGGACGAGGAGGACGGCGAGGTCGAAGAAGAACCGGCGCGTGCCGGCAGTCCGTTCTTTTCGTTGCGGCGCCGCCGCTGATGAACGATCGTGCTCGCGCAAACCGCCGTTACGCGATCGGCACAGGGCTCATCATTGGCGGCTTGGTGCTGCTGAGCGTCCTGGTTTTCTTGTTTCGCCCGGCTCAGCTCGATCCGGAAACGCTGTGCCCAGTGGACCGCCCGATCGAGGGGCACACTGTCGTTATTGTCGACCGCACCGACAAATGGACCGGCGCAATGGGCGATGCGCTGCGCGGCATTGTTGAATCGGCTCAGCGTACGACGCAGCGCTATCAGAAGTTTTCCATTGTCGCGCTCGACGCGGAAAACTCCACGCATCCGCTGTTCACCGCGTGCAATCCAGGGCAGCCGTCATTCTGGTCGGACCTGTATCGCGGCCATCGCTATACGGTGCGCGATTTCGAGCAGAAGTTCGTAGGTGCGGCCGATCGCGTCATCGAGCAGGTGGGCGCGCCGGCTGAAGCGCCGACCAGCCCGATTGTCGAGTATGTGCATCGCTGGCTGGGCAGCGATGATTTCAACGCGGCGATCCACAACCGGCGGCTTATTCTCATTTCCGATATGCGTCAGAACACGCCGCTCTACTCGCTATATGCGCATCCGGATGGGCGGGGGATGGATCAAGTGGTGCGTCAGGAATTCGGGCCTGCCGCCAACGGCGTTGCGTTCGACATCTATTTTATCGCTCACGGCCAAGATCACGACGTGCCCGAAGCCAACGCGCGCGCTGCTTGGGACCGCGCGTTCGGTGCGATCGGCGCACACTACACCTGGCGGCAGATCGACTAGGCCCAGGCGTGCAGTCGCGTTGGCGTGCGGCCATGTTATAAGCCCCGCTCAAATCGGGGATTGTTTACCGCCATGACCGCACCGCTTCGTACCGATGTGCGCCAACTGCTTGCCGGGTTGGGTGTTGATGCAAACCTGCTGCAAGGCGGTGCGCTGGTTGTGCATTCCCCAATCACCGGCGAAGCCATCGCGGAAGTGCGCGAGACCGGCGCGGAAGAAGCGCACAAGCTGATCGCGGAGGCCGATGCGGCGTTCCGGCAGTGGCGGCTCGTGCCTGCGCCGCGCCGCGGCGAGTTTGTCCGCCAGATCGGCCAAGAGCTGCGCGTTCACAAGGATGCGCTCGGCCGGCTGGTTTCGATCGAGGTGGGGAAGGTGCTCTCCGAGGGGCTCGGCGAAGTTCAGGAGATGATCGACATCTGCGATTTTGCCGTTGGTCTCTCGCGCCAGCTCTACGGCCTTTGCCTGCCCTCGGAGCGCCCGGCGCACCGCATTACTGAGCAGTGGCATCCGATCGGTCCAATCGGCGTCATCTCCGCGTTCAACTTTCCCGTCGCCGTGTGGAGCTGGAACGCGGCGCTCGCTTTCGTATGTGGCGACAGCGTGGTGTGGAAGCCATCTGAAAAAGCGCCGCTCACGGCGCTGGCGGTCACCGCGCTGGTGAAGCGCGTCGCAGCCGGCTTTGGCGCAGACGCACCGGCCGGCCTGCTCGGCCTGCTGATTGGTGATCGCAGCATCGGTGAGATTTTGGCCGACGATGCGCGTGTGCCGGTGATCTCAGCGACCGGCTCGACCCGCATGGGGCGCGATGTCGGCGCGCGGGTTGCGCGCCGTTTTGGCCGCAGCATTCTTGAATTGGGCGGCAACAACGCTTCGATCGTCACACCGTCCGCTGATCTGGAGCTGACACTTCGCGCTGTCGCCTTCGGCGCCATGGGCACGGCGGGACAACGTTGCACGACGATGCGGCGGCTCATCGTGCATCGTGATGTCTATGCCCAACTCGTGCCACGGCTGATTTCGGTTTACGGGCGCGTGAGCGTTGGCGATCCGCTCCAGAGCGATGCGTTGGTGGGGCCGCTGATCGACCAGCAGGCGTTTGAAGCGATGCAAAAGGCATTGGATGACGCCAGGGCCGCGGGTGGGCGCGTGCATGGCGGCGAACGTGTGGAGGTGAACGGCGCCGCATCGTTCTACGCGCGGCCCGCGCTCGTCGAGCTTGAGCACGAGGCGGAGTGCGCGCGTCAGGAGACTTTTGCGCCGATCCTGTACGTCTTTAAATACACGACGCTCGATGAGGCGATCGCGCTGCAAAATGGTGTTTCACAAGGACTGTCCTCGTCGATCTTCGCCACCGATATGCGCGAGGTGGAGCAATTCCTGTCGGCCGCAGGCTCCGATTGCGGCATCGCCAACGTCAATATGGGCACATCAGGTGCGGAGATCGGCGGCGCGTTTGGCGGCGAGAAAGAGACCGGCGGCGGGCGCGAAAGCGGCTCAGACGCCTGGAAGGCGTACATGCGCCGCCAAACCAACGCGATCAATTACGGATACACCGCGCCGTTGGCGCAGGGCGTGAAATTCGACGTCGACTGAAGCGTCGTTTGCGAAATATGGCGCGCGATCGAGATCGAAGACCAAAACACCGTCGCTGGCTGGTCGCTCGATATCCTACCTGTCATGGTGGAGGCAGGCTAGGCGGTCATCTTTATGATAGCGTTCAGGGTGTGGGTGTTTGGGGCTTGACGCCAACGCCTTAAAGTTGGCGTGCCCGCCGTGCCCGGGCGAAGGCGCTGAGGGGAGGAGAATGCCGGCATCGACAACGCCGCAAGAGCATAACAGCACCTGTTATCTTTTCGCCGACATTGAAGATGGAACGCAGCGATGGGAGCGATATCCCGAGCGCATGCGCGCGGTGCGGCGCAAATTTGAAGCGATATTCGAGCACCACGCCGCCCTCGCGGGAGGAATTGTTCAGCACCGCGCCGGCGATGGATTGCTGTCGGCGTTCGGCCCTGACGGCGCCCCGCTGGCGTGCGCGATCGCGCTACAAGTTGAGCTCTCGCGAGAAGATTGGAGCGCTGTCTCGGGCCTGCCGGTGAGAGTAGCGGTTCACGCCGGCGTCGTGCGTCCGGTCAACCTTGCGCAGACCTTGCGCCGCGAATTCGCCATCACCCCGGCCGAGTGCCGGGCCGCGCTTGCACTCGCGAGCGGCGAGCGCCCATCCGCGATCGCAGCACGCCACCGAATCAAAATTGGCACCGTGCGCGCGCAGCTGAAAAGCGTATACGCCAAGCTCGAGTGTCACGGCCAAGCCGAGCTTGCCGCCAAGATCATGAGCCTCGACAAGACCAATGGCGGCGCCGGAGAGTTGGATTACGGCGCTGTCAATCGCGCCGCGCGCATGGCCGCGAGCGCGTGGGGCGGACAGATCGTCGTGAGCGCTGAAGCGCGCGCTAACACTGAACTTCCAGCGAACGCCAGCTATGCAGACCTTGGTTTGTGCTGGCTGCCCGGCGCCGAGACGCCGCTGCATCTCTTCAGCCTCGAGCACCCGAGGCTCAAACGCACCGGCTTTCCGCCGCTGCGTTTGGCCCAAAGCGAGGCGCGAAACTTGCCCGCTCAATCCGGCGCGATGTTTGGGCGAGACAAAGAGGTCGACGACCTTTGTGAACTTGTTCGCAGCCATCGCCTCATCACCCTGGTTGGCGCTGGCGGCGTCGGCAAGACACGCATTGCCTGCCATGTTGGAATGCTGCTCGGCGAGACCCGTACAGTAATATTCGTGGACCTTGAGCAAATGGCGCCAGGTGACGAGGTGCTCGGCGAAATCGCCCGCGCGCTGCGCTTTCCCTGGCGCGGCGACAACGACTCCGCCGAGGAATTGAGCGCCTATCTGCACCACAAGGATTTCGTCCTCATTCTGGACGGCGCCGAGCACGCCAAGGCGCAAAAGCATGTGCTCGAAAAGCTCGCGCGCGACGCTCCGCGGCTCACACTCTTGATGACGAGCCGTGAGCCCCTCCACCTCGAAGGCGAGCGCCACTATCGTTTGCACGGACTTGGCGGGCAGACAGCTTCTGGCGCGGTTTGCGGCGATGTCGAGCCCGCGCTCGCCCTGTTCATGGCTGCGGCGCGACAGGCCAACCCCAATTTCATCTTGGAAGAGGGCGACGAGGCGGTCTTCGCCGCCATTTGCACCTTGTTGTCGGGCTCGCCGCTTGGGCTTTTGCTAACTGCGCAATGGCTTCGCTTTTACCCCCTCGCTTCTATTCTGGAGCGCCTTCGCGAAGACCTGTCGTTTCTGCAGGATATCGACGGGCGGGCCGCGGCGCGTCACCGCAGCCTCAAGGTCGTCTTCGAAGGCTCGTGGGCGCTTCTCGACGAGGCGAGCCGCGAGGCGCTGGCGCGATTGTCGGTGTTCCGGTCCGGCTTTGATGTGACCGCGGCGGAAATCGTCGCTGGTGCGGACGCGGGACGTCTTCGCATGCTTGAACTTATGGGCCTTGTCAGTGGTGCGGGACCATTGCGGTTCACCCTGCATCCAATGGTTGCTCAATATGCCAGCGAGCAGCTCGCGACCGCCACGCGCCGGGACACCGCGTTGCGTCACGGCCGATACTATACGCAATGGCTCGAAGCCAGAATGGCGGAGTTGCAGGGCAAGCAGCGCGCATCCGTATTGGACGCGATCGCCCACGAATTCTCAAACATCAAACAAGGCTGGACGACGCTGCTAAGGGAAGGGCTTTGCACGCACAATCACGCCGAGTGCCTATTCTTTTACATCGCCCAACTCGGTCTTTATGGCGAGGGCGCTTTGCTATTTTCCGAGCGTTGCCGCGATCTGGACCTAAATACTTATCTCGACGCGCTGCTCGCAAACGTCTTATTTCATCAAGGCAAGTTTGAGGAAGCGAATGAGCTGGCGCTGCGGGTGAGGGCGAGCGCTGCGGACTGGCGCGCGTGCGCGCACGCCGCGCATGTGTTGGGCAACTTGGCGCATGCCGGTTCCGATTGGTCAAACGCCTTCAGCTACTATCGCTACGCTCACGCCTTGCGCGCCGAGCACGGAGATCGCGTCGGCCTCTCCTACTCAGAAGGATCTATTGCGCTTGCGCTTGTGGCGTCGGGGCAAGCCGATGCAGCGACGCCGCATTTCAAAAGATGTTTCAAATTGAGCAAGCAGGTCGGCAATAGCCTCGCTGTCCTGTTGGCCCGAGGCGTCGCTGGCGACGTTGCCGCTCAGGCCAAGGATTTCGCCGGCGCGCGCGCGCATTATCGTCTCGGCCTGGAAGAAGAAATCATTCTGAACAATCCGCATTTGCGTGCCGGGCTCTTGCTGCGCGCCAGTAACGCTGCACGCGCCATGAATGATCTGGTCGCGGCATACGACCACGCGCTGGCCGCGATTGCCTTGGCCGACGAATATGGAGCGCGCGCTCTTTTGGCGCGCGCCCAAGCTTGTGCACGCGACGCCTGTCTGGCGCGCGGTCAGGCGGACCAGGCCTTTGAGCGCGCCATGGCTGTTGTTGAGCTGCGTCTCTCCATGGGTGGAGCGCCGCTCGAACTGGCGCGCGCGGTATTGGGCGTCGCTCAAGTCGAAATGCAGCGCCGCCGCGATCACGCCAAGGATTTGGTCATCGCTCTCGAGGGCGTCCAATGGGGTAGTGAGGATGGCGCCAACTACCTGACGCTTCGCGCCCAATTGGAGCTAACCGAACCCGCGCCTGTCGGCGCGGATGTCGAAGCCACAGCCCGGGCGCTGCTTGCGCGCGCCGAAGACGAAGGGCTCTCACTGCGTTAGCCGTTCAAGGCCTTTGCTAGTGTGGTCTAACTTCAGACGGCGCGCGTCCATCGCCCACTGAGAGCGCCGCAGGCGGGCGCAGATGCACTGCGATGCGCCGGCCGGAGGCGGCCTCATAGAGGCGCATGAGCGTGTGCACGTTAGCAATGACCATATGCTTGCGGCCTAATTGCACGACGCCTGCGTCCTCAAGCAGGTTGAGCTGGCGGGTCACAGCTTCCCGCGCCGCGCCAATTTGCTCGCCGAGATCGTTGTGGGTCGGCGCCGCCTCCAACACCACGCGCGCGCCAGTTTGCTCTTGCGCCCATGCACGCAACGCCAAGCGGGTGAGCTCAGCGAGAAGCCGGCCCCTCACATCCAAGGTGGCGAGTTCGAAATAACGTTCCTGCGCTTCAAGCGCGCTCGCGCAGACGCTGTGCATCAAAGTGAGGAGAGTTGTGGGCGACGCGCGCAAGTGTTCCAAAAGCGCTGCGCGGGGAACTCTGACAAAGGTTGTCGGCTGATCAAACACGAGCTGGGTCGCGCCATAGCTCATCTGCGCCCCGGGCAGCATCTCAGCGAGATTGACGCCATCGCCGGCGCGCGCGATGCAGAGCGTCGCAGCGCAGCCCCGCGGCGCGATCGCCATGACCCGACACATGCCCTGAAGGACGAAGAGGACGCGATCGTCGGTCTCTGTTGCAGCGTTCAGCTGCGTCCGCGCCTCAACCGTTCGCCACTCGCAGATGTGCGCCAGCGCTTCGAAATGGGGCTCATCGAGCCCGGCAAGCACCCGCACGCCGCGAAGCGCCGTGGCTTTGCTTTCGCGAGCGGCGTGGCTCGCCTTTGCTTTTTGCAACGCAAATCCCCATCGATATCAGTTCGCTGAACTCCACGTGCGGGCCGCGCCGCAGCGCCACACGCAACCTTGCGCGATGGTGACGAAAAGGCTGGCGGCGCGCATACCCAAAATTGGGGTCGAAGCGTGCGAGCGGACACGATTGGGGCCGCCGCAACTTGTGAATGCGCGCCATCGCCCGGGGGCGTAGCAAGACAACAACACATAGTGCGCGCTACGGCTCGAGCGCGCGGGCCTTGTCGCCTCTTCCCCAATCAGGAACTAGGGCGTCGCCGCCGGCGCCTGCGTGGCGGGCGTCGCGGTCACGAGGCTGTCAATACTCGCCTCGATTTGTGCGAAAGTGGCGCTGCGATCTTGTCCATAGAACGAGGCGCATAGACTGAGAAGTTCGAGTCCCGGTCGCCCTTGAAAGGCGCCGCGCACCGCTCGCGCGCCGCCGCGCAGTGTGACGTGTTCAACTGCCCACGGCCCCGCCGTATTGACGCTCTGATCCGTCGCTTGGACATCATCGCCTGAGAAATAGTGCAGCGGCGCCACCATTTTTTGCCATTGCTTGTTGGTGTGCCCATGCGTGCAGCGCTGCTGGTTTTGGTCAGCGCTATCATGCCATCGTGGTTGGCGTCGGCAGCGACCACACCTGACACTCAAATTGATGTCGTCCGCAAAGCGGCTCGAAGAGCGGATCTCCGAATGGGAGCGATCCAGCGCTTCGGCGCGCGTGCAATCGCAAACTCGGTTCGTCGCGACGGAAACGAAGAGCGCGCACTTCGAACTTCGCTCGCCTTCCTCGAAAACCGTTGGAAACGATAGGATTCAGGTGGATTTGCAGAGAGGCGGACGATGCTAAACCTCGCTTTTCGCCGAGCGTCTGGCGTACGTGGCGAACGAAGGTTTTTCGAACTCCAAAAATTTCGTTGCCATTCAAGGTGTTATGGAGCTTTTTGGTGGACCGCGAAAAAGTCCTGGCGCGCCCGAAGAGATTCGAACTCCTGACCCTCAGATTCGTAGTCTGATGCTCTATCCAGCTGAGCTACGGGCGCGAAGGGGCAGGTGCATAGCCGCTGACCGGGGCGGTGGCAAGGCAATCTAGCCCCGGCCGCGCCGCCCCAAGGCAGATTCTGCCTCTGGGTTCGCGTTCCCGGCAAGGTTCGGCCTGTTCGTCGGCCAGTTGTTGCGCGAACCGCGCGTCTGAGTATTTTGCCGCGCAAAGAACGGACGCCCCGCCGGGTGCGTCCGCATCGCCTTTTGGGAGGCAACGTCACTCATGAGCACCACGCGCCGCCGGGTCGTCACCGCGCTCGGATCCACCATGCTTATGCCGATCGTGGCTGGAGACGCTTTCGGAGCAACGCAATCGGGCGCCGACCGCGCGTTTTCCTCTCTTGCACAGCGTTGGCTCGATCAATCGATGCGGCTTTCGCCGGTAGGTGCGACGCAGATCGGCGACCACCGGTTTGACGGTCAACTCGATGACATGAGCGCGGAGGGCCGCAACGCCGGCCTGCGCTTTGCGCACCAGACCCTGGATGCGCTCAATCGCATCGACAAGACACAACTCTCACGCGCCAACCAGGTCGACGCGGCGCTGCTGTCGAATGCGTTGCGCGCGCAGATTTGGACGACCGAGATCGTACAGGATTGGGCGTGGAATCCGCTCACTTATCAAGGCGTCGCGGGTGGCGCGATTTACGGCCTGATGGCGCGCGAATTTGCGCCATTGCCGACGCGGCTTGCGGCGGCGACGCGGCGTTTGGAAGCCATGCCTCGCTTGTTGCAGCAAGCGCGCGAACAATTGGACCCGACGCGCGTGCCAGCGCCGCATGCAGCGACCTACGCGCTGCAGAACCCGGGCTTGAAGAGCACGATCACCGACATGATCGAGCCGCATAAGGATGCGCTCCCGGGTGTGGCGCGCACGCGCCTGCAAGCCGCGATCGCCACGCACAATGCGGCGGTGGATGAGCATCAGCACTGGATCGAAACTACGCTCGTGCCGGCGGCCAAGGCGGACTTCCGCGCCGGCGCCGAACGCTTCGATCAGCAATTGCAGTTCACGCTGCAGTCAAACCTGACGCGTCAGCAAATCCGCCAACGCGCCGAGGCGGCGGTGGTGAGTGTGCGCGCACAAATGTATGCCGTTTCCAAGCAGGCGCTGGCCGGCAAGGCGGGCGCGCCGCCGACGCCGGATAATCCCACCCCGGAACAGCAGCAGGCCGTCATCCGCGCCGCGCTCGACCTCGCAGCTGCGGATCGGCCGCCACGCGATCAGGTGGTGCAATTCGCAAGCGGTACGGTTGAAGAAGCGCGCCAGTTCGTGGCGGCGAAGGATCTGATCACGCTGCCGGCGGGCCCGGTGCGGGTGATGGAAATTCCCGAATTCGCGCGCGGCTTCGCGGTGGCGTACTGCGACAGCCCCGGTCCGCTCGATAAAAATCTGGCGACGTTCTATTGCGTGCTGCCGATCCCGTCAGACTGGAGCGACGAGCAGGTCACCTCGTTCCTGCGAGAATACAACACGCGCGCCATCTGCGACGTCGGTGTGCACGAGGCGATGCCGGGCCACTACGTGCAGCTGTTCCACTCCAACTCCTATCCGTCCGTGCTGCGGGCGATCCTCGGCTCGGGCTCCTTCATTGAAGGCTGGGCGGTGTATGCCGAGGGCATGATGGTGGAGCAGGGCTTCCGGGGCGACGATCCGCTCTACAAGCTCAGTCAACTCAAAGTGCTGCTGCGCACGGTCACCAACTCCATCATCGATCAGGCCATCCATTGTGACGGCATGACTCAAGATCAGATGATGCAGCTGCTGACGCAAACCGCGTTCCAGGAGGAACGCGAAGCGGCCGGCAAGTGGCGCCGCGCGCAGCTTTCAGTGACGCAGCTCTCGACCTATTTCGTCGGCGTCACCGAACACAACGAAACCCGCGCCGCCGCAGAGCAGCGTGACGGTGCGAGCTTCAACCTGAAGGCCTATCACGACGGCATCCTCGCGTACGGATCGCCGCCGATGCGCTACGCACGGGCTCTTTACCTGAACGAGCCGATCGTCTGATGCGCGTACAGTCTCATCCTCAATACGACGGGCACGAAGCGGTGGTGCCCGTCGGTGACGAAGCTTTGGGCTACGCCGGCTTCATCGCCATCCACTCCACGGTGCTCGGGCCCGCTGCCGGCGGTTGCCGGATATGGACCGCCTATGACAGCCCCGACGCCGCGCTGACCGACGCGCTCCGGCTCTCGCGCGGTATGACCTACAAGAACGCCATGGCGGAGCTGCCGCTCGGCGGCGGCAAGGCGGTGATCTACAAGATGGGCGCCGATCGCGATGCGTGCTTGCAACATTTCGGCGGCGAAGTGGAAAAGCTCTGCGGGCGCTACATCACCGCCGAGGATGTCGGCGCCAGTGTCGCTGACATGCGCCAGATCGCCAAACGCACCACCTATGTCGCCGGCATGCCGAAGGAAGAGGGCCAAGCCGGCGGTGATCCTTCGCCATGGACGGCGCTCGGCGTGTTTCTCTCCATCAAGGCGCTGCTGGGCGGCGCTGTGCAGGGCCGCACAATTGCTGTGCAAGGCGTGGGTGCGGTCGGCTCGCACCTCTGCAAACTGCTTGCGGGCGAGGGTGCAAAGCTGGTCATTGCCGACGTGAACCACAACAACCTTGCGCGCGCAGAGCCGCTGGGCGCGGAAGTCGCGCCTGTGCAGTCAATCCATGCGGTGGCCGCTGACCTGTTCGCGCCATGCGCGCTGGGCGCGGGGCTGAACGCGCAGAGCATTCCTGAGCTCGGCGCGAAAATCGTCTGTGGTGCGGCCAACAATCAGCTGGCGACGGAAGAAGATGGCGCACGCCTCATGGCGCGCGGTATTGTCTATGCGCCGGACTATGTGGTGAACGCGGGCGGCATTATCAGCGTCTCGGCAGAGTATTTAGGCGAAAGCGTCGAGGCCGTGGATGCGCGGGTGCGTGCAATCGGTCCGCGCACGCTGAAGATCGTCGAACAGGCAAAACGTGACGGCGTCTCGCCACATATCGCCGCCGACACGATCGTCCGCGAGCGTCTGGCCGCGGCCAAGAAATCCTGAAGGAGTGGGCATGAGCCCGTCGAGAACCAACGCGCTTTCGCTGCACGTGCCGATGCC
>DASZWS010000207.1:0-2388 GCA_035546515.1 Vitreimonas sp. | reverse complement strand
CGGTCGACCACCGCGACCGAGACGTCATTGCCGCTTTTCGCGCATTCGGCGATCGCGGTCTCCGCGATCGTCAGCGCCATCCGCAGCGACACATCGCGTTGCATCAGCACCTGCGCGTCGCTCGCCGACGATGACAAGGCGGCAATCACGACAGCGGCAATGACGACAACGGCGAGACTAAACGTTTTATACAAGCTGCCCAACGAGCTACCCACGTGCTTGCCCTCCCGATTGGCTGTCTTTTCTTGGCAATTCCGGCGCCATGTTTGGGCATTCATGGTGACGCCTTTTGCAAAAGCGAACAAGCGGCGCACCAGGCCGGGACACTCCTGCGCTCGGCGCCGCTGGACGCGCGACGAGCTTCATGAGCGCTGAGGCGCTGAGGCGCTGGGCCTCGCCCTTCGAGGCTCGGCGCTGCGCGCCGAGCGCCTCAGGGTGAGGAATTGAATCTGCAGGGTGGGTTGAGCCAGCGGGTCCGGCCCGAAGTGGCCGGCCCGATGACAGGCTCCGCGAAACCCACACGGATTTTTGCCGTTTATCAGAACGCGTGGGCACGGCGCTCCGCGCCTTTGCCCACCCTGCGCGCGTTCACATCCAGTTCTTCCACTTGAACCAGATGAGCGGCAAGAGCGCGGAGATCACGATCAGCGCCAGGCTCCATTGATAGCCCCACGCCCAGTCATACTCGTGAATGTTCTTGAAATTCATGCCGTAGATTCCGGCAATCAGCACCGGCGGAATGCCGACCACCGAGGCGATGGTCAAAACCTTGATGACGTCGTTCTGATCGATGTTGATGATCCCGACCGCCGCGTCCTGCAGGAGCTGCACGCGGTTGACCATGCCTTCGGAATAATTCACCAGCGAAGCGGCATCCGAACCGATCGATTGCAGCCGCGCCGCCATATCGGGCTTGAGCCAGTCGTTGGCGCGGTCGATCGTGAATTTCGCCATGCGGTCGAGACACACCAGCGTGTAGTGGATCCGCGCCATGCGCTCGCTGGTGCGGCCGGTCGAGATCAGCAAGCGGCGCAGCTGCGCGGATTCGTGCGACAGCCGCTTGCGACGCTCCGGCCGAAAGATGGCGTGCGAGGCGTCATCAAGATCGCGGCTGGCCTGCTCCAGAAGGTCGGCAAGGTGATCGATCTGTTCCTCGAGCAGGCGCACGAAGACGGCGGCCGGATCGGATTTCGCCGCGGCGCCCGTCTCCTTCGCCACGGTGTCGAACGCGGCCGATGCGGCCACCCGCACGGTCATCAGCAGCCGTCTGGACAGCACGAAGCCGACCGGCGTCGGAAGGCACGGCTCGTTTCCCGCGGCAAAGATCAGCGGCGCGGTCATGTACAGCGCGTCATTCTTGATCTTCAGCCGGCTGGTCGCCTCGATCTCGCCAAGGTCATTCTCGCTCGGCACGCTCAGGCCGCTGGCGCGCTCGAAGGCTTGTCGTTCCGCTTCCGTCGGCGAGACAAGGTCGACCCAGGTGCGGTCAGCGAGGTCCCGGCCCGAAAGCGGAGCGCCTTCGGCAACGGCGCTCGGATAGGCATTCAACATCGCGGTTCTCCGCCACAGCGTCCGTGGAGCATGGGCATGACGCGCGTGAGTATCGACGCACTGCGTTCGAGCGGTCAACGCATATGGGAATTGCCGGTGACGGCGTCTTCTGTTCGGGTGCGCCGCTCTGCGCGCGATCCTTCGGTTTCAGGAGCGCTTTTTGGCGAGCCGGCGCCGGTTGCCACGGACGCGCTTGCGGTAGACGCTGACAACCTTGTTGGCCACGCGGTGGCCGGACTGGCCCCTTATCGCGCCGGCCGCGATGACAGCTTGCGCCTCGCCCAGCGCGGCGAATTTCTCGCTGACCATTCTGGTGGCCTCGGACTGTGCCTTGGCGCCACCCAACCCCAATCGCATGAGGCGAAGCGCCATGACGCCTTGCGCTTCCCAGACCAGGCAAGCGTTGCGCATCGACAGCGCAAACCACGGATTCCACATTCGCTCTATCGCCTCGCTCCGCCCCGGCGGCCACGCTGACCGCGACTTGAGATCAATACGCGACACGGCAAAACCGTTCCCCGCCGCGAGGTTTATCAACGCGCCAACCGGACTGCGCGGCGCAGACATGGCGCCGCAAGCCTATTTCGCCTGGCGCGGTTCCCTGGTTTAATTGCGCGGACTGACTTAGGCGCCGAGACTTGCTAGGCGCCAAGGCTTTCTTTGGGCGCCAAGACTTTCTAGGCGCCAAGACTTTGACGGCAACATCGGGGAACGCGATCGAATTCACAGCTTAGCAGGGAAGGGATTTCGCATGCGTAGCATCCGCCTCCTCTTCACCCTCTTGGTCAGCTCACTCGTATCCGTCGCCGCATCCTGCCTGCCCGCGCTGGCGGCAGG
>DASZWS010000206.1:0-11660 GCA_035546515.1 Vitreimonas sp. | reverse complement strand
ACAGCGTAGAATTCTTCCCAATCGACTTCGCCGAAATCGTAAGCGTTGCGCGCCTCGTTCCACTTGATTGCGGGATCAGGCGGCGTCAGCCCGATCGCGTCGGCTTGCGGCACAGTGATGTCGACGAACTTCTGCCGCAGTTCGTCGTTGGTGTCGCGCTTGATGCGCCAGCGCATGCTTTGCTCGGTGTTCGGCGATTTATCGTCTGGCGGGCCAAACATCATCAGCGACGGCCACCACCACCGGTCCAGCGCATCCTGCGCCATGCGCTTCTGCTCAGGCGTGCCGGCGGCGAGATGCATCATGATCTCGTAGCCCTGGCGCTGGTGAAAACTTTCTTCCTTGCAGATGCGCACCATGGCGCGTGCGTATGGGCCGTAGGAGGTACGCTGCAGCGGCACCTGGTTCATGATCGCCGCGCCGTCCACCAGCCAGCCGATGGCGCCGATATCGGCCCAGGTGAGCGTCGGGTAGTTGAAGATGGTGGAGTACTTGGCTTTGCCGCTGAGCAGCGCCTCGGTCATTTCATCGCGCGACGTGCCAAGCGTTTCCGCCGCTGAATACAGATAAAGCCCGTGGCCGGCTTCATCCTGCACTTTCGCCAAGAGGATTGCCTTGCGTCGTAGGTTCGGCGCGCGCGTGATCCAATTACCTTCCGGCAGCATGCCGACGATTTCGCTGTGCGCGTGTTGTGACATCTGCCGCACCAAAGTTTTGCGATACGCCTCCGGCATCCAATCCTTCGGCTCGATGAATTCATCGTTGGCGACGCGCGCTTCGAACGCCGCGAGCTTTTCGGGGTCCTCAGCGACGGCCTCGGCCTGCTTCTTGCCGCTCATATCGGTGGTGTACACGGGCGCACCTCTGCAATGTCTTTAATGTAACATTCGCCGACCGATCGGTCAATGAATGCCAGGCGACGGATTTTGCGTCCCATATAGTGGGGCAGCCATGATCGCACCGAATCCGAGCTTCATCAGCCCATCGCCGACGAGCACCGCGCCCAGGCCCAGATTCTGCGCCATGGCGAACCCGACCCACGCCAAGATGGCCAACGCCAGATACAAGATCCAGGCGCCGAACGACCATGTCATCAACACGAAATGCACCGCCACAATGACGAGAACGCTCGTCCAAATGAATTGCGGATCGCGCGGCAGCGCGCCGTTCGAGGTCAGCCACGACAAGGCGATGAACCCTGCGAGCTCCAGCGCGATAGCGACGATCATCAGCTGGACTTGCCGTTGCGTTGGCCGCCCATAGCGCTTCGCTACAATCGTTCGGACAGCAAATATGGAAATCGTTCCCACAATGAAGCCGCCGAGCAGCAGGGGCGCGATGGCGTTGCCGCCGAGCAGCGCGCCAAGGGCAATCGCCGCGCCGACGCAGCAGAGGAAAAGTCCGCCGCCGTAGCGCATAGGATAAGTGCGGGTCGGAGCGGACGGCGTCACGGCTCAATCACCGCTCCGCCAATGGTGCGCGACAAGCCCGTGAACTCCGCCACCACGCCGCCCTCGGCTGTGCGCACGCGGATCTGATAGACACCGCTGCGGCCGGCGCGGGAAAGCTCTTGCGCTTCAGCGACGAGCACGTCGCCGAGCTTCGACGCAGCCAGGAACGAAATGGTCGCGCTCTGCGCCACGGTCGTCTCATTACGCGAGTTGCAGGCATAGGCGAAGGCGCTGTCCGCCAGCGAAAAGATCATGCCGCCGTGGGTGATGTCATGGCCGTTGACCATGTCAGCGCGCACCTTCATGCGCACGCGCGCGTAACCTTCGCGCGCCTCTTCGATCACCAGCCCCCAGGCGGGGCCTGTGCCTTCACGTGCAATCATCGCGTCGGCAACCCGTCGCGCCAACGCATCCGCCTCACTCATGCGCGCCTCGTCTCGTGAATTGACCGACCATGCGTTCTATCATACGCCACCCTAACTGGAGGCGTCATGGATTTCGAGACTGTCAAACTTGAGATCGCCAACGGCGCAGCGAAACTCACGCTCAATCGCCCCGATCGGCTAAACAGCTTTACCGTACAGATGCACGACGAGGTCGCGCGTGCGCTCGACGCCATCGAAAAGGAAGGCGCACGTGCGCTGGTGCTCACCGGCGCGGGCCGCGGCTTCTGCGCCGGTCAGGATCTTTCCGACCGCGCGGTGGCGCCCGGGAGTGAGGCGCCGGACCTCGGTGAATCAATCGAGAAGCGCTACAATCCTTTGCTGCGGCGTCTCACGTCGATGCCGCTGCCGGTGATCGGCGCCATCAACGGCGTCGCCGCCGGCGCCGGCGCCAACATCGCGCTCGCTTGCGACATCGTCATCGCCGCCAGGAGCGCAAAATTCATTCAATCGTTCGCCAATATCGGCCTCATTCCCGATTGCGGCGGCACCTGGACCCTCCCGCGTGTCGCCGGTCAAGCGCGTGCGCTTGGTCTTGCGCTGACCGGCGAGCCGCTGCCGGCGGAGAAAGCCGAAGCGTGGGGCATGATCTGGAAATGCGTCGACGACGATAAGCTGCAAGGCGAAGCCGACGCGCTGGCGGCCAAGTTCGCAAGTGCGCCGACTGCGGGGCTGGCGGAAACGAAGAAACTGATCCGTGAAAGTGCGGCGCGCAGCTTCGATGTGCAGCTTGATCTGGAGCGCGACAGCCAGCGCCGACTCGGCCGCACCGAGGACTATAAGGAAGGCGTGGCTGCCTTCATGGAAAAGCGCGCGCCGAAGTTTACGGGACACTGAAATGAAGCCAATCACGCTGCAGAACTATGCCGAAGGCAAATGGGTCGCCGGCGCGGGGGGTCTCGCCGAGCTGCGCTCTGCAGCGAATGGCGACGTGGTCGCGCTCACGTCGTCGCAAGGCTTGGATTTTGGCGCGATGACGCGCTTTGCGCGTGAGAAGGGCGGCCCGGCGCTGCGTGGCCTCACATTCCATCAACGCGCCATCATGCTGAAGGCTTTGGCCGACGCGCTGACCGCCAAGAAGGATGCGCTCTACGAGCTCAGCTACAACACCGGCGCCACCAAGGGCGACAGCTGGATCGATATTGACGGCGGCATCGGCACCTTCGCTGTCTATCAAGGCAAAGGCCGGCGCGAACTTCCGAACGACACCATCTTGATCGACGGCGCCGTCGAGGGCTTGTCGCGCGGCGGCACGTTTCAGGGTCTGCACGTGTACACCTCGCTGCAGGGTGTAGCTGTGCACATCAACGCCTTCAATTTTCCGGTCTGGGGCATGCTGGAGAAGCTCGCGCCGACCTTGCTCGCCGGCGTGCCGGCAATCGTGAAACCGGCGAGCGCGACCTCGTATCTGACCGAAGCCGCCGTGCGCATCATGCTGGACGCCAACGTGTTGCCGGCCGGCGCGCTGCAGCTGATCGTTGGCTCAACCGGCGATTTGTTCGAACACCTCGCGACGCAGGACGTCGTATCATTCACCGGCTCGGCTGAAACCGCGGCGAAACTCAAGGCGCACCCAGTGATCGCCCGCGAAGGCGTCCGCTTCATTGCCGAACAGGATTCGCTCAACGCCTCGGTGCTCGGTCCGGACGCCAAGGCCGACTCGCCTGAGTTCGACCTCTTCGTCAAAGAGGTTGTGCGCGAAATGACGGTGAAAGCCGGGCAGAAGTGCACAGCCATCCGCCGCGCCATGGTCCCAGCAGCACTCTTGGATGCGGCGCAAAGCGCCATCGCGGATCGTTTAGCGAAAACCACCGTTGGCGATCCGCGCGACGAAGCCACGAAGATGGGCGCGTTGGTCAGCGTCGCGCAGCGCAACGATGTACGCGCGAAGATTGCAGAGATCGTGCGCGACGGCCGCATCGTCTATGGCGACCCGAGCGCCAATGTCGGCGACGCGAACGGCGCGTTTATGTCGCCAGTGCTGCTGCGCTGTGAGGACCCATGGAACGCGCGCGCGGTGCATGACGTCGAAGCGTTCGGCCCGGTGTCGACGCTGATGCCGTACAAGGACGCTGACGACGCTATCGCGCTCGCCAATCGCGGCAAAGGCTCGCTGGTGATGAGCGTGTTCAGCTACGACACCGCGTTCGAGCGCGATGTTGTGCTGGGCGCGGGCGCCTTCCATGGCCGCATCGCTTTCATCGATCGCGACAGCGCCAAGGAATCCACCGGGCACGGCTCACCCATGCCGCACCTGGTGCACGGCGGCCCAGGCCGCGCTGGCGGCGGCGAGGAGATGGGTGGCATTCGTGGCGTCACCCATTACATGCAACGCACGGCGTTGCAGGGCAGCCCGCGCGTTCTCTCGGCCATCACGCATCGTTATTTGCAAGGGGCGCCGACCACGAGTGGCGAGCATCCGTTCCGCCGCAAATTCCACGATCTGCCAATCGGCTATCAGCTTAAGACCAAAGCGCGCGAGATCACGCTCGACGACATCGAGCGCTTCGCGCACTTCACCGGCGACACCTTCTACGCGCACATGGACGAAGAGGCGGCGAAAGCCAATCCGCTGTTCGGCGGCCGCGTCGCGCACGGCTATCTTATTCTCTCGTTCGCCGCCGGCTTGTTCGTCGATCCCGACCCGGGCCCAGTGTTGGCGAACTACGGTCTCGACAACCTTCGCTTCACGAAGCCAGTGAAGCCGGGCGATGCGATTCAAGTCGCGTTGACTGTCAAAGAGAAGACGCTGCGGCGGCCCGATCAGGGCGAGGTGCGTTGGGATGTTGTCGTCACCAATCGTGAGGGCGAGGTTGTCGCGGCTTACGATCTGCTGACGATGAACGCGGCTTAAGCCACCGCCTTCAACGCTTCGATGAACCGCGGAATGTCGGCCTTGCGCAAGCCTGCGACATTGATGCGCGCAGCGTCCGTCATGTAGATGCCGAACTGCTCCCGCAGCGCGGTCACTTGCGCCTGATCAAGTGGCAGCGTTGAGAACATGCCCTTTTGCGATGCGATCAAATGCATCGGGATCGAGTTGACGCGCTCCGCCGCCAATGCCGCACGCGTTGCCTTGATGTGAGCGCGAATGTGATCGAGCTCCTCACGCCAGGATTTCGCCAAAGCGTCGTCGCTCAGCACCGTGCGCACCACGCTGGCGCCATGATCCGGAGGCATCGAATAATTGGCGCGGGCGATCGCCGCGAGATTGCTCATCACCGCCGCGCGCGCATGCTCTGGCGTCTTCACGTAGAGCGCGCCGACGCGCTCACGATAGATGCCGAACGACTTGGCCTCGGAAACCGCAATCACCGCTTGCGGCACGCGCGCCAGCAAGGCTTGAGCGCCGGCGACATCTTCCTCGATGCCGTCGCCGAAGCCTTGATAGGCGAGATCCATAAACGGGATGACGCCGCGTGCGTTCAGCGCGTCTGCAAGCGCCAGCCATTGCGGCATGGAGAAGTCGGCGCCGAGCGGATTGTGGCAACATGCTTGGAGGATCACCGCGTCGCCGCGTTCCAGTTTGTCGAAGCTGGCGATCAACGCGTCCATGTCGATGCGTTGCTCGGCGATGTTGAAGAAGGGCGCGTCGATGGGCTCGAGCCGCGCCGCGCGCACGATCGCCGGGTGATTGGGCCAACACGGCTGTGGCAGCAGCACACGCTTGGCGCCGCTTTCGCGCAGCAGGTCGCAGCCCAATCTGAGCGCGCCGGTGCCGCCGACCGCTTGGATTGAGACCAGGTCGCGGCCCGCGTCGGCAAATGCGAGGCGCGCAACCAGATTGAGGAAGTCGACGTCGCCTTGCTGACCCACATAGGTTTTGGTTTTCTGCGACGCGTGCAGCATGGCTTCCGCGTCCTTCACCGCCTTCATCACCGGTGTGGCGCCGGTCTCATCTTTATAAACGCCGACGCCGAGATCAATCTTGTCGCTCCGCGGGTCCTCGCGAAACATCTTGATGATTTTCAGAAGTGGATCGGGCGCTTTCAGCGCGATGGTTTCGAGCATAGTCCGTCTTACCCTTGATCATTCTGGGGCCAAGATTCCAGAACATCGACAAAGCGTGTGAGCCAGGCGTTGGTCTGGTGCGCATCAATCACGCGGTGATCGATCGTCAGCGTCACGTACGCCATCGGCCGGATCAGCATCGCGTCGGCGCCGTTCACCTCGCGCACAACAACGCGCTTCTCCAGCTTGCCGATGCCGAGAATGGCCGACTGTGGCTGGTTGATGATGATGGGTGAAGCCAGCAGCGAGCCGGATACGCCGTGGTTGGAAATGGTGAACGTGCCGCCGCGCATGTCAGCTGGCGTCAGTTTGCCCGCACGCGCGCGCTCGGTGACGTCATTCAGGCGTTCGGCCGTCTGCGCGAGCGAAAGCGCCTCGGCATTGTGCACCACAGGCACGATCAAGCCTCTGTCGCCCAGCGCGACGCCAATGCCGATGTTGACCGCGTCGAACACCTCAAGCGCATTGTCATGCCAGCGGCTGTTGACGTTTGGCGCGGCCTTCATCGCCTCCGCTGCGGCGCGAATGAAATAGGCCGAGTAGGTGAGCGGCGCTTTGTAGGCGGCTTTGCGTTTGGCGCGGTGCGCGGCGATGGCCGAAAAATCCGCTTCGAAAACCGCGGTGACGTGCGGGGCCACGGTCACTGAGTGCGCCATGTGCGCAGCGATCGACTTGCGCATGTTGTCATGCGGGATCATCCGCCCCACGGGAATGCCGCGGCCCTGTCGCAGAAATTGCTCGGGATCGACGCGCGTTCCGCGCTCCGCCATGTCGGGGACAGCACGGTGTTTGATATGCGCTTCCACGTCTTGATGGGTGATGCGGCCGTCGCGGCCTGTGCCCTTCACGGCGGCCGCGTCGATTTTGTTGTCGGAGAGCAAGCGTCGCACCAGCGGGGAGAGGCGGGTCTCTCTTTCGCCGTCGCGCGGCGCGTGCGCCGCTTGCGTTCCGGATTTCACTTCCGTTCTCGCGGAAGCATTGGGCGCAGCAGCGTTGGCGCCCGCGCCCTCTGATAGCGTTCCGAGCACCGCCCCGGGCGCTGCGTCATCGCCTTCGCCGAGCAGAATTGCCGACAGCACGCCATCGGCAGGGGCGGGCACCTCGACGGCGACTTTATCCGTCTCCAGCTCAACGAGCGGTTCGTCGCGCTTCACGGCGTCACCGACTTTCTTAAGCCAAGCGCGCACCACCGATTTGGAGCCTTCCTGCTCCATCGGCATTAGGATTTGGATCGCGTCAGCCATCAGAACGCCAGCAGTTCGTTGATCTTGTCGCGAATGCGCGCGACCGAAGGCAGCGCCCACTCCATCAACTCCGGGTGATGCGGGCTGGGAATGTCGGGCATGGTCATGCGCGCGACCGGCGCGTCGAGATCGAGGAACGCTTCGTCCGCGACGACCGCGGCAATCTCTGCGCCAAAGCCGCCTGTGCCGATGTCCTCATGCACGATGAAGCAGCGATGTGTGCGCTTGACCGAGTCCAGCACCGCTTGGCGATCCCAGGGCGACAGCGTGCGCAGGTCGATCACGTCCGCGCTCACGCCTTCCGCGGCCGCTTCGCAGCGTTCAACCATGGCGCCCCAGGTGACGATGGTGATGGCGTCGCCGCTCCTGGTGATCTTGGCTTTGCCGAACGGCAGCACAAAGTCGTCGCCCGGATAGGGGCGGCGGGCGCTTGCAGCGTCCAGCATGTTGCGGTGCTCGAGAAACATCACCGGATCGTTGCCGCGCAGCGCGCGGCGCAACAGGCCGACCGCATCCTCGGCATTCGAGGGCGCGGCGACGCGCCAGCCAGGGCTGTGCACAAACTGCACTTCGTTGGTTTGGCTGTGCCATGGATCGCCGCATTTGAAGAAGCCGATCGGCATGCGCACCACCATGGGCGCGGCAAAGCGATTGGCGGTGCGCCAGCGCATCGTGCCGCAATCATTGATCTGTTCGCAGGCCGGGTCGGCGTATTTGCGGAATTGAATCTCAGGCACCGGCATCAGCCCGGCGATGGCCATGCCGACCGCGCGGCCGATAATGCCTTCTTCGCTGAGCGAGGTATCGAACACGCGCTCGGCGCCGTATTTTTCCTGCAAGCCGAGCGTCACGCCGTGCACGCCGCCCTTGGGGCCAACGTCCTCACCGAAAACAAGAACACGCGGATTGATGCTGAGCTCATGATCCAGCGTGCGGCGGATGGCGGTGATCATATTGATGCGCGCGCCTTCGGGCTTCGGCGTGTCGCTGGATGCCGGCGCTGTGTAGCCGGCGCGCCACTGGCCGCCTTCGGTTTGCAACTCGCCATCGTCGAACACGAAGCGGGTCACTTGCGCGGCTTCGGCGACAGGCCGCTGATCCGCAATCTGCGCGGCGCGGGCAACGCGTTCCTTGGTTTCCTTCTCGATGCGATCCCACTCATTGGCGCCAACCAAGGGCGTGACGTGCGCCTTCAGTTTCGGCAACGGATCGCGCGCCCATTCGGCTTCGACTGTCTCTTTGGATTTGTAAGCCTGCGTATCCTGGAACGAGTGGCCTTCCAGACGGGGCACGGCGAGGCGAAGCAGCACCGGTCCGCGCCCAGCGCGGGCATACGAGATAGCTTCGCGGATCAGGTATTCCGCTTCTTCAGGACCGGTCCCGTCGCCATCGAGCACTTTCAGTCCGGCGAAACTGGCGAGGTTCTTGGCGATGTTCGCGCCCGGGGTTTGAAACGCGCCGGGCACGGAGATGCCGTAGCCGTTGTCCTCGATGTAAAACAGCATCGGCAGCTTTTGCGTTGTCGCGATGGTGAGCGCCGACCAGAAGCCATTGGTCGCCACCGACGCATCGCCGCCGAGTACAACGCCGATGGCGCCGTCATAGGCGCGATCCTTCAGTACGCGTTGATGATATTCGATGGCCTGCGCGTAGCCGGCGGTCGGCGTGTATTGTGCGCCAACGCCGCCGCACATCGGCAGCGCCGAGGCGCCGTGAGCGTTTGGATAGTTGAACACGACGCCGATATCGCGGCCGTCGCTGTAACCGCCGGCGCGGCCCATGGCCGAGCCAAGAGCGTCCTCAAGCGCCACACCGAGCGATAGCAAAATTGGCCGCGAACGATAGTAACCGCAGATCGCGTCCTTCGGGTGAGTGAGGTGCAAGCCGAGCAGCACTTGCGCCATGTCGTGGCCGCGGGCGCTGAACTGGTAGAAGATTTTCTTCTGCGGAACGAGTTCGGTCTCTTCGATAGCGTCCATCGCGCGCGAACAGAGAACCAGCTCCGCCACCCGCCTCCAATCGGCGGCGCCCGAGGGTGCAACGTCGGCAGCGGATTTTGATTTTGCGCTCATTGGCTACATGATACGCCACAAAATTTGCATTTTCAGTTCCAATTTCGGTGTCGATCTGCCATTATGTGCATGATATATGCAGATATGACGTGATTTTGCATGAAAAATGATGCCGCTGAGATCGATAGCGCGGACCGCCGCTTGCTACAGGCGCTTCAGCGCGATGCGTCAGCTTCGCAGGCGGAATTGGCAGAAGCCGCCGGGGTGTCGCCGAGCTTGGTGTCGCGCCGCCTCAGCCGTCTAAAAGAGACCGGTGTTTTGCGCGCGGTGGTGGGTCTGGTCGACGCGCAGAGCGCCGGGCTCTCGTGCGGCGCCATCATTCGCATCCGCCTCAAGGATCACGCCGCCGCCAGCGTCAAACAATTCCGCGATCTGGTGACGCGTATGGAGGAGGTGACGCTTTGCGTCATGCTCACCGGCGAAGCCGACTATCTGATCAAGCTGATCGCCCGCGACCTGCCGCACTTTCAGGAGATCGTGCAGCAGAAATTGCTCCGTTGCCCGGCGATTGCGCATCTCGAGTCGAGCATCATCCTTGAATATCTCAAGGACACCACAGAGCTGCCCCTCGAGGCTTAAGCGAGCTTGGGATGGGTGCGGAAGCCGCCGTCGACGACGACGGGCTGGGCTTGCGCGCCAGCGGCTGCCGTTTGGCGATAATAGCGCAAGCGCTTCTCGTCCGAGAGCAGGGCGATGAGTTCTTCGACTGTGGCCGGACGCGACACCAGATAGCCTTGCGCAAGATCGCAGCCGATCGCTGCAAGCATGGCAAACGCGGCGGGCGTTTCCACGCCTTCGGCGGTCACCTCAAGGCCGAGGCCGTGCGCCAGATCCACCGTCGAGCGCACCAGCAGCGCGTCGCGATTGCCGTTGGTCAGGTTCTGGATGAAGAGCTTGTCGATCTTCAATTCGTGCGCTGGCATCTGTTTGAGATACGCCAGCGACGAAAGGCCGGAGCCGTAGTCATCTATGGCGATTTTGACGCCATTGCTTGCGAACAGATCGATATTTTCCAGCGCGCGTTTGGGGTCATCGATCACCGCTGTCTCAGTGACTTCGAAGCAGATCGTGTGAGCGGCGCCGCGCACCAGATCCATTGCGGCGCGGGCGAAATCGGCGTCGCCCAGAAGTCGGCCAGAAATATTCACCGAAAGCGCCAGCTTGTGACCGGCGGCGCTGAAGCGGCGCTGATCCTCGATGGTCCGCTGCAACACCCATTCGGTCAGCGCCCGGATGTGGCCGGTCTCTTCCGCCATTGGCACGAAGAGATCGGGCGAAATGTTGCCGCGCAAAGGATGTTTCCAGCGCACCAGACATTCGGCGCTGCGGATGGCGCCGGCGCGGAAATCATACTTGGGTTGATGCACAAGCTTCATGTCGCCGCTTTCGAGCGCGCGGCGCATTTCGCCCATCAGCGAAAGATTGCGCGCGGGATCGCCATAGGCGGCTTCATCGAAGAAGCCGGCCTTCACGTGCGCCGCGCGCGCTTGGTCGAGCGCCACGCTGGCGCGTTCGATCATCGCCGCGGTCGGTTCTTCTTTGCTGCGCGGCTGCGCCACGCCGACGGCGACGTTGACGTCTATGACGTGATCGTCGATCGACAGCGGTTGTTCAAGATTGCGGGCGATGGCGTCCGCGCGACGTAGGGCGTCAGCCTCGTCGTCGGCGAGGAAGGCGACGCCAAGCACATCGCTGGAAAGCCGCGCCACCGGCGCGTTCGGCACCAGACGCGCCAGGCGCACGCCGAGCCGTCGTATCAGCGCCGCGGCGTGCGCGTAGCCAATGGCGCCGCGCAGGTGAGAGAAGCGGTCCACACCAATGGCCGCCAGATAGAGCCGCTTCGGCTGCGCCGCCGCCGCCAGCCGGCGCTCCAACGCGGCGCGGTTCGGCAGGCGCGTTTCGGCGTCATGATACGCAAGCTGTGTGATCTTGCCTTCGCGTTCGCGGATGGCGTTGATCATGGTGTTGAAGCTCTCGGCCAAACGCGCGAGTTCGTCCTTGGTCTTGATGGCGACGGGCTCGTACACGCCTTCGCGCAAATTGCGCGCGGCGGCTTCCAGCGCCGTCAACGGCTGGGTGATGCCGCGCGCCAGCAGCCAAGTGCCGGTGATGAGCAACATCAGGCCGGCGATGCCGATGCCGATCAGGCTGCGGAACATGCCGCGGTAAAGCGAGAGCGCCATCGACAACGGGTAGCGCAGCAAGAGCACGCTCTGCGTGCCGTCGATGGCCTCAAGCGGGCGCACCACGGCGATGCCGCGGCTGCCGGCGGCGTCGACGATGGCGCGCGGCGCGTTGCCCGCGAGCGATTTGTCGATGAAGTCGTTGATGGAATCCGGTTCACGGGTCCAGCGCCCATCGGTGGCGCGCGTGAGCACGGAGGCTTGCAAGGGCAGCGCCGAGGTCGCTTGCAACGCGGCGATGTCGTCGCCGCCGATG
>DASZWS010000205.1:0-4731 GCA_035546515.1 Vitreimonas sp. | reverse complement strand
CTTCGATGTGCCGCTGCTCGCAGGCGATCACGTCACGGACGATGCGGGCACGGGCTTTGTGCACACCGCGCCCGGGCACGGCGCGGACGACTTTGCGATTTGGGTGAGGAATTTCGGCCAAGAAGGCATCCCCTTCACAGTCGATGCGGACGGTCGCTACACCAAAGAGGCACCGGGCTTTGAAGGTCTGGAAATCATCCAGACCGAAGGCAAAAACATCGGCAAAGATGGCCCCGCCAACAAAGCGGTGATGGATAAGCTGATCGAGGTCGGCGCGTTGCTGGCGCGCGGGCAGCTGAAGCACTCGTACCCGCACTCGTGGCGCTCGAAGGCGCCGCTGATCTTCCGCAACACGCCGCAATGGTTCATCGCGCTGGATAAGCCGTACAAAGAGGGCAGCGGCAAAACCCTGCGCCAAGTTGCGCTTAGCGAGATCGAACGCGTCGATTGGGGCCAGCAGCGCATCGGCGATGAGCGCGACCAGAACCGTATCAAAGGCATGATCGAGGATCGGCCGGATTGGCTGATCTCGCGGCAACGCAATTGGGGCGTGCCGCTACCGATCTTCGTCAGTAAAGCCGATGGCGCGGTGTTGCAGGATGACGAAGTCGACGCGCGTATCCTCGATGCGATGAGCAAGCGTGGCGCCGACGTCTGGTGGGAAACCCCGGCGCAGGAATTCCTCGGCAACAAGTACAAGGCCGAGGACTACGACAAGATCGAAGACATTTTGGATGTGTGGTTCGACTCCGGTTCAACGCACGCCTTCGTGCTCGGCGAACGCAACAACGCGACGCGCGCATCGTTCCAAAATCCGGCGTCAGTGCTGTATCTCGAAGGCTCAGACCAGCATCGCGGCTGGTTTCATTCTTCACTGTTGGAAAGCTGCGCCACGCGCGGACGCGCGCCGTACGACGAAGTCATCACTTATGGCTTCACCGTCGCCGAAGATGGACGCAAGATGTCCAAGTCGCTCGGCAACGGCGTCGAGCCGCAAGAAGTCGAGAAGCAATACGGCATCGAGCCGTTCCGCTTGTTGATCGCCGCTGCGGATTATCGCGATGAGCTGCGGCTGGGGCCGACGATCCTGTCGCAAGCCACGGAGATGTACCGCAAGCTCCGCAACACGCTGCGGTACATGCTCGGTGCTTTGAAAGACTTTGATGATGGCGAGCGCTTAGAACCCTCTCCCCCCTCGCGGGGGGGCGAGGGGGCGCAACTGCCGCTGCTTGAGCGCTGGGTGCTGCATCGTCTCTACGAACTCGACGCCATCGTGCGCCGCGCATACGAAACCTACCAGTACCGCGACGCGCTGTCGGCTATCGTCGAATTCTGCAATGTCGAGCTTTCGGCCTTCTATCTCGATGTCCGCAAGGACGCGCTTTATTGCGATGCGCCAAGTTCGCTCCGCCGCCGCGCCTGCCGCACCGCGCTCGATGAAGTGTTCTCGCGTTTAACTGCGTGGCTGGCGCCAATCCTGCCATTCACGATGGAGGAGGCGTGGCTGACGCGCTTCCCGGATCAAAAATCAGTGCACCTGCGGCAATTCCCGGAAACGCCAGCGGCGTGGGAAGATTCGTTTGCGGGCGAGGAGATGGCTCGTTTGCGCGAGGCGCGCAGCGTCGTTACCGGCGCGCTGGAAGTGGCGCGTCGCGACAAGCAGATCGGTTCATCGCTGGAGGCCGCTCCGCGTGTGTTTGTCGAAGACGAAAGTTTGCGCGCGTCGTTGCAGCAGGCGGATTTCGCCGAGCTCTGCATCACCAGCGGTCTGAAGATTGTGGCTGGCGACGGGCCTGCGGACGCTTTCCGCCTGCCAAATGTCGCCGGCGTCGCCGTCGTGATCGAGAGGGCCGCAGGCGTGAAATGCGCGCGCTCTTGGAAGTACTTCGACCCCAAGACCGCCGACCCGCAATTTCCGGACATCACCCCGCGCGACGCCGAGGCGGTGCGCGCGTGGGATGCGACGCGGGGCTAATGCGTCATCGCTGAAACGCAGGCGCCCGGGCCGGTCAGCGCGTGACGGCCGAGGCAATACGCGCGTTCGCTGGAATCGACGGACACCGAGAGGCATTGGCGCAGTTCTAGCTGGTGCATTTCCATGCAGTGCCGGGTGATTGGTTCATCCAGCAGCGCATTGACGCGGGCGCGCTCACTGTTTTCCGCGCGCGCCGTCACCAACGCTGCGAGCGTGAGCATGCGATCGGTAACTGGCGCATACAGGCGTTGCTCACGCCCGCCGTGCGCGCCGGTTGGGCGCACATCGCGTCCAGCAAGCGAGTCCCAGAACCCGCGTCCGCCAAGTGCATTGACGTCGTTGGTGGGCCGGCCCGCCGCGGCGCCGACATGAAGCCGCGCGAGCATCTCAGGCGTCAGCCGTGTCGGGCCGAAATCAGCGCGCAGCACCGAGGAGACGAGTTGCACGTGTGAGGCGGTGCGCGCGAAGCGGTCGTAACGCACACCGGCGAGACCGGCGCGGGCGCCGTCGGCACGGGCGGCGCTGAGGATGAGTTGGATGGCTTGGTCGCTGCCATTCTGTTGCCGGCGCGCATACGTGGGGTCGTCGCGAAGCCGCCGCAGGACCGTGCTGCGCCCGTCGTCGTGAATGCGCCGCTCAACGCTCGCCGCAAACAACGGTGCTTGCGCGGCAGTGAGCGCCCCATAGGCGATCCAGCCGCGCGCGACGCTGCGCGGATTGTGGCGCGAGAGCCGCGCCAACGCTGCGTCGACCGTGCGCCCACTGTCGACATTGGTGTCGAGCAGCGCACTGACGTCATTCTGATACAGTGCGTAAGCGTCGAGTGCGTCGTGCACAGGATCAGCAATGGCCGGCGCTGAGCCGAGCAGAACGAACGCGGCCGCAGCAGCCGTGAGTGTTCGCATAGGCGTATCATGGCTTGAGTCAGTTAATCTGCGGGTCAGCGAATGCAGTTAAATCGCATCCACCTTAACGCGCGTCAGCTATGTGCGATCGTAACGCAAAAGCTTGCTGCGTTAGAACGACAGGCACGCGGCAACATTGCGCAAACCGTGGCGCGCCAAGCAAGCGGCGTCCTCATCTGGTGTGTGCGCGACCGAAACGCATTGTCTGAATTCGAGTTGCTGCACATGCAGGCAATCCCGTGAGGTGCGATCATCCAGAAGCGCATCAACGCGCGTATTGGCTTGCGGCGTCGCGCCAATGATGAACAGCCCCGCAAGCGTCAGCATGCGATCGGTAAGAGCTTGACGATCGTCGCGCGCATGCATGGGCGCGTTTGGCGTCGATGACAGGCCCGCAAGGCCGTCCCAGAAATGCGCGCCGCCGAACGCGGCTGCATCCGTCATCGGCGCTGCGCCAAGCGGGCCGAGATGAATGCGCTGCATTATTTCAGGCTCAAGCACGGGTGCGGCCGCGGCGCGCAGACGCTGATCGCGCGCGGCGCGCTGCGCATCGCTCGCGCCGCCGAACGGCGAGTTGCTTTGCATCGCATCCGAAAGCCGGTCGTAGCGGTCTGCGGCAACTGAGAGCCGTACTGCGTCAGCCGACAGAGTGTCGAGCATCAGACGCAATGCTTCCGCCGCGCCGGGCGGACGCCGTCGTGCATAAGTTGTGTCGCGCATGAACTGCTGCAGCACAGGCGCGCGCCCGGCGGCGCGCACGCGCGACTGCACGCCGTGCACGAAGGCCGGTGATTGCGCCGCAGTCAGCGCGGCGTAAGCGATCCAGCCGCGGCTCAGCTCCGCCGAATCGTGCCGCGCGGCGCTCAACAATGCCGCGTCCATGCGGTCGTATGAATCCATCTGCGCGGCCGTGATTGCGCCGACGTCGAGTTCGAAGCTGGCGTAGGCGTCAGCCGCCCGCTGCAGCGGATCGGCGGTTTGACCAAATGCCGCGGACGCGGCCGCAAGCGTCAAAACGAAGCAGAGAAGGGCGGTGCGCATGGCCATGATGATGGCCCGCGGCGCGCCTCTCGCCCAGACGAGGTGCGCCGCCTTGAACCGGCCCACGCCCCCGGCCATAAGCGCACCCGCATGTTGCGCTTCGGTCTCATCCTCGCGGTGGTCGTGATCATTCTCGACCAGATCGCCAAATACATCGTCCTCGGCCCAGGCCATTTCAGCCCGCCGGGGTGCCTCGAGGGCGGTTACGATTGCCGTTTCATTCCGATTTCGCCGATCTTCAATCTGCAAATGGTCTGGAACCGCGGCGTGAGCTTTGGGCTGATGAAGGCCAACACGGATGTCGTGCGTTGGGGCCTGGTGGGCCTTTCGCTGGTGATTTCCGGGGTTTTCGCCAGCTGGCTGCGCACGGCCGAGCGCCGGCTGACCGCTGTTGCGCTTGGCCTCGTCATCGGCGGGGCGCTCGGCAACGTCATTGACCGGATTCGTTTCGGGGCCGTGGTGGATTTCTTCGATTTCAGCGGCCTGATGTTTCCTTGGGTGTTCAACGTGGCCGACGCCGCCATCACCGTCGGCGCCATCCTCTTGGCCGTCGATATGCTGTTCTTTGCCGAAACCGAGCCGGGAAAGGGCGCTCCCTGGAGCCAGATCAAGGCAAAACTCCGAGGGTCGACGACACCGCCAGGCGCCGCAGGCGGGTGAATCGGCCCAGGAATTCGCCCCATAACCGTCAAGATCAGGGCTAATCCCTCTTTGCTGCAGTCCGGCTTGGCGATGCGGGCGTGGCTCAGCTAGAACGGCGCGATCCAAGGGAGTGGGCGACTGATGTCGGCGACGAAAACCATAGCAGTC
>DASZWS010000204.1:0-10031 GCA_035546515.1 Vitreimonas sp. | reverse complement strand
ACACCGTGCAGCTGATCATCGACGATTTGCGCAAGCAGGCGCGGAAATAGCTTTAGCATCGCGCAACGCTTACACCGGGGCAGGAGCGTCCTCATGTCCGCCATCAAGATTGTCGCCATCCTCACCGCCAAACCCGGCAAGGTGGACGAACTCACCGCGCTGTTGGCGAGCATGGTGCAAGCCAGCCGCGCCGAACCCGGCAATCTCCGCTACGATCTCTGGCGCGATCAAGCCGACGCCAACCGCTTCGTGCTGGATGAATTGTACAAAGACCAAGCCGCCATAGACGCGCACAAAGCCTCAGCGCATTTTCAGAGCTATCTCGGAAAGATCAACGCGCTGGCGGAGCGGAGTGCGTATGTGCTTGAGGCGCGGGATGTGGCGTAAGTTTTTGTTCGGCACGAGTCGCGGTACAATGCGGAATGAGCGCGACACTCCGTACGTTCAATCTCACCGCACTAGCGGATCGACTGTTCGCTGAGAAAAGGCTGCTGCCTCTGGTGGGAAGGATCAGGCGCGCTCGCGACCTGCACTCGCTCGGAGCTGATCTCACTATGGCGCTTGAAAGCCTCAACGCTCTCGATAATTTTTTGGGTTCGCCGAGCAACGATATGAGGCAAGTAATCACCGAAGCGGCGCTGCTGAGCAATGCTGTGATATTGTACGCACGTGGGACAAAAACCACATCTCGCGAGCGTAAGAATTTTGACCTGATCTCAAAATTTACTGACGAAGAGAAGACCGTTCATGCTGAACTATGCGACTTGAGGGATTCGGCGATAGCGCATTTCGGTTCTGGCGGAAGTTACCGTGGCGAATGGCAGGTCGAACTCGTGGTTCTCCAATTCAAGGATGGAGAAGGAAAGCCTGGCGTGGCCACGCGGCGAAAGGCAATAGACAAGCTTCTCCTGCAGCGCGCGAGAAAGCAGATTGAGACGGCGCACGCTTTTTTGCGATCTGAGGCACTCGCGAAATTGGGTGAGGTAACGGTGGAGCTCAATAGGGCGGCAGAGCACGATCCGGAGTTCTATAAGGAATTTGAGCAACATCCGCTCAATCTGCCAATCTTCCTGGCGTCTCCAAATGCAGCACAGGCTGCGTTTGACGCATTTGAAGTGGGCTATGCGAAAGGCACCACCAGGCACGGCTAAGCCTACTCCTCCCCAAACAGCGTCCCGCTCTCCACCGGCTTGCTCGGCGCCTTCTTCCCCAGCCGCTCGTACGCCTTCGCCGCCGCGACCCGCCCCCGCGGCGTGCGCATGACGAAGCCTTGCTGCATCAAATACGGCTCGATCACATCCTCGATCGCATCGCGCGCTTCGGCCAACGCCGCCGCCAGCGTGTCGACGCCGACGGGTCCGCCGGAATACGTCTCCACCAGCGCATGCAAATAGCGCCGGTCGAGCATGTCGAGCCCGTCGCTATCGACATCGAGCCGCTTCAGCGCGTTATCGGCCACAGCCTTATCGATCGCATTCTCACCAGCGAAATCACGCACCCGCCGCAACAGCCGCACCGCCACCCGCGGCGTGCCGCGCGCACGCTTGGCAATCTCCAGCGCGCCTTCCGCCGTGATCGGCAAACCAAGCTTCGCCGATGCGCGCGTGACGATGCCGAGCAAATCGTCCGGCCCGTAAAAATCGAGCCGCACCGGAATGCCGAAGCGGTCGCGCAGCGGTGTGCCCAGCAAACCCGCACGCGTGGTCGCGCCCACCAAAGTGAACGGCGCCAGATCGATGCGCACCGAACGCGCGCTCGGCCCTTCGCCGATGATGATGTCGAGGTGATAATCCTCCATCGCCGGGTAGAGGATTTCCTCCACCGCCGGCGCCAGGCGATGGATCTCGTCGATGAATAGCACATCGCGTGGTTCGAGATTGGTGAGCAGAGCGGCCAAATCGCCCGCGCGCGCAATTACCGGTCCCGACGTCGCGCGAAAACCAACACCTAGCTCGCGCGCGATGATTTGCGCCAATGTCGTCTTGCCCAAGCCGGGCGGTCCAAACAGCAGCACGTGATCCATGGCGTCGCCGCGATTGCGCGCCGCCTCAACGAACACCTTCAAGTTCGCCTTCGCCTGCGGCTGGCCGACAAATTCGTCGAAGCCCTGTGGCCGCAGGGCGCGGTCAGCCCCTTCGCCGGGCATGCGTTCTGGCGTGGTGATGCGTTCTGCGGGATCAGCCATGGGAAGGGTGTACCCGATTCGGGGTTGCCCGTTCGTTTCGGGGTCAGCTGCCCGGGACCGGTGTGAATGGGAAGGCCAAGTGAATTCGCTTACCGACAGTCGTTTGGCCCTGATACGTCGCCGGCGCCCTAAACCCGCCGATCTCGCGAAGGGCGCTCACACCGAACATGAGTCCGCGCGGCGCCTCCCGCGCCACCGCGCAACGCAGTTCTAGTGTCGGCAGCACCAGGCATTCCATGTCCACGAAGCCCGCGAGCTTCAAGGTGTTGGCCGGTTCCGGGTAGAGTCGATCATAACTGAAGTCGCCGTGTGTCTGCTGAGGGCGCGCATGTATCAGTGTCGCAGCTGCGATGTCCGGCGGCACCTGGTGCGGCGGCGAGAGCTGCTGCCAGAGCGCGTCGTTGCCCATGGCGCCGATCCAGAATTCGCAACGCCCGCGCGTTGCAGCTGAGATGTGTACGTGAGGCTCGATCTTGCTGGAGGCGAGGCTGGCTCGGCGCGTCGCGATCAACGAGCCTCCGGGCGAGGTGCTAAGCGCGGCGGTCGGATCTTCCGGCGACTCATCAAGGACGCCAAACTGTTGCTCCAAGTCAGCTAGTAGTATGTTGTAAGTTTGGGTGCATGTCGCAGGATCGTGAACATTCGTGCGCGCGTATGCCTGAATATTTAACAGACGCTCTCGTTCGAATTGGAGCCGCATCGAGAACGTTACGCCGTCGATAGGCGCCTCAACATCCGCCTGAACGATGCCCAACCGATTTTGCCGGATTTCCCAGGTGAGGGCGGCCGCCTGCGCTTCGGCCACCGTCATACCGAAATGGAACGGTCCGAGCGCGCCGTTATCGGCAACGTCTGCCCGTGCCGATGTGGCCCAGAGTGCCAAAAGCACACTGCTCACGGCGATCACGCCGTTGCGAAAGACTGAATTGAGCATGGGCCACGTTAGCGGAGAAGATGGATGCGGATCAATCGTACAAGTCGTCCGCCGGTCCCTGGAGAACGCTGGATTCTGGCTGAGGGTGCGCACATTGGTCGCGCCGCGCTTTCCAAATGTCGCCACAACTGAAGATCATCCCACGTTCCGCGTGCATGCATCTCGCGCGCACGCGCCTCGTTTTGATTCACAGGCTTTCGTGTCCAACACCGAGGAGACTGAACAGATGCGTTACCTTACCATCGTGTGCCTCTCCGTAGGCGCGGCGGCCATCCTTGCGGTGGGTTCCGTCGCAAGCGCCAAGGCGCCTCAACAACACGTCATGACCATCGCGCTGCCCTTTGGCGGCGTCGAAACCGTTCATTACAGCGGTGATCAGCCGCCCACTGTCGAATGGTCGGATATGCCTTCGGCTGTTGCTGCGCCGGCGTGGAGCCTAGGCAATTTTGATCACATCGCCGCCGCCATGAACCGTGAAATGGCGGCGCTCGATCAGCAAATGGCCGCGCTCGAACGTCACGCGGCGGCCGCGCCAGATGGCGTCTTCAACGCGCCGACCGCTGGCGGCAAGGGGGCCTTCTGCGCGGAAAGCATTCAGATGACGCAAACCGGCAATCAGGCGCCGCACATCGTGCGCCACACCTATGGCGCATGCGGTGCGCCCGACGCCGGTCATGTCGATCGCTCCGCCCTGAGCGGCGGCCAGCGCACTTAAGCGCTGGTACGCGGACACGGCGTGCGGACTCCCGGGCGCGCCGTGTCCGCGCTGCGGTTGCCAGCAAGCTGGTGCGGCCCATATCGTAAGCCATGAGCCGCGCGTTCGTGAAAGAAAGCGACGACGCCGTCGAGGAACTCCCCGAACGGCCGATTTCGTCCGCCCCCAATTTCGTCACCGCCGAAGGCCTCGCCGCCATCGAAGTGGAAATCGCGCGCTTGAACGCCGCGCTTGCGCACGCCGGCGAGGATCGCGAAGCGCGCGCCCGCATCGCCCGCGATCTTCGCTACTGGGATGCGCGCCGCGGCAACGCGCAGCTCATGCCGCCCCCAACTGACGCCGACACAATTCAATTCGGCTCAACCGTCACCCTCACGCGCGACGATGGACGGCGCCAATCGTTCCGCATCGTCGGCGAAGATGAGGCCGATCCAGAGCAGGGCACGCTTTCGCACGTTTCGCCGCTGGCGCGCGCCCTCATGGGCAAGGAGGAGGGCGACAGCGTCCACGTGGCCGGCCACGATCTCGAGATCGAAGCGATTGCATAGCCGCGCCTGCGTGAAAACGCGCAGCTGAGCCTGTCACACTCCCCATCGCTCGCGCGTCTCTGCAGCGACGGCCGCAGCTTCGCGGCCAACGTGACAGGAGCATCATCATGGAACCGCGTATGAAAAATCCCGCAGCGCTGCTGCCGGGCGCGTTCGAGCACATCATGGGCGTCAACGCCGCCGTCGCCAAATCGGGCGTGCCTGAGAAGGTGCTGCACCTCACGCATTTGCGCACCAGCCAGATCAACGGCTGCGCCGCCTGTATCGATGGCGGCGTTGTGCTGGCCAAGCGAGCCGGTGAGACCGATCAGCGTCTGCATGTCGTCGCCGCCTGGCGCGAAGCGCCGTATTTCAACGACGCCGAACGCGCCGCACTCGCGCTGGCCGAAGCAATGACGCGGCTAGCTGATCACGGCGATGTCCCAGACGAAATCTGGAACGAAGCCAAGCAGCACTACGACGAGCGCGCGCTCGCGGGCCTCGTCCTGCACATCGCCGAGACCAATCTCTTCAACCGCCTCAACGTCACCACCCGCCAACCCGCAGGCTCATGGAAGCCTTAGCGGCTCACTTCCTTCAGTGCGGCGCGGATCAGCTCCGGCGCGGGGGCGTTGGCGTCGAACTGCTTCGCCGCCGCGCTCACCGCGCGTGCGGCGCTCGATTGATCGATGCCGAGATTGACCAGCGCCGACACCGCCTCCGCGCGCGAACCATTCGCCGCCGCCGGCGCCGTCGGGCGCACGCCCGCGCCATTCAAAGCGATGAATCCCTTGGGCCCTTGTTTGCCGGTGAGCTCCGTCGCCAAGCGCGCCGCGAGTTTCGGCCCGACGCCGTTGGCGCGCGCGAACGCGGCTTTGTCCTGCATGGCGATGGCGTCGGTCAGTGCATCCGGCGGCATTGCATCGAGAATGCCCAGCGCGACTTTGGCGCCCACGCCGGGGATGGTTTGCAGATGCGCGAACCACGCGCGCTCTTCGTCGCTGTCGAAGCCGAACAGACGGATCGCGTCTTCGCGCACGTGCGTTTCGATCGCCAGCCGCGTCGTGGCGCCGACGGACAAGCGCCCCAAGGTGCGCGCGCCAGCCTGCACCACATAGCCCACGCCGTTCACTTCGATCAGCGCGGTGTCTTCACCCACGGCCGCGACTACGCCTTGCAGCGATCCAATCATAAGCTGTCTCCGAACGCCCACACCTGATCGGATTCGCGGGCGCACGAAACGAGCGACGCACAGTCAAAGCGAATCAAGCCGTTGCTGGCGCCCTGGGGCGTGCTACCAATTTTCCCGCGAGGACTTTGATTTGTTGCGAGGAATTCGCAACAAAGTGGGAGTTGCGATGTCCGACGAAACCAAGCGCCACAATCGCCGCTCCTTCATGTCGCGCGTCGCAGGCGCAGCCATCCTCGCCGGCAGCGCCACAGCGGTGATTACCGGCCAGGCGCGCGCCCAGGCCTACACCGGACGCACCGATCGCGATCAGGGCGCCAACTCGGATCGGCCCGGCTACGGCCGCGGCGGCGGCGCGCAAACCGGCTTCACCGACAATGATTCGACTGACGCCGCCGGCAATGGCCGCGGGCCACATGGCGGCGGTTCGACCAGTGACGATGCCGGCGGCGGCTACAGCGATAACGACACCGGCCCGAACGCCGATCCCGCCGGGCATGGCCGCCATGGCACGGGCGTCACCGACAACGACGGCGGCGCGAACGCTGATCGCCCAGGCTACGGCCGCGGCGGCAGCGGGAGCACGCAGGACCCCGGTCAGGGCGGCTACAGCGATAACGATACGGGGCCGAACGCCGATCCACCGGGGCGCGGTCGCCATGGCGGCAACGGCGGTCAGAATGGCTATAGCGACAACGACACCGGTCCGAATGCCGATCCACCCGGACAAGGTCGTCACGGCGGCAACGGCAACGGCGGCAGCGGCATCACCGATAACGATGGCGGCCCAAACGCCGATGAACCTGGCAACGGTCGTGGGACCGGCGCGTATTCGGACAGCGATAGCGGTCCGAACGCTGACGCGCCGGGGCGCGGTCGCCACGGACCGCACGGTCCAAGCTCAGGCGGTGGTGACAACAACGGCCGTCCGTACACCGGCCACAATGACAACGATCCAACTGATCCATCGGGCTACGGTCGCGGCGGTGGCGGTGGTGGCGGCGGACAAAACGGCGTCACCGATAATGACACGGGCGCGAACGCTGATCCGCCAGGCCACGGCAGAGGCGGTACACGCGGTGGCAGCGGCTATTCCGACAACGACACCGGCCCCAACGCCGATCCGCCGGGGCAGGGCCGCCGCGGCCAGCAAGCGCCGACGCACGGCAATCGCACGCGCACCGGCATAACCGATCAAGATTCTGGGCCAAACGCCGACGAACCTAATTACGGCCGCGGCACTTAATTCAACGAGCAAACAGCAGCCTTGGGAGGGGTCGTTGTCAGACAAAAAGTCGAAATTCAATCGCCGATCGTTCATGCACCGCGTCGTTGGCGGCGTGCTTGCAACGGGCAGTGCGGGCGTCATCACCGGCGTTGCGCAAGCGCAGAACTACACAGGCCGCACCGACCAGGACTCTGGAAGCAATTCCGATCGCGCCGGTTACGGCCGCACCAACATCAGCGACAACGACACAGGTTCAAACGCGGATCGCGCCGGGTACGGCCGCGGCGGCCAAGCTGGCGTCACCGATGGCGACACGGGCCAATATGCCGATCCGCAAGGCCACGGCCGCGGCTCGTCAGGGATGAGCGACAGCGACGTCGGTCAATATGCCGATCCGACCGGACGTGGCCGCGGCGGGCGCAACGGCATCACCGATGGCGACAGCACCGATCCCGTCGGCCGTGGCCGGGGCGGTCATCCCACCGGCGTGACCGACAACGATAGCGGCTACGCTTCCGACCAGCCCGGCTACGGTCGCGGCTCGCGTCATGTCCAAACCGGTCTGACCGATCGCGACAGCACCGACGCCGCCAATCATGGTCGCGGCGGCAATCGTCTGATGGGCGCGACCGACAGCGATAGCCGCGACGCCGCCGGTCAGGGGCGCGGCAATACCGGCTTCTCTGACAACGACAGCAGCGATGCGGCGGGTCATGGCCGCGGCAACACCGGCTTCTCCGACAACGACAGCAGTGATGCGGCGGGTCATGGCCGCGGCAATACCGGTGTCTCCGACAGCGATAGCAGCGATGCGGCGGGTCATGGTCGCGGCGGCACGGGTGTCACCGATAGCGACAGCAGCGATTCCGCGGGCCGCGGTCGCGGCGCGGCGACCGGCTACAACGACAACGATCCGACGGATGCGCCGGGCCACGGCCGGGGACATGCGACCGGCATCACTGACGGCGATAGCGGTTCCTACGCGGATCGCGTCGGCTATGGGCGCGGCGGCGCGCGTGGTCAAACCGGCGTCACCGATCATGATTCCGGTTCGCACGCCGACGCGCCAGGGCATGGTCGCGGCACCTGAGTACCGAGCGCCTTATGTCCGAACCGTGGCTTGATGATCCGCTTGGCTATTTGATCGGGCCGGATCGGGTGTCCGATTTCTTTGCGCGCGTTTATGAGCGCGAGTCGCTCATCGTTTCCTGCGAGTCGCCTGATCGCTTCGGGGGATTGCTTTCGATCGATGACGTTGACCGCATCGTCAGCGGCACGGATTTGCGCGAAGGTCAGCTTGACCTCGCCAACGCCGCGCGGCGTCCTGAACGCAAGGATTATGTGGACGCCGCCGGCTACATAGATCGCGGCGCAGTCGCCGATTTCTATCGCGGCGGTTCCACCATCATCCTGCAGCAGGCGCACCAGATCGAACCGCGGCTAGGGCGGCTCTGCCGCGGTCTCGAACACGTGTTCTGCGCACACATGCAGACCAATCTGTATCTGACGCCGGCCGCCGCGCAGGGCTTCCCGACCCATTACGACAATCACGACGTTTTCGTTCTGCAGATCGAGGGCGAGAAGGCGTGGCGGCTCTACGACAAACCCGTCGATACGCCGTACCGCGGCGAGACCTTCAAAATCGGCGAACACAAGCCCGGGCCGCTGAGGCAGGAATTTGTGCTGAAGGCGGGCGATTGCGCGTACGTGCCGCGTGGCCTGATGCACGACGCCAGCGCATCCGGCGGCGGCCCCTCACTGCACATCACCGTGGGGCTGATCACACGTACGTGGGCTGATCTCATGCTTGAGGCCGTCTCGGAAGCAGCGTTGCGCTCACCTGAGCTGCGCCGCAGTTTGCCGCACGATTATGCGCATCAATCCTTCGATCGCGGCGCCGCACGCGCCCACCTGCGTTCGCTCGCGCAGAATCTCGCAAACGAGGTGCAGCTCGATCCCGCGCTTGATCTGCTGGCTGACGCGTTCATCCGATCGCGCGCCGCCGACAATCGCCACGCCATCGTCGAAGCCGCGCGGCCGGTCGCGCCGGGCGACGTCTTCCGTCGCCATCCCGCCGCGCCTTTCCGGATCGCCGAAGACGGCGACGCCATCGTGCTGATCGCGCCGGGCGGAGAGCTCCGTTTTAAGTCGGCGCAGCGCCCGGTGCTTGAGCGTGCGCTCTCCGGACAAAAATTTTCGCCGCCGGAACTCGGCGGCGAAAAGCCCGAAGGCCTAGTCTCGAAATTGCTCGCGTACGGACTGCTCGTACGCACCTGATTGGTGCGTACGAGCGTCCAGTTGCTAGCGGTCCTGACGCCCGGCGCGGTGCATAGGCGGCGGCGGACGGCGGTGCGCTTGCTCCTGCTGTTGCTGCTGCGGCGGCGCGATCGTCACGTTTGGATGCTCTGCAGCCATCACGTCGAAGGTCAGCGTGGTGGTGAAGAGCTGGATCGTCGCTTCGCTGCCTGGCGCGGCGCGCGCAAGTTTGCGGACCGTCGCGGTGTAGTGGCCAGGTGCGGTGAACGTCAGCGTCGCGTGGCCGTTCGCGTCCGTGTTGACATAGTGGGCGAGGTTGGTGTCGGCGTCGCCTTCACCATAGACCACCACCGAGAAGTTCGGCAGCGGCGCGCCGTTGAACAGAACTTCGATCTGGAAGCCGTTGGCTTGCACGATCTGGTTCGGATCGGTGATCGGGTGGATCGAGAGATGGCCGTGGTTTTGGTCCACCAGCGTGCGTGAGGTTTGGCCGTAGGTGAAATAGGCTTCGGCCAGCTGCACCGACTGGAAGGTCGCGGGGCTGCCGCCTTGCGGCGTCGGATCGCCGTCGCGGCGCGCCTGGATTTTGGGATCGCCGCGCTCGTCATTGCCGAGATCCCAGATGTTGGCGACTTGCCCCATCTGCTCGCCGGACGACGCTTCGTATGTGCCCGGAACGGTCAGGTCGACATGGATCGTGGATTTGTCAGGGTCGACTTCTCGGCCGCTGATCACTGCGGCGCTGCCGTCCGGGGCGGTGACCGTCACGCCGTTGATGCCGACGCCAGGTTGATAGAACGTCTGGGTAGAGACGCCTTCAATCGCGACGCTGTTCTCTGATGGCCAGAAATCCTGAGGCAGCAGGAAGGTCGTGTACGCAAAAGCTGGAGTCGCGGTGAGGACAGCGCCTGCCAGCGCCGCCACCGCCAAAAGTCTATACTTCATCGATCCCACTCGTAACGCTGTCGCTGCGTCCGTCCCGCCGCAGCAGAGATTA
>DASZWS010000203.1:0-3332 GCA_035546515.1 Vitreimonas sp. | reverse complement strand
ACCGTCGCGCATCCCTTGATCTCCACGGGAATGTCGAGATCGCGCGCCATGCGCTTGATGACGAGCAGCTGCTGGTAGTCCTTCTCTCCAAAGAACGCCGTATCCGGCAGGCTCTGGAGCAGCAACTTGCTCACCACCGTCGCCACGCCGCCGAAGAAATGCGGCCGCATCTCGCCTTCAAGCGGCGCGGACACCTCCGCCACGCTCACACTGGTTGCAAAGCCGGGCGGATACATCGCCTCGCGCTCCGGCGCGTAAAGCAGGTCGCAGCCGGCGCTGGCGAGCAGGGCAGCGTCTTGCGCTTCGTTGCGCGGGTAGCGGTCGAAATCCTCGTGTGGCGCGAATTGTTTCGGGTTCACGAACAGCGTGGCGATGACGCGCGCACACGCCGCTTTGCCGGCGCGCACCAATGAGAGGTGCCCCTCGTGCAAAGCGCCCATGGTCGGAACAAGCCCGACACTGCGGCCTTCGTTGCGCCAAGCGCGCACGGCGGCGCGCAAATCCGGAACCGTGCGGACGATGGCAAGCGTGGAACTCATGCAATTCGAATCCTTCGCCGCTGCTGCTGCGTCAAGGCGGTTAAGCGCGCCTTAACCGAACCAAATCAAGCGTGAGCCCATGCGTTTTGGTGTTGCGGCGACCTTGCGGACCGCAGCGCCTGTCCAGGTGGGCAGGTGCGCGCCATGACGCTTGCCCAAACCTACGACGACGCTGCGCCGGCTTTGCGCCACACCCACGTGATCGTGGTCGGCAATCAGAAGGGCGGGGCCGGCAAGTCCACCGTCGCTATGCACTTGATCGTCGCGCTCATGCGTATGGGCAAGCGCACCGGCGCGCTGGACCTTGATCTCCGCCAGCGGACGCTCACGCGCTACATCGAGAACCGGCAGCGCTCCATGCGCGGCGGCAAGCTGCCGTTGCCGCAAATCCTCGACCTGCACGAGAGCCGCGCGCGCAGCATCGACGCCGCCGAAGCCGAGGACGAAACCCATTTTCGCGCCGCGCTGCGCCGCCTCTCGGAAACCTGCGATTACATCGTCATCGACGCGCCCGGCGGCGATACCCACACCACGCGCCTCGCCCACGCGTGCGCCGACACGCTGGTGACGCCGCTCAACGACAGCTTCATCGATTTCGATCTGCTGGGCGATGTCGATCCCGATCACGACGACATCGTCCGGCCTTCCATCTACAGCGAGATGGTCTGGGATAGCCGCAAGCGCAAAGCCCAATCCGAACGCACGCCGATTGATTGGGTGGTGCTGCGCAATCGCACTTCGGCCTCCAAGATCGAGGCGAAGAACAAGCAGAAGGTCGGCGCCGCGCTTAAGACGCTCTCGACCCGGATCGGCTTCCGCATGGCCCCCGGGCTCTCGGAGCGCGTGATTTACCGCGAACTCTTCCCGCAGGGCCTCACGCTTCTCGATCTGGACGCTGAGCACGCAGCTGAGGGGGCTCTGCGCATGAGCCACTTGGCCGCCCGCCAAGAACTCCGCGATCTCTTCCTGACCCTCAAGCTCCCCGGCTTCGAGGGCGAAACCCTGAAATTCTAGCGTGTGGCCCGCGTCTCCTTCGACAAGCTCAGGATGACGCTACTTTTGAAACTCAACTGGAAGATGGCGTCAGCCTGAGCCTGTCGAAGGCCGACGCTTGCGCCGTGCAGCCTCGGAGGCGGCGGTCGGCTCCCGTGCGTCGGTCTTCGCGCCCTGCTAAAGCCCGCCCGTGCTGATCCGCGCCATCCTCATTCTGGCCCTTGGCTTTGGGCTGCTGTTCCTGGCGCGGGTGGGCGGCGCGCGCCGGCGCGTGCTGCTCGCGCGCTGGCCGGCGGTTGTGTTCGCACTCGCAGCAATCTTCGAACTCTCGCGCGGCGGTATGGCACTAGGGCTGGTGTTAGGGGCGCTCGCGGTTTTGAGCTGGTTTTTCGCGCCGCGGCTGCTGGCGCCGGCGCCCTCAAAAACCGCCGCGAACGACCCCGCGGACGCGCAAGCGCGTGCCATTCTGGGTGTCGGCGCCAGCGCGAGTGAGGCTGAGATTCGCCGTGCGTACCGCACCAAGATGGCAAAGGCTCATCCGGATAGCGGTGGCAGCGCCGCCGAGGCGGCGCGTCTTACCGATGCGCGGGAGCGGCTGCTGCGTCGTCGTCGGAGCCAGGGTCAGAACCCGTAGAGGTGTCGTCCGGCTCGTCGGTCGAGTTGTCGTCGGCGCTTTGCGCCAGCGGGTCCGGCGGCAGCGGCGCGCGGATCGGCGAGAGCGTTTCCACCACGGTCCCGGCTTGCGGGCCATACGGCGAGGCGGGGGTGCCAGTCGGGGCGCGCGCCGAAGCGAAGGCGCCGGGCGCCAAGTGTGTGTCCAGGCGGTTGAGCGGCATGCTGGCCAGCTGGGCGCCGTCGCCGGTGTCACGGCGGGCATATTCTTCAAATGCGCCATCGATCAGGTAGGCGACCTGCGCGTCACGCGCGGCCGCGGTCTGCCCGCCCATCACCACGACGATGACGCGGTGGCCGTTGCGCTCGGTCGATGTCGCCAGGTTGAAGCCCGACATCCGCGTGTAGCCGGTCTTGATGCCGTCGAGGCCCTGGACCTGGCCGAGGAGATGGTTGTGGTTGCGACCGTAGAAGCGCCGCCAGGAGAAGCTCGGCGTCTGAAAGTAATGATGATATTGCGGATAATCGCGCCACAGCGCCAAGGCCAGCGTCGCCATATCATGCGCGGTGCTGTGGTGGCGCACGTCCGGCAGGCCGCTGGCGTTCACGAAGCGGGTGTCTGTCATGCCCAGTTCGCGGGCGCGGGCGGTCATAGCCGCCGCAAACCGGCTTTCGCTGCCGCCGAGGCGCTCGGCCACCATGGTCGCCACATCATTGGCCGACTGCACGCAGAGTGCCCGGATCGCCTGCTCGACTGTGATGGAGTCGCACACGCCGCGCCGCGTGCAGCGCAGACCCAACCGCGAGGGCGGCTGACGGGCGGCGTTGCGTGAGGCCGTCAACGTCGAATCCATGGTCAGTTCGCCGCGCTGGATGGCGTCGAACAGCATGTAAAGCGTCATCATCTTGGTGAGAGACGCGGGGTAGCGTTCCTGGTCAGCCTGGTCGTTCAGGAGGATCTCGCCGGTGCGGGCGTCCATGACGATGGCCGAATATTCGGCGGCGTTCGCCGTGGGGGCGAGGGCGATGGCTGAGGTGGTCAGGGCGGCGGCGACCGCAAGGGACCGGAAAGAGAAGAGTCCAGCTGAGCTCATTGCCGTTTAACCCGCAAACGTTGATCACCCTGCCAGGCAAATCGCGTGCCGTGCAGCTTACAGATTCATTAGAGCAGGTTAAGCGACCGTTTCA
>DASZWS010000202.1:0-3245 GCA_035546515.1 Vitreimonas sp. | reverse complement strand
TCAGGCAAGACCACGCTGCTGAACTTGCTGGGCGGCACCGATCGCCCGACGAGCGGCGCGATCGAATTCGACGGCAATCGCATCGACAAATACAGCGAAGGCAAGCTCACGCAGTGGCGCGCCAAGAATGTCGGCTTCATTTTCCAGTTCTACAATCTGATGCCGATCCTGACGGCGGCGCAAAACGTCGAACTGCCGTTACTGCTGACCAACCTCTCGCCCAAGAAGCGCCGCGACAACGTCGCCACCGCTTTGGAGGTGGTCGGCCTATCCGATCGCGCCAAGCACAAACCGCGGGAGATGTCCGGCGGCCAACAACAGCGGGTCGCCATCGCCCGCGCCATCGTCGCTGACCCGAAGCTGCTGCTCTGCGACGAACCGACGGGCGACCTCGATCGCGCCACCGCCGACGAGGTTCTCGGCACGCTGCAGACGCTCAACAGCCAGCTCGGCAAAACCATTGTCATGGTCACGCACGACGCTGCGGCCGCCAAGTTCGCCAAGCGCACGCTGCACCTGGATAAGGGCCACTTCAACGAGCAGGAGCTCGCGGCATGAACGACCGCTCCTTGATGTGGAAGAACATGTGGCGGAAGCCTGTCCGCACATCGTTGCTTCTGGTTTCGATCCTGATCGCCTTCCTGATCTTCAGCGTCATGCTGAGCTTCAACGCGGCCTTCACCAACTTCAAAACCCTGCCGAACCGCATGGTGACGCTGTCGAAGGTGAACTTCACCGAGTCGCTGCCGATGGCGCACTACGAGCGCGTCGCGCACATGGATGGCGTGCTTGCCGCCACGCACATGAACTGGTTCGGCGGCTACTACCGCGACCCGCGCAACTTCCTGCCGACGTTCGCGGTGGATCCACCCACGTACTTCCGCGTCTATCAAGAAGACCTCACGGGCGTGCCCGCCGCATCACGCGAAGCGTTCTTCAAGGAACGCACCGCCATGCTTGTCGCCGAGCCGGTGGCCAAGCGCTTCGGCTGGCATGTCGGGCAGCGTATTCCGCTGAACAGCAACATCTTCACCAACGGCTCAAACAACAGCCATTCATGGGATTTCGTACTGGTTGGACTCATCCCCACACCGGAGGGCAGCTCACAGACCGGCAGCGTGCTGATCCACTATGACTATTTCAACGACACCACCACGTTCTCGCGCGACCGCGTTGGCTGGATTCCCTTCCTCACCACCTCAGCGACGGTGAACGACCGCGTGGCGCACGCGATCGACGCCCGCTTCGCCAATTCGGCCGATGAGACCTCAACCGCGGACGAAGCCTCGTTCAACAAGGCCTTCACCGCGCAAATCGGACCGATCGCACTGATCATCACTTTGGTCGTGAGCGCCGCTTTCGTCGCCATTCTGTTGATCGTGGGAACGACCATGGCGCTCGCGGTGCGAGAGCGCACCAAGGAACTCGGCGTGATGAAGACGCTCGGATTCTCGTCCGGGCGCGTGCTCCGCATGGTGCTGGGTGAATCGCTGTTGCTCTCCTTCTTCGGCGCGGCGCTTGGCATGCTCGCGGGCGCCGGCGTACTGGCGCTGTTGTCAAAGGCCAGCGGCGGCAATGGCCCGCCCATTCATTTCGCCACCTGGCAAGTGTTGCCCTTGGGCGTCCTCATCGCCCTCTTGCTCGGCCTGATCACCGGTCTGCCGCCCGCGCTCTCCGCCTACCGGATGCGCATCGTTAACGCTTTCGCCACGCGCTGAGGCACGCACATGGTTTCCATCTTTAAACAGATCAACGCCATCACCGCGATGAACGTGCGCACCATTCCGCAACGCGGATGGATGTCGGCCGCAAGCATCGTCGCTGTGGCGCTCACCATCACCGTGCTCTTGTTCTTCCTTTCGCTGTCGGCAGGTCTGAACAAGACCGTGCAAGGCTCCGGCGCCGACGACGTCGCCATCGCGTTGCGAACCGGCTCCAATGCTGAGCTGAACAGCGTCGTCTCGCGCGATCAGCTCACCATTCTCGCCAGCGGTCCCGGCGTCGTTCACCGCGGGCAAAGCGCCATTGCCTCTGGCGAACTGCTGGTGGTCGTCGACGGCATCAAGCGCAGCGGCCAAGCCAAAGCCAATGTTTCGCTGCGCGGCATCGGCCCTGAGGGCCTCGCCGTCCGTCACGGCGTGCACATCACGCAAGGCCGCATGTTCCGCCCCGGGACCAACGAGATGATCGTCGGCGCGGGCGTTGTACGCGAGTTCGAAGGCTTCGACCTTGGGCACACGGTGCGGCTGCGCGGCACCAATTGGCAGGTCGTGGGCGTGTTCGAGGCGCCCGGCACGCTGTTCGAATCCGAACTTTGGGCCGACATCGCCGTCACCCAAAGCCTCTTCAACCGGCCAAACACGTTCCAGACCATGCGCATTCAGCTGGCCAATGCGCCGGCAGTGGCGCGCTACATTGATTGGGCGAAGCACGACGCTCGCCTCGATGGCCTCGAAATCCTCAGCGAGCACGAATACTACGCCCGCCAAGCGCGGCAATCGACCGGGCTGTTCATCGCCGTCGCGTTCGCGTTGGGCTTCTTCATGGCGATCGGCGCGCTCGCTGGCGCGCTCAACACCATGTATTCCTCAGTCGCCGCGCGCTCCGCTGAGATCGCGACACTGCGTATCATCGGCTTCTCCGGCTACGCGGCCTTCTTCGGCACTATGGCTGAAGCGATCATGCTCTCCGCGATCGGCGGCGCTCTAGGCATCCTCATCAGCTTCATCGCCTTCAACGGCCACAGCGCTTCCACTTTGGGCGCAGGCTTCTCGCAGATGGTGTTCCGTTTGGAGCTTTCGCCGGGCACCATCATTGCTGCGGTGTTCGTGGCCATGTTCATCGGCTTGGTCGGCGGCTTCCTGCCCGGCATCCGCGCCGCGCGTGTGCGCCCGCAGCTGGAGCTAGCGGCGCAATAGCCTGATCGCAATCGTGTGATCAGCGCGTCGTCACATTGCGACCGCCTCAGGGTTGGCGCAGACTTTCCGCCGCGCCGTTGCTTTGCGGGAGGCCAACCTTGCGCACATTCATGCTTGCGTTCGCCGCCGCTGGCGTCTTGAGCGGCGCCGCCCTCGCGGATCCAGGCCTCGCGCACGTCGGCGGCGCCTCCTACGGCGAAGCCCGCATTACTGCCAGCACCGCCCGCTACTGGAACAATTGCGCGGCTGGCGTTGAGGTGGGAGCGGTTCTGGCGATCCGCGACTGCGGCCGCATTATCGGCGCGCGCTTGTCACGCACCCGCACCG
>DASZWS010000201.1:0-5643 GCA_035546515.1 Vitreimonas sp. | reverse complement strand
TTCGGCCGCGGCATGTAGCGCTTCAGGTCCCATATCGTTGGTCGGCGTGTTGACCAGATCGCGCGCCAACCATGACGCTGACACCAGCCGCGCTGCCTCAGCCATATCTGCGCCGTCTGGCGCAGCGAGCCGCGAGGCAGGCGGCTTGCGCTTCTTGTAGCGATCGAAGGCGTACGAGCCCAAGCCCCACGCCACCGCCACCATGGTTGCGGAAAACTCGCGCGGCGCGGCGGCAAAGCGATAGTCGCCCTCCGGCAGATGCTGCGCCAGCGCGCCCAGCGCGAACACATTGGCCTTTTCCCCGAGGCCAAACAGCACGCGCTCGATTGCGCCGTCGGTAGCGGGCACCAGCAGCATGCGCCCCGACTGCGCCTTGAAATCATGCGCCGCCGCGAGCCTGCGCGTCACGTCGGAGTGGCGTTCGATCCAACTCGCCCATTCGCTGGCGCGCAAAGCGAAAATGGGGGTGGTTTGGACGTTGGCGTCGTTCAGGAAGGGGAGGTCGGACATGGATGCCTTGCTAATCTCTCATTAGGGTTTTGTTGAGCATGTAAGGCGCAGCGTGTCGCGAAATGTAAGGATTCGCGGCTCATGTCCCGGCTCGCCATTGCACTTCTTGCCGCTTCGTCACTGGCGGCGTGCGCCACCACGGGCCAGCAACACGCCAACGTTGACCCCAGCGCCGGCCAGCAAGACGGCCACGCGCAGGCCGCCAACCGCCAGCCCGATCGCCGCGCCCGCGCCGCTATCGCGCACCAGGACATGCTCACGCAGATGGCGTTCTGGGCTGGCGAATACGACACTTTCCCCAACGATCTCGAAGCCGCCCAGAAGTTCTCGGAATGCCTGCGCCTTGCCGGTCGCGCCGATCGCGCCGTGGCGGTGTCTGGAGAAGCGCTGCAGCGTTTCCCACAGGATCCCGCGCTGATGCGCACCTACGGGCTGGCGCAAATCGCCAACAAGAACCCGCAAGACGCGCTGCGCCCGTTAGCACTGCTGGCGGAAGCCGACGCCCACGATTGGAAGGTGCGTTCCGCGCTTGGCGCAGCACTCGATCAACTCGGCCGCTTCACCGAAGCCCGACAAGCCTATCAGGAAGCGCTGGCGATCCAGCCGAACGAGGTCAGCGTGCTGACCAACGAAGGCGTCTCGCATTTGATGGAAGGCGATCCCGCCGCCGCCGAACCGATCCTGCGCCAAGCCGTGGCGCTGCCGAATGCGCCGGCTGAGGCGCGCCAGAACCTCGCCATCGCTTTGGCGCTGCAAGGCAAGTTCGGTGAGGCCGAGCAATTGGAGCGCGTGGATCTGCCGCCGGCGCAAGTCGCGTCCAACATGCAGTACCTGCGCGGGCTGCTGAGCGATCCGCATCGCTGGGGCGATGTCGGCCACAACGGCAATAGCGGCAACACCGGCCGCTAACGCGACCAACACACACAAGCCCGCGACCAGCGCGCGTTGCCTCTCAAGCCGTGCAGCGCAACTGAATATGCATGCGCTGCCTCATCGCATTCGTGATCGCTGTTTGCGTGTGCGCGACCGCCGAAGCCGCGCCGCGTCCGTTGTTGGTGCGCCACGATGGGGGCTTTCATAGTCGTAATGGCTTGGAGGTCTCGATCTCGGCTTTCGGCATGCGTCCCACTGCGACCGAGACGAGGCGAGAGGTGTTCAACGCACACCCTTACGTCATTACGCTCGCAGGCTTCATTGGCGAACGCCAAGCCGTGCTTGTGCATGCCGAGCATGTTGAGGACGTCAGCGGCGCCTCCAATTATGAGGATTTGCCGGTCGCCGCCTGGCCGGAGCGCCGCTTTCGCCAGCGCGATGCCTGCACCACGCTCAGCGAGAGCGACATTCCCGGCGAGCACGATCTCGAATGGCTGCGCGCCAACGGCTTCGATCGGCAAGGCCCCATCGTGCTGGCCCAATCCTTCCTGACCACCATCGATCACAACAATGAGGTGGTGATTAGTGTCGTCGTCAAAGGCGTCGATTGCGCCGACAACGACGCCGTTCTCACGGCCTTGGCGCGCGTGCGGGAAAATGTGCGGGTGAGCGTGATCCGCACCACCTGACGCGCTTGCGTCAGTGATGCAACATGGCGGTGACTTGGATCGCCGCTGGGCCAATGATGACGGCGAACAGCACCGGCAAGAAGAACACGATCATCGGCACCGTCAGTTTCGGCGGCAATGAAGCAGCCTTCTTCTCGGCTTCCGACAAGCGAATTTCGCGATTTTCCTTGGCCATCACTCGCAACGCCGAACCGACTGGCGTGCCGTACTTCTCCGCTTGGGTCAGCGCCATGGCCACCGATTTCACGCCTGCATGGTTGGTGCGGCGCGCCAGGTTTTCGTACGCCATCCGGCGATCGGGCAGGTAAGAGAGCTCCGCGGTGGTGAGCGCGAACTCTTCCGCCAGTTCCACCGATGCGGGCGCGATCTCATGGCCGACGCGTTGCAGCGCCATCTCGACAGACATGCCGCTTTCCACGCAGATCAGCATCATGTCCAGGCTGTCGGGGAAGGCGGCCATGATCTTTTCTTTGCGCTTGTCGGCGCGGTTCTTCAGATAAAAGTTGGGCGCGTAATAGCCGAGCGCGATGGCGCCGACGATCGCCGCCAGCTTTAGATGGATCGCCAGGTGCGCGCCGAACGCGAGCACATAGAAAATCGCAACGATGCCGAACGCGATCGGCAGCGCCGCGCGATAGAAATAGAACATCGTCTGCGCCGCGTGGCCGCGCAGACCGGCGCGGATCAGCTTTTCGTTGAGCGTGTCGTCGGCGAGCGCCTTCTGCAGCTGCAGCTTGTTGACGAGGCCTTTGGCGAACTCGTTGGCGTCCTTGTGTTGTAGCGAACCGCCGCGCGCGAGATCGGCGCGCGAGCGCTTGCGCAATTCTTCGCGGCGCTTGGCGACCTCCTTGAGGCGCGTGCCAAGCTTGTTTTCCGACATCATCGGCCCAGCAACTGTCAGGATGGTCGCGAACGCCGCTACGGCGCCGAGAGCAGCGGCGACATTTGCCGGATCAACGAGGGTTTCGACGAGCGAGCTGGCCATACGCGCGCCTCAGAACTTGAAGTTGATCATCTTGTGCATGACGAACGTGCCCAACGCCATCATGATCGCGGAGCAGATCAGGATGAGGTTGCCAACAGGATCGGTGAACAAGATCATGATGTATTGCGGGCGTGTAAAGTACACGAGCGCCATAACGCACACCGGCAGCGCGCCGATGATCATCGCCGAGGCCTTGGCTTCCGACGACAGCGCCTTCACCTTCTCCTTCATCAGCCGGCGTGCGCGCAGCACGGAGGAGAGGTTGCCCAGAGATTCCGAAAGATTGCCGCCTGTCTTCAATTGAATGACCAGCACGATGGCGAAGAAGTTCACCTCTGGCAGCGGCATGCGCTCGTATAGGCGCTGCAGGCCCTGATCGAGCGGCACGCCCATCGCTTGGGAGTCGCACAGGCTCTGGAATTCGCTCTTCAGCGGCTCGGGACTTTCAGCCGCGACAATGCGCAAGCACTGGTTCAGCGGCAAACCCGATTTCACACCGCGGACAATCACGTCGATGGCGTCTGCGAGCTGCGTGGCGAACTTCTTTTGACGCCCGCTCACTAGCACGCCCAGAAACCAGCGTGGCAGGCCCAGAAAGCCGATGAAAAATCCCAGCCCCGCGCCGATTAGGCCTTGCACCATCAAGCCGATGAAGGCGAGCACCACGCCCACCGCTGCGGAGATGATCCAGAACACGGTCGGCGACACGTCGACGCCGGCCTGCGCCATCTGGCCTTTCACCGACAGCCGGCGCTTGCGCGATTGCTTTTCGGTGGCCGCGAGGTCCTTCAGCGCTTCTTGCGTCGTTTGCTTGCGCTTCAGCGTCGCTACGTCGACGGCTTGCTTGCGGCGGTCTACCGGCTTGGCGCTTGAAACCGCCTTCACGCGCTTTTGCGCTGTGGCCGGCTGGTTCTGACCTGTAAACGCAAAGCCCACGCCGCCGATGGCGACAAAGGCAAGCACCGCGGCGATGAGCGTCGGATCCACTACGCGGCCTCCGCTTCGTCGAGCGCAATCGCCAGTTCTTTTTCCAGGCCGAAGTAGCGCGCACGCTCCCAGAAGCGCGGACGGCCGACGCCGGTGCCCTTGTGGCGTCCGGTGATGCGCCCGTTCTGATCCTCGCCCTGAATTTCGTACACCAGCAGATCCTGAGTGATGATGGTCTCGCCTTCGAGACCGAGCACCTCGGTGATCTGGGTGATGCGCCGCGAACCGTCGCGCAGGCGCGCGGCCTGCACCACGACGTCGACCGCGGCGACGACGATTTCACGGATGGTCTTCGGCGGCAGTGAGAAGCCGCCCATGGTGATCATCGATTCCAGACGGGAGAGGGCTTCGCGCGGCGTGTTGGCGTGCAGCGTGCCCATGGAGCCGTCGTGACCGGTATTCATCGCCTGCAGCAAGTCGAACGACTCGCTGCCGCGGACTTCGCCGACGATGATGCGGTCAGGACGCATCCGCAGGCAGTTCTTGACCAGATCGCGCATCGTCACCGCGCCGGTGCCTTCCAAGTTCGGCGGCCGCGTTTCCAAGCGCACCACGTGCGGCTGTTGCAGCTGCAATTCGGCCGCATCTTCGCAGGTGACGACGCGCTCCGTCGGATCGATGAACGCCGTGAGCGTGTTCAGCAGCGTGGTTTTGCCGGAGCCCGTGCCGCCGGAGATCAACACGTTGCAGCGGCAAGCGCCGATGATCTGCAGAATCTTGGCGCCCGCCGGCGAAATCGAGCCGAACTCGACCAGGTGCGAGAGCTTCAGCTTGTCTTTGCGGAATTTCCGGATGGTGAGCGTCGGCCCGTCGATAGCCAGCGGCGGCACGATGACGTTGACGCGTGAGCCGTCCGGCAAGCGCGCGTCGCAGATCGGCGAGCTTTCATCGACGCGACGGCCGACTTGGCTGACGATGCGCTGGCAGATGTTCATCAGCTGTCCGTTGTCGCGGAAGCGGATGCCGGTCTTTTGCACCTTGCCGTTGACTTCGATGAACACAGCATTGGCGCCGTTGACCATCACGTCGGCGATGTCATCGCGTGACAAGAGCGGTTCGAGCGGCCCGTAACCCAGAACGTCGTTGCAGATATCGTCGAGCAGGGCTTCCTGCTCGCTGATCGACATCACCACGTTCTTGATGGAGATGATTTCCGCAACGATGTCGCGGATTTCGTCGCGCGCGCTTTCCGGATCGAGCTGCGCCAACTGCGTCAGGTCGATGGTTTCGATCAGCGCATTGAAGATCGTCGATTTGACGCGGTAATAGCTCTCGGAGCGATATTCCGGCGTCTCGCTCGCGTCGGCGGAAGGCTGCATGCGCGCATTCGGCACTTGCGGCGCCGGCGTTGGCGCGGATGGCCGCGGCGCCGGTGCAGCAGCGGAGGGCGCGGGTTTCACGCCAACTGCGGCCTGAACGCGCGCGGCTGGCGGCGCGACCGGTTGTGGCGGCGCGCCCCCTGGAATTTCGCCTACGCTGCGTTTGCCGAACATTCAGGCCCCTAGCGCTTCAAGAATGGAATCTTGACGGGCAGAGACGTCTTCTTCGTCTCGACCGGTTTGCGGCCCGTCAGCGAGGCGGCAAGCGCGTCCAGCGCGA
>DASZWS010000200.1:0-7888 GCA_035546515.1 Vitreimonas sp. | reverse complement strand
ATTGAGCTAGAACGGCCTCCGGATTCGGACAAGCAGGTTAAGGACAATGAGCCGAGCGCGGGCCGCGATCATTCTGGCGGCGGGCCAGGGAACGCGGATGAAGTCCGAGTTGCCGAAGGTGCTGCACCAGGTCGGCGGCCGCCCCATGCTGGATTGGGCCATCGCGGCGGTACGCGGCGCAGGCGTGTCGCGGATTGTCGTGGTTGTCGGCAAGTCCACGCCAACTTTGAACGCCCACGTTGAGAAGGCATTGGGCGCTGGCGCGCTCGCCGTGCAAGACCCGCCTTTGGGAACAGGGCACGCGGTGCGCGCAGCCCAAGCCGCACTTGCCGATTTCGACGGCGACGTCATCGTTCTCTACGGTGATGGACCATTGATCCAGGCCGCGCGTATCGCGGAAATGTTCGACATGCGCCTCGCCAAGAGCGGCATGACCGTCCTCGGCTTCAACGCAGCGAACCCATTTGGGTACGGCCGCCTCATTGTGGGCAGTGACGGCGCGATCGAACGCATCGTCGAAGAGAAAGACGCGAGCGATGCTGAGCGCCGGCTGAAACTCAGCAATTCCGGCGTCATCTGTGCGGACTCTAAAACGCTCTTCCATCTGCTGGCGATGGTGAAGAACGACAACGCCAAGGGTGAGTATTACCTGACCGATGTCCCCGCGCTCGGCCGCGCCGGCGGCGTCGCCACGCGCGTCGTGATGGCGGAGGAAAGCGAGACGCTGGGAGTCAACTCCCGCGCAGAGCTCGCCGAAGCCGAGGCGGTGTTTCAGTCACGCGCGCGCAAGGCGGCGATGGACGCGGGCGTGACGCTGATCGATCCGAGCAGCGTGTTCTTCTCGTATGACACAGAGATCGCTTCCGACGTCGTCATCGAACCCAACGTGTTCTTCGGCCCCGGCGTGAAAATCGGCAAAGGCGCGCGCATCAAAACTTCCTGCCGCCTCGAGGGCGCGGAGGTTGGCGAAGGCGCGCAGCTTGGGCCGTTCGCGCAATTGCGGCCCGGCGCGAAGTTGGGTGCGGGAAGCCACATCGGCAATTTCGTGGAAGTCAAAAACGCCAACATCGGCGAGGGGGCCAAGGCCAATCATCTCGCTTATCTCGGCGACGCCGACATCGGTGCGTGCGCCAATATCGGCGCCGGCACCATCACCTGCAACTATGACGGGTTCGACAAGTATCGCACGACGATCGGCGCCGAGGCCTTCATTGGCTCGGACACCGCCCTCGTCGCGCCCGTGACCGTCGGCGACGGCGCCTATACCGGCACCGGCAGCGTCATCACCAAGGACGTGCCGGCGGGCGCGCTCGGCGTCGGCCGCGCCCGCCAGGAAAACATCGAAGGCTGGGCCGACAAAAACCGCGCCAAGAAGCAGAAGCGAAAGGACGAGACGAAATGAGCGATCTCGCCAAGATCAACGCTGCCGCCGCAGCGCTCGATTTCGTCAAGGACGGCATGGTGGTCGGTCTCGGCACCGGCTCCACATCCGCACACTTTGTCCGCCTGCTTGGTGAGCGCGTGCGCCAGGGCTTGCGTGTGCGCGGTATTCCGACTTCCGAAGCCACGCGCTCGCTCGCCGAACAAGTCGGCGTGCCGCTCTTGGAGATCAGCCAGGTCCCTAAGATCGACATCGACGTCGACGGCGCTGACGAGGTGGATCCCGCCTTCCGTCTCATCAAAGGCGGCGGCGGCGCGCTTTTGCGAGAAAAAATCGTCGCCGCCGCCAGCGGCCAGATGATCGTCATCGCCGACGAGTCCAAATGGGTGAACACGCTCGGCGCCTTTCCGTTGCCCGTCGAAGTCACCCGCTTTGGTTTCGCCATGACCTCGCAGCGCATCTACGAAGCACTGCGCGAAACCAAATGCGACGGCGTCGAGGTCGCTCTCCGCGTCAGCGGCAAGGCCAACGAGCCAGTCATCACCGACGGCGGCAATTACATCATTGACGCCCACACCGAGCGTATTCCCGCCCCCGAAGCATTGGGCGCTGCTTTGAAGGCGATTATAGGCGTCGTCGAGCACGGGCTGTTTCTCGGTCTCGCCCGCACGGTGATCCTGGGAAAAGACAAGGGCGCGGATATCCGCGAACTCTGAGCCTCGCGGAAGTTCCTTGAATCGCACTGTGATTTTGCGCCCGCTTGCGCGCACGCGGGAAAGTGTGTCTGCTATCGCAACGATCGAGGCAGTTTTAAAAAAGCGTCGCAAAACGGTCATGTGACGCGCCCCCGCGAGAGGCGTGCAGATGGCGCGAGAATTTGAATTGAAGCTGGAAATTCCCGCCGCCGCAGCCAGCAAGGTGATGGCGCTGCCGTGGCTTGCGCAGCTCAATGACGAAGACGCCAAGCGCATGACGGCCGTGTATTTCGATACGCCAAAATACACGCTGCGTCAGCGCGGCATAAGTCTGCGCGTGCGGCGCATCGGCAACAAACACATCCAGACGGTGAAGGCCACCAATGGTTCGGGCGCCTTCCCGATGGACCGCCACGAGTGGGAGCGCGAAGTAGCGAGCGACACGCCGGATTTGCGTTATGTCGGCGGCACCCCGCTGGAAGCGTTCTCGCGCCGGAAGCTGCGCCGCAGCTTGACGCCGCTGTTTGAAGTGAAGGTCGAGCGCAACGCTTACCCTGTGCAATCGGCCAATAGCGACATCGAACTCGCCATCGATCGCGGCAACATTTCCACCACCACCTCGAACATGGCGTTCTGTGAAATCGAGCTGGAACTGAAGCGCGGCGCGTCGGCCGAGTTGGCGCGTTTGGCGCGGCGCTTGGCGGAAGCGGCGCCGGTTTCTTTGGGGCTGCGGAGCAAAGCCGATCGCGGCTTCGATTTGCGCGCCGAGCTCACCCCACGTGTGCACCACGCCGAGAAACTTACGCTGCATTCGAAGGCGCGCATCGATCGATCGTTTCAGCTGATAGGCTGGTCATGCCTGCGCCAGGTCGCGCTCAATGCCGACGCGGTGAAGGCGGGCGACAATGAAGGCGTGCACCAAATGCGCGTCGGCCTGCGCCGGTTGCGCGCGCTGACGTCGATCTTCAAGAACTTGATCGACGGTCCGGAGACCGACGTCATCGACGCCGAACTTGAGTGGCTCACCAACGAACTCGGCCCTGCGCGCGAATTGCATGTGTTCCTGGAGACGACGCTCGCGCCCCGCGGTGCAGCTGGCGCTGAGAGCGAAGCCAGCCAGTCTGTCCGCGAGACAGTCCTCTCGCATCGTGACGCCGCTTTGGAGCGCGCGCGGATCGCGTTGAATGGCGACCGCTTTCGCGAGCTGGTGCTGCGCACCGCGCTTTGGCTGCTGGCGGGCGATTGGTCGGACAATGCCGAGGCCGATGGCGTGCCGCCTGACGGCAAGCTACGGCCGTTTGCGGCGAAATTGCTTACGAAATGGACGCAGAAGCTATGCCGGCAGCTCGCGCGTGTTCGAACGTTGGACGCCGCCGCTCGGCACAAACTGCGTATCAAGGCCAAAAAGTTGCGTTATGCGACGGAGTTTTTCGCGGGGCTCTTTCCAGACCGCGGCCGCAGAAAATTCACGGAGATCTTGCGCGAGGTGCAAGACGCTTTGGGCAGGGTCAACGACATCACTGTTAATCGCAGGCTGGGGCAGGATTTGGTGCACGGCTGGAAAGAGGCGCTTGTCAGCAACGAAAACGTCTCGCCGTCCAATCAATATGCCTTGGGCTACGCGATTGGCAGCGAGCAGCATGAAATCGACGGCTGCTTGCGCGCGACGATTGCCGCTGGCCGCAAACTGGCTAATGCCAAACGGTTCTGGGACTAGGTCCGCTTCTTGGCTTTCTTGCTGACCTTCGCCGTGCGTGTGCGTTCCGCCACGGCGCGCAGCGTCTTTTTGTGCGCAGCCGGTTTGCACTTCGGGCAGGCGCACACGTCCTTCAGAAATTCTTTGAAGTAGTTCGTGCCGTAATCGTAGTTCAGTTCTTCGCCCGGCTTGATGCGGCGGCGGGCGTGAATGAACACACGGCCCTTGTAAATGTTGGGCTCGCAGTTCGGCCGGCACGAGTGGTTGATGTAGCGCGCCGTATTCCAACGCACCGTGCCGTCGATGGTTTTGCGTGAGTGAACCTCGAAGAGATAGCGCGAGTTGCTTTTCTCTTCCTCTTCCTTGGTGATCTGCGGGCCGACATATTCGATCACGCAGGCGCCTTTGGGAATTTCGCTCTCGGTGAAAAGGCCGAGGCCGGTGGCGGAGCGGCGCACTTGCAGATCGAAGTCGCCGGGTGTGTAGCTCTTTCTGGGCATGGGGCGTGTTTTCAGCGCAAGCAGGCCTGATTTGGCAAGCGATTTTGTGCCGCAATGATCATTCCGAGGCCGCAGCGTGCCCGCCTTGGCTACGCGCGGAACTTGTCAGCCAGACCAGCCCGATGAGCGCCGCCGTCAGCACGCCGGCGACCGTAAAGATATCCATCGTCGCCAGAAGCACCGCCTGGTGGCCCACCTGATTGCCGAGCACGGCGATCGCCTGCTGCAGCGACGCGCCATGGTGCTGCAGCGCTTCGAGGGCATGGTTCCACACCGGATTGCCGCGGCTTCCGGCAATTTCCGCCAGCCGCGTTTGGTGCAGCGCTTCAGAGTTCGCCCACCACGTGGTCACAAGGGACGCGGCGAAACTGCCCGCGGTGATGCGCGCGAAATTGGTCAGACCCGAAGCCTGCGGCACTTGCTCGGCGGGCACGCCATTCAGGCAGATCGTCACCATGGAGATGAAGAAGCCGCTCATGCCGATGCCCATCACCACCACGGGCATCACCAACTCGGTGAAATCGGCGTCCGGCCCATATTGGCCGCGCATCCAGAACGATAGGCCGAATGCTGCAAGCGACATGGTTGCGATCCAGCGCGCGTCGATGCGGCTGATGAGCCGCGCGATGAAGGGCGTCAAGAACACCGCGACCACGCCGCTTGGGGCGGCGGTAAGGCCGGCCCAGGTCGCAGGATAGCCCATCTGCGTTTGCAGCCAGAGCGGCATCAGCAAGTTGATGCCAAAGAACGCCGCGTAGCCCAGGCAGAACGCAAGTGTGCCGAGCGCGAAGTTGCGTGATCGGAAGAGCGAAAGGTCGACGATGGGGTGCCTGTCGTTCATCTCCCAGATCACCCAGGCGATGAAGGCGACGGCGGAGACAATCGCTTCGACCACAATGGCCGGCGACGAGAACCAGTCAGCGTCCTTGCCGGTGTCGAGCATGATCTGCAGCGCGCCGACCCACACCACCAGCATCGAGAAGCCGATTGTATCAACGGGCAGCCGCCGTGTTGGCGTTTCGCGTGATCGCAGCAGTGTCCAGCAGATCAAGCTGCAAGCGATGCCGACAGGCAAATTGATGAGGAAGATCCACGGCCAGGAAAAGTTGTCCGAGATGTAGCCCCCAAGAATCGGTCCGCATATCGGCGCGACGAGCGTGGTCATTGACCAAATCGCCAAGGCCGTCGCCTGCCGTTGCCGCCCGAAGATCATGATCAACAGCGCTTGCGATCCTGGGATCATTGGCCCGGAAACCGCGCCCTGGAGAATGCGGAAGAACACGAGCGACTCGAGATTCCACGCGATGCCGCAGAGGAACGACATGATCGTGAACAGTGCGACAGATCCCACAAACGTTCGAACAACGCCGAAGCGCTGCATCAGCCATCCGGTCAGCGGCACCGAAATGCCATTGGCCACCGCAAAACCGGTGATAACCCACGTTCCCTGATCAACGGCGACGCCCAGGTCGCCGGCGATGGTCGGGATCGAGACGTTGGCGATGGTCGCGTCCAGCACCTGCATGAAGGTGCCGATCGCCAGTGCGATGGAGGCGAGTGCGAGCGTCGGCCCTTCGAGCGGGCGCGGGGCGGCGGGAGCTTGACTGTTCATGCGCTTCAGCGCCGCGAGATGTCGATCTGTGCGTCCATCGACATGCCGACGCGAAGCGGATGTTGGTGAAGCTCAGCGGGATCGAGATTGATGCGCACCGGCACGCGCTGCACCACCTTGATCCAGTTGCCCGAGGCGTTCTGCGCCGGGATCAGCGAGAACGCCGCGCCAGTGCCGCCGGAAAATCCGACGACGCGCCCGTGATAGGTGACACGCCCGCCGTAAATATCCGAATGCAGGATGACCGGCTGGCCAACGGCGACGTTCTGGAGCTGGTTCTCTTTGAAATTGGCGTCGACATAGGCGCTATAGATCGGCGCGATCACCATCAGATGCGCGCCAGCTTCCACGCGCTGACCGACATCGACGTTCTTATCGGAGACAACGCCGTCAATCGGGGCGCGGATAGTCATGCGCGACAGCGTGAGTTCGGCCACCGCAAGCCGCGCGCGCGCGGCTTGCAGAACCGCTGAGCTCGTGGACGAACTATTCTGCGCCGCGGTCAGCTCATCGCGTGACACCGCTCCCGACGGCGCCAGCACACTGCGTCGGCCGAGGTCGACCTGCGCGCGCGAGAAGTCCGCCTGTGCGCGCGCGAGATCGGCGCGGGCCTGCGCCACCGCGAGCTGCGCATCCGAGTCATCCAGTTGAACCAGGATGTCGCCAGCTTTCACTTGCTGTGTGTCGTGCACCAACACGCGTAGCACCGGCGCGCCCGCGAGCGGGGTGATCTCGGCGGTGTCGGCGTTGACGTAAGCGTTGTCGGTGGAAACGTAATGCGAGGCGACGCTGAACCAGTAGATCGCGTAGGCGATCGCGGCGACGACCACGACGGCGCCCAGCAGCAACAACAGATTGCCGCGACGGCGGTTGCCGGCGGCGTTGTCGTCACGGGCTTGGTTGAGCGTGGTTTCCGCGGACGCGTCCTTTGCCGGCTGGCTGGCGGTGTCGGCCATGAATTTCCCCTCGGTACGCCGGCCCAGGTCCTTAAGGCTCTGACTTAGGCCAATTTTTCCGTTAGTCTTGAAATGACCGAACGGTTCGGTCATCTAGATAGGGAGGCAAAGGCGCTATGATCAAGGCGGCCACCACCGTTTTCTCCAACAATTCATCGGCGTTGCCGCCGGTGGCGGCGCGTGGCGCTGACGCGGAACGGCGCTCGCTGATCATGGACAAGGGCGAGGAGGTGTTCCTCGAACAGGGCTTTCAAGGCGCCTCAATGGCCGAAATCGCCGCCCGCGCGAACTGCTCGAAGGGGACGCTCTACAATTACTTTGAAAGCAAAGACGAGCTCTTCCTGGCCTGCGTGGCGCGCCACTGCGAAGGCTTGCAGCTTGAAATGCTCTCTCTCGCGCGGAGCGGCGGCGATGTGCGCCAAACGCTGAGCGATATCGGCCGAAGCTACGTTCGATTTGTCTCTTCGGACGCCATCGTGCGCCGCTTCCGCATGATCGCCGCTGAGGGCGAACGCGCGCCCGAGATCACCCGCGCCTTCTACGCCATGGGGCCGGGCCGCGGCGTCGAAACACTCAGCGCCTACATTAGATCCGCCATGGAAGCGGGAGAACTGCGCCAAGGCGATGCGACGCGCGCGGCGCGCAATTTCTTCTCTCTGTGCAATGGCCACCGCGTAAAGGCCCGCCTGTGCAACGCCGAAGCTGAACCGGCGGTCGCGGAAATCGACGCCGATGTCGCCGAAGCTGTTCGCGTATTCATGGCGGGGTACGGGACTTAGGGGCATCCTACCTCGCTACGCGAGCGTAGGATGGCTGGGGTGCTAGGATTCGAACCTAGGAATGGCGGTACCAAAAACCGCTGCCTTACCGCTTGGCGACACCCCAACAGCCGAATCCAGGAAGGGCTCGGCGCGGCGAAGGGCGCTACTTAAGGGCGCCCGTTCCGTTGATCAACCGCTGGTCGGAGCAGCTGGATTTGAACCAACGACCCCCACGTCCCGAACGTGGTGCTCTACCAGGCTGAGCTATGCTCCGACGCGGTGAGCGG
>DASZWS010000199.1:0-7169 GCA_035546515.1 Vitreimonas sp. | reverse complement strand
AACGGATAGCCCGCCCATGTCAGACACTCTATGTAGCAGCCTCTCACTGACCAAGCAGGCGGGGAATGCAGCATGGCCGACACGAAGATCATCGCCGTCATGGGCGCAACGGGTGCGCAGGGCGGGGGGCTGGTGCGGGCGATCCAAGCCGATCCAGCGCGTGGATTTACCGCGCGTGCGATTACCCGCGACGCCAATTCAGATGCGGCCAAGCAGCTGGCGGCGCTGGGCGCTGAAATCGTCGAGGCCAATATCGATGACGGCCCTTCGATTGCACGGGCCTTTGAAGGCGCGCATGGCGCATTCTGCGTGACGTTCTATTGGGCGCACATGGATCCCGAGCGCGAGATTGCGGAAGCGCACACGCTCGCCGACGCCGCCAAACAAGCCGGCGTGAAGCACGCCATTTGGTCGACGCTGGAAGACACCCGAAAATGGGTGCCGCTTTCCAGCGATCAGATGCCGACTATCCACGATCACTACAAAGTCCCGCATTTCGACACCAAGGGCGAGAGCAACCGCTTCTTCCACGACGTGCCGACCACCTATCTGCTGACGTCGTTCTACTGGGACAATCTCATCAATTTCGGCATGAACCCCAAGCCGGACGGGCAGGGCGGTTACGTATTCGCGCTGCCCATGGACAACGCCAAGCTGCCGGGCATCGCCGCGGAGGACATTGGCCGCAGCGCTTACGGCATCTTCAAGCAAGGCGATGCGGCCATCGGCAAAACCATCGGCATCGCCGGCGAGCATTTGACCGGCGCGGAGATGGCGGCGGCGTTGAGCGAGGTGCTCGGCATCAACTGCCGGCATTTGGCCATCTCGCCCGCTGACTACCGCGCGCTCGGCTTTCCCGGCGCCGACGACCTCGGCAATATGTTTCAGTTCAAGCGGGATTTCGAAGCCGATTTCCGGGGTCCCCGCGACGTCGCCGCGACCCGGGCGCTGGACCCGGAATTGCAGGATTTCCGCGCTTACCTGACCGCAAACAAAGACCGCATCCCGCTGACTTGAGCGACGGCAGGTGTTTTTGCCTCACGGACAGACGCTTGACAGGGGTGCGCCGCTGCGGCCATCGCACGCGCATACAGGGCGGGCCTGCAAATAATGTCGGACACTCAACTCCGCGCTTCGGTTGTCGTTGCGGTTTACAACGAAGCCGAAAACGTCGCGGCAGTCTGCAACGAGATACTTGAAGGCATGGCGCCGGCCGCGCCGTTCGAGGTCGTCTGGGTCGACGACGGCTCTAGCGACGACACCGCCAACATTCTGCAAGCCATTGCTGACCGCGATCCGCGCGTGCGTGTGCTTCGGCACGATCGCCGTTGCGCCAAATCGCAAGCGGTGCGCACTGGTGTGATCGGCGCGCGCGCACCGTGGATCGCCACGCTCGACGGCGACGGGCAAAATGATCCGACCGATTTGCCGGACATGCTGCGGAGGGCGTGGGCGGCCGAAGGACGTGCGCCGCTGGTGGCGGGCATACGCGTGCGCCGCGACGACCCGGTCTCGCGCCTCATCGCCACACGCATCGCCAACGGCTTTCGCTCGTGGGTGTTCAACGATCACTGTCCGGACACCGGCTGCGGCGTGAAGGTGTTCCGGCGCGAGGATTTTCTGCTGCTGCCCTGCTTCGAGGGCATGCACCGTTTCTTGCCGGCGCTCTTCGCGCGCTACGGACATCCGCTCATCAACCATCCGGTCAAACACCGTGCGCGCCTCAAGGGCGCGTCCAAATACACGAACTGGGGCCGGGCGCTGGTCGGCATCTGGGACATGATGGGCGTGTTCTGGCTGACGCGCCGGACGATCGCGCCGCTGGCGGTGACCGAGAAAACCAAAGCATGAGCGGCGCGCGGCTTTCTTGGCGCGAATGGCTGATGCTGGCGCTGGTGAGCTTGGCGCTGTTCTTGCCGGGCTTTGCTTCGCTGCCGCCGACCGATCGCGACGAGTCGCGCTATGTGGTGACCAGCCATCGCATGGTCGACACCGGTGACATCGTCGATCTGCGCTTCCAGGATCAGCCGCGCTATCTGCAGCCCGCGGGTATTTATTGGGCGCAAGCGGCGTCGGCGTCGGTCTTTGGGCGCGACGCGATCTGGGCCTATCGCATTCCATCTCTGCTCGGCGCGCTGTTTGCGGTGCTGATGACGGGATGGCTCGGGGTCTATTTTTTTGGACGGCGCGCCGGCATCGCCGCCGCCTTGCTGCTGGCGGCATGTTTCTCTCTGAATTTCGAAGCGCGCATCGCCAAGATTGACGCCGTGCTGCTTGCGAGCATCACCGCTGCGCAACTGGCGTTGATGCGGGCTTACGTTGAGCCGAAGGTGGGGCGCTGGACGTCGGCGGCGTTCTGGGCCGCGCTGGGCGTGGGGCTGCTGGTTAAAGGTCCGCTAGTAATCCTCGTCAGCGGCACGACCATTGCTGCGCTGGTGATCTGGGATCGCAAAGCGCGCTGGTTGCTGAATTTGCGACCGCAATGGGGTCCGCTCCTGACGCTGGCGATCGCGTTGCCATGGTTCATCGCCATCGGCGTCATCACCGACGGCGCCTTTTACAAGCGCTCGCTGATGCGCAATTTCCTCGGCAAGGTCGGCACCAGCGAGCAGGGACACAAAGGCCCGTTCGGCTATCACTTGGCGCTATTCATCGCCGCGATGTGGCCCGCGTCGCTGCTCGCGCTGCGCGCAGTGGGCTTTGCCTGGCGCGAGCGGGCGACGCCGGCGATCCGCTTCTTGCTGTGCTGGCTCATTCCCAGCTGGATTGTGTTTGAGTTCGTGGCGACCAAGCTGCCGCACTATGTATTGCCGACCTATCCGGCGATTGCGTTGATCGCGGGTGCGGCTTTGTTTGCACCACAGGTGGAGAGCAAAACCCGCGGCTGGGTGTTCGCGTTCGTGTGCCTCATCTGGCTGGCTGTGAGCGCGGTGATTGCGGCGCTCGGCCCCGCGATCCTGATGCGTGAACAGCACATCACCGACCCTGTCTCGATCGTCTTGGCGATTGCTGCGTTCGCGGCGGCGTGCGCGGCGCTCTATCTCTTATGGCGCAAGCGCTTCCCTGCGGTGGTTGGGGCGATGACGCTGTCGGCGCTGTTGGTGTGGACGAATTTGTTTGCGGTGGTCGCCCCGCAATTGAGCGTCGTGTGGTTGAGCCCACGCATCAACGCGGAGGCGCGCGCAGTCGCGCCGTGCCCCAACGGCCGGCTCATCACCACGCCATACAGTGAACCCAGTCTGGTATTTCTCTACGGTTGGAACCGGACGGTGCTCTCGCCCGATGGGGGCCGCGCCGCGGATGATTTTGCCGCCCAGGCCGCGTGCAACGTGGCGATGATTGGCGCCGATGACCGTGCGACCTTCCTGGCGGGGGTGGCGCGGCATGGGCTTGCCGTCCGCGAGGCCGGAAAACTGCAGGGCCGCAACTATTCTAATAACGACGATCTCGATTTGACGTTCTATGTTGCCCAAGCCGCACCGGCGCCGGGGCAGGGACGTGGATCCAACTAAGCCACGCAGAAACATTGCGCAGATCGTCGGCTTCGCCATTCTTGGCGCGGTTACGCTGATCGGCTTTGCCGCGCCGTTTTTGCCGCCGCAGATGACGCACGGGTTGGGGCCGTTCCTGCTGGCGGCGCGCGCGAGCGCGTGGGCGCCGCTCGTGGCGATCCTTGCGTATGTGCTGCTCTCAAGTTTGGGCGCGCCGCAGATCGTGCTGATCACAGCCGTGGTGGTCGCGTTCGGGCCGTGGGCCGGGCTGCTTTATTCGTGGAGCGGCAAAATGATCGCCTGCAGCGTGGGCTTCGCGGTTGGCCGCCGCTTTGGCGCGGAGATTTTGGCGCGCCGCGCCAGCCCGCGCGTTGCCATGGTGATGCAGCATCTGGTGCGGCAAGGTTTCTGGGCGAGCGCACTCATCCGGTTGGTGCCGACCATTCCGTCTGTATTGATCAACATCGCGGCGGGCGCGACGGCTATGCGTTTCCGGGATTTTATTGTGGGCACCGCCTTGGGCAGTGTGCCGAAGATGGCGCTCTATGCATTCGGCGGTGCGGCGGCGATGGAAGCGATGCGCGACAACAGCGTCTGGTCATGGGCGCTGCTGGGCGCAGTGGTGCTGCTGTGGTTGGGCTTGGGCTACGCCGGCCGGCGTTGGCTGAAGCAGAACGCGCCGCAGCCAGGCGCGCAACAATCGCTGCCGTGAAGCGGATGGCAGATAGGGCTTGTGGCGCCGCGACGTGAAGCGTCATGCTGGCTGCGGCAACAATCCGGACACGAAGCCCATGATCAAAACGCGCATCACTGAAATGTTCGGCGTCGAGACGCCGATTGTCATGGGCGGCATGACTGGGGTCGGCTATGGCGAACTGGTGGCGGCGGTGGCTAATGCCGGGGCGCTCGGCTTCATCACCGCACATATGTTTCCGACTGGCCAGGCGCTCCTGGACGAGATCGAGAAAACGCGGGCGCTGACCAAGAAGCCGTTCGGCGTGAATCTCACGCTGCTGCCGTCGATCAATCCCATTCCCTACGACGACTATCGCGAGGCCATCATCGCCTCAGGCATCAAGATCGTCGAAACCGCCGGCCGCGCGCCGACTGATCACCTGCCGCGCTTCAAGGAGCATGGCGTGAAGGTCATCCATAAGTGCACATCGGTTCGGCACTCCGTGTCCGCAGTGAAGAAGGGCGTGGATGTGATCAGCATCGATGGCTTCGAGTGTGCGGGCCATCCTGGCGAAGATGATGTCGGCCTCATCGTGCTGTTGCCGGCGACGGTGGATGCGCTGCCGAACACGCCGATCATTGCTTCCGGCGGCATGGCCGATGGGCGCAGCGTCATGGCGGCGTTGGCGCTGGGCGCCGATGCGGTCAATATGGGCACGCGTTTCTGCGCCACCGTGGAAGCGAAAATCCATGAGGATGTGAAGCGCAAGATCGTCGAAAACACCGAGCTCGACACGGTACTGGTGGGCCGCTCGCTGCGCAACACCGCGCGGGTGGCGCGCAATGCGATCTCGGAGAAGGTGGCCGAGATTCAGCGCGATCCGACCAAATCATTCGAGGACGTGAAAGAGCTGATGTCGGGCGCGCGTGCGCGGGCCAACGTACTGCGCGATGGCGATCTCGATGGCGGCATCTGGACCACCGGCCAAAGCCAAGCGTTGATTCACGACATTCCGACCTGCGCGGAACTTGTGAAAAACATCATGGCGCAAGCGGAAGCCGTGCGCGCCAGAATCGCCGCGTAGTTCAGTACTCCAGCACGATCTTGCCGAAATGCGCGCCCGACATTTGATGCCGGAACGCATCGGCGATGCCGTCGAGCGGAAAACTCTTGTCGATTATCGGCTTGATGCCAGTCGCGTCGATGGCGCGGACGAAGTCCAGCTGGTGACGGCGGCTGCCGACAGTGATGCCGATGACCCGCAGTTGCTTGCCCATGATCAGCACGGTGGGAATGGGTCCCGCCGGGCCGGCCAGCACGCCGATCAGTGAGATGTGCCCGCCGATGCGGCACGCATTGATGGATTCCGGCATGGTGCCGGCGCCGCCGATTTCCACCACGTGATCGACGCCACCGCCGCTGAATTCGCGCGCCTTCGCGCCCCACTTGGACTCGGTCTTGTAGTTGATAGTGTAGTCCGCGCCCATGGCTTTGAGGCGCGCGAGCTTTTCGTCTGACGATGATGTGGCGATGACGGTCGCGCCCATCGCTTTGGCGATTTGCAGCGCGAAGATGGACACGCCGCCGCAGCCTTGCGTCAGCACGGTATCGCCAGCTTTGAGCTGACCTTCGACGACGAGTGCGCGCCACGCGGTGAGGCCCGCACATGTGAGCGTGGCGGCTTCGGCGTGAGTGTAGCCCTTGGGCACGTGCGTGAATGAGGTCTGCGGCGCTGTCACGAACTCGCGCGCGAAGCCATCGATGCCGTCGCCGGGCACGGCGCGGAAGGCGCTGTCCGGTGGGCGCCCGTCGAGCCATTCGGGAAAGAAGGTGGAGACAACTTTGTCGCCAACCGCGAATTCAGTAACGCCTGCTCCCACAGCAACCACATCGCCTGCGCCATCCGACATCGGGATGCGGCCATCGGCGGTCGGGATCATGCCGGCGACAACCGCAAAGTCGTGGAAGTTCAGCGAGCTCGCGCGCACGCGCACCTTGATCTCGCCCGGCCTCGGTGCGCCCGGTTCAGGCGCGTCGATGAGCTTCAGATTGTCGAGCGAGGCGGGCGACTTGAGAGAGATGGCCTTCATCTGCGCGTGCTCCTGCGTGGCGCCTCCACACTGAAGCGCGCACACGAAAGCACAAGATCACGTGGCGGGAGGCTAACCGCGGCGCGCGGCGTCGATCTCGGCGACGTCGATCTTCTTCATTTTCATCATTGCGTCGAATGCGCGCTTGGCTTCGTCGTCGCCCTTGGCCATCGCCTCGGTCAATGTGCGCGGCGTGATCTGCCAGTTGAGACCCCACTTATCCTTGCACCAGCCGCACGCGCTTTCAGCCCCGCCATTGCCGACGATGGCGTTCCAGTAGCGATCGGTTTCGGCCTGATCGTCGGTGGCGATCTGGAATGAGAATGCCTCGCTTTGCTTGAACATGGGACCGCCATTCAAGCCGATGCAGGGGATGCCGACGACGGTGAACTCGACCGTCAGCACATCGCCCTTCTTGCCGGACGGAAAGTCGCCGGGCGCACGATGCACAGCGCCGACGGAACTGTTTGGAAATGTCTCGGCATAGAACCGCGCGGCCGCCTCGGCGTCGTTGTCATACCAGAGGCAGATCGTGTTCTTGTTCATAGATGTTGCTCCTTGCGACACGATCTAGACCTCGGCGTACACAAGGCAACGCGAAAGCACTAACGGCCGCCGCTTTCGCGACGGCCGTTGGCACAGTGTGATGCTGTAACGTTAGTGGCCGCTGTTGGACGGCGCGTTCTCCACCGGGAAGCCGCGCACGCGCAGCAACGCGTCCACGTCAGGATCGTGGCCGCGGAATTGGCGGTACGCCTCGGCGCGATCGGTGGTGTTGCCGGGCGCCAGGATAGTGTTGCGCATGCCCGCAGCGATCGTCGGATCGAAGACGTTGCCGGATTGCTCGAACATCTCCCAGGTGTCGGCTTCCATCACGTTGGCCCACAAATACGAGTAGTAGCCAGCCGAATA
>DASZWS010000198.1:0-2836 GCA_035546515.1 Vitreimonas sp. | reverse complement strand
AAATGCTTGGTTATCCGGGCATTTACGCGCAATTCACGACGATGGCCCATGTACATGGGTCATGTTTGCGAGACTCCTTGGTCCTGCGGAAGAAGCGCGCCTGAGCTTGCTCGGGCGCGTTTCTGCGCAGCGTTCGGGGATCTCGCTCACCGTTGCATTAGCGGCGGGGGCGCTCGCGATCTTCGCGCCGATGCCCGCGCTCCTGCTCATCGCCGTGCTCGGCGCGCGCGCGCTGATGCAGGGCAACGAGCTTCGCTTCGACGCTTACGCGCTGATTGGCCCGCTGCTTGCCGCGGTTGTGGTCGGCCTCGCCGTCGGCCCGGCGGGCGCCATGGGCGTTCTGTTCGTGTGGCGTTTGCAGGCTGATGTCCGCTGGAGCATTGGCGAAGCGATTCGTCTTGCAACGATTTCCGGGCGGCCCTCTGAAGCGACGCCGCGGGCGCTTGCGCATCTGTGGCTCACCCCGCTCTACGGCCTTGCCCTGGTTGCTTACACCTCCCCCCACATGATCGCTGGGCTTCCGCTTGATCTGCCGCATGTGCCGATGTGGATTCCCGTCGCGGCTGCGTGCGTCGCGTGCATCGGCTTTGCCGATTGGGCTTTGCGCGCCGCCGCCGATTGGCGTTTGGGCGAACTCGCCGTCGCGCCTGCGGCGCACGTGCTGACCCACCACGCGCTGTTTTTCGTCGCCTACGGAATTACCGGTGACGTCTCATCCGGCATCGTCGCGGTGATCGCTTGGCGCTTGCTGCACGCCGCGCCGCTTGGCGCGTCTCAGGCCAGTTTGACCGCGGTGCCGTAAGCCAGCACTTCAGTCGCCGGCGTCTGCGCACCTGCTTCCGTCGCATCGAAACGCAGACCGATCACGGCGTCCGCACCCAACGACTGCGCGTGCTCAATGAGCCGATCGAGCGCCTGTTCGCGGCTCTCCGCCATGAGCTTGGTGTATTCGTGGATTTCGCCGCCCACTAATAGCCGGAAGCTGGCGACGATATTCCGCCCAATCGAGCGGCCGCGCACGACGTTGCCACGGGCGATGCCAAGGTTCTGCGCGATAGCGCGTCCTGGAACGTCGAAGGTCGTCGATAAAATCATTGGCGCTTGCCCCTCTTTAGCGCTGCACGTTTTTGTACCGCTGCTTCGCTTCATCACCGGTCTGGTCGGCGATCACCCGCAGTGCGATCCAAACCAGACCTATGAACATCAAGAAGCCGCCTAGGCACGCGGTTAGCATCAATGCGATGCCGCCGGTGATCCCCATCGCCGCGCCCGCCAATCCGCCGGCGAAGGCTGCAGTGAACGCCGTGCCCACACCCATGAACCACGAAAGCACCAGCAAGCCGAGACCGGTGCAGAAGCAGATCATGGCGTTGGTGGAGCGGCGCTCCGGGTTGGGTGCATCAGGCGGGTTCATAACGAATAACGCCCTTATCATCGATGACGCGCTTGGCCAAACCGCGTCCGACCAGGCAATTGGTGTGCGCAATGGCTTCGCCGGTCGCCATCCCCAGCAAGTCGCCGCCAATTTTGCGCGCAAACAAGGCGCCGAACAGGTCAATCGAGCGCTTCGGCGATTCATGCAGGCGCTTCATCACGCGACTTAACGCTTTCTCGTGGCCGTCGATCAGATTTTGCAGCCGGTCATGCACGCCTTGAAACGGTTCATTGTGCGCAGGCAGCGTCAACACGTCAGCCGGCACCGCCTCCAGCAGCTTGTGACAAGAATTGATCCAATCCGCGAGCGGATCGCCTTCCGGCTCGGTGGGAAACACCGACACGTTCGAAGAAATCCGCGGCAGCACCTGATCGCCGGAGATGAAGAGCTTCAGCTCTTGCTGCCACAAGCAAACATGCTCCGGCGAATGGCCGTTGCCGGTGATGACGCGCCAATCGCGGCCGCCAATCTCAATCATGTCGCCGTCGCAGACACGATGATACGCATCGGGCATGCGCGACACCGCTTTGCCGAAGCCGCCAAAGCGCACCTTGTAAGAATCGAGCGCGTCTTCATCCCAACCGGCGGCCCGATAAAATTTCACACCCTCTTCCGGCGCCTCGCGCCCCGTATCGGCGACCAGCATGCGGCCGGTGATGTACTCAAGCCGGCTCATCCACAGCTCGGCGTCGAACTTGCGGGTTATCCACCCCGCGAGCCCCATATGATCTGGATGCATATGAGTGCAGATCACACGCTTTACGGGGCGGCCGGCGAGATTGGCTTCGAAGATGGCGCGCCAATGCCCGCGCGACTCCTCCATAGCGACGCCGGTGTCGACCACGGTCCAGCCGTCGCCGTCTTCGAGCAGCCACAAATTGATCCATTTCAACGCAAACGGCAGCGGCATGCGTATCCACCGCACGCCCGGCGCAATTTCCCGCGCTTCACCCGCGGGTGGCGGGTCACCCAGCGGATAAACCAGCGTCGGCCGCGCGGGGCGGTCCAGTTCGTCTTCCACACCATCCATGGACATTCGGGGAGCCTCTCTCGAAAGCGAATGTAGCTGCTCCTTCGCAGGCTTGCATCAAATTGGGTATAGCGCTCGGTGGGACGGACGAATTGTGGCACATCGCGCAGGGTAAGAGGGACAATGAAGCGGATCGTGATTTGCCTCGACGGCACCTGGCAGACGCTCAGCCAGTCCGACATTACCAATATCGGTATCATCGCCCGTAGCGTGGCGCACAAAGAGACGAAGCCGGATGGCGGTCATATCTATCAGAATGTGATCTACGCCCAGGGCGTGGGCTCCACCATTGGCGGCATGGTCAGCCGCGACGTGGCCGCGCGCACGTTCGTCAGCCTCACGCGCATGCTCGGCGGCGCCTTCGGCGAGGG
>DASZWS010000197.1:0-2913 GCA_035546515.1 Vitreimonas sp. | reverse complement strand
TTGCCTGGCGGGCTGCGCATCCGCCAACAATAGGGTCGGCGCGGGGCTCGACGTCTACACCGGCCGCCCCGTGACTGAGCTGATCGCAATTCTGGGAACGCCCAACGAGGAGACGTCGATTTCGGGCCAAGAGGTTTTCGTCTGGGGCGACGCGCGCATCGCCATGTTGACGAACTTGCACCAAGCGGCCGGCGTCGGCGGGGAAAATCTTCCGCCGGAGCAGTACCAATGTACGATTCGCGTTTTCGTTGGCCCCGATCAGCGCATCGTTTCCTGGGACCTGCTGGGGAACGAGGTCGGTTGCCAATCCTACGCCGCCCGGTTCTCGCATCCGCAATAGGTGCGAGACGAAGGGACGTGTTGCACGGACAACGCCTATGCGCCGGTAAATCGCGGCGGCCGTTTCTCCAGAAAATGCGCCACGCCTTCTTTGAAATCTTCGCCCTTCAGACTCAGCGCCATCTCGTGGTCGGCTTCGTCCATGGCCGTCTTCAAATCCGTCATCAGCGCCTGCCACAGCTGGCGCTTCATGATCCTTGTTGAGCGCGGCGAAACGTTTTCGGCAAGGTCGCGGGCGTAAGCGCGCGTTTGCTCCATCAGCTCCGCGCTGGGGAATACGCGGTCCGCGAGGCCGATGCGATAGGCTTCCTCGGCGCCGACTTTGCGCGAGGACAGCACGAGGTCCAACGCGCGGCTGTGGCCGCACAAGCGGCTCAGCATCCAGCTCATGCCATGCTCGGCGATCAGCCCGCGCCGGGAAAACGCCGTAACAAAGCTGGCGCTATCGGCGGCGAAGCGCAGATCGCAAAAGAGCAGAAACGAAAAGCCCATGCCTGCGGCCGGACCATTGACGGCGGCGATTACCGGCTTGCTGATGGCGGGAAGCCAAGTCATCGGATGCTGGAAGTCTACGCGCGCTTCGGGATCAACCGAAGTGAACGGCGGCGGCTTGCGCGCGGCGCCGCTGCTCATGGCGGAAAGGTTGGCCATGTCGGCGCCGGCGCAAAAGCCGCGGCCGGCGCCGGTGAGGATGATGGCGCGCACGGCTTTGTCCTCGGCGGCGCCGACCATGGCGTCGCGCACCTCCGCGCCCATCGTGGGCGTCCAGGCGTTGAGCCGATCGGGCCGATTGAGGGTGACGGTGGCGACGCCGCCTTCAGCGTTGAAGAGTATTTCTGAGTAGCTCACGCGGATGCTCCCTGAGCGTCGTGAATGTTGACGATCGTGCCGCTTAGAATGACGTCGCCGTCGTTGTTGATGGCGCCTCGTTTGACGGCAGCGGCGCGAATGGCCGGGGCGTCGCTTGCCGCGACATCGAACGCGCGCAATCCTTCGCCGCGTTCGTCCCGAAGGCTGACGAAGCGGATCTCGCTATCGGTGAGGGCGATGGTCCACGTGTCGCTTGCGCGCTCGGCGCGGCGCCCAAGCACCTCAGCCCAACGCGCGGCCATCTTGTCTGGCGCTTCTGCTTGTAGTTCCGCGCCGACGATGGCGAGCGAACGGCCCTGTGCCACGTGCTTGCGCCATTCGGGACCGCCCCACTGCCACCGCTCGGGCGGGTCCATCCAGTCGATCGAAAGAATGGCGCCGCCGATGTCGCGGGGGTGGATGTGGGTGAAGGCAAAGCCGTCACCGGTGATTTCGTCAACGATACGTGCGCCCGCGTCGCGTACGCGCTGACGGGCTTCAGCCAGATGCGACGTCTGTAGGATGACCATGTAGCCGCCATCGCCGCCGCGTTTCTCAAGCAGGCGGCCGGCGGTCGTTCCCTCGGCCTTGGGTGACACAACCTCAAGGAACGTCATGCCGATGGGGAAGACGGCGTTGTGTAAGCCGTATTTGCCGACCCCAGGGTCGTCATAGGCGTAGTCGATCCCGAACACTGCGGCGATTTCCGCACGCGCCGCCGCAAGATCTTTGGCAACCAAAGCAATTTGCCGGAGCCGCATGCCTCGCTCCTTTCCGGTCTCTGGCATCACACGCCAAGCCCTGATCGCGGTCAATTGAAGTTCGCTCGCCTTTCGGAAAGCGCTGCATCGGCCTAAATACAGAGACGATGAGCCGCGTCCCCGCGGCGCGAATTCCGGAGACGTCGCATGCGTCCGTTATTGTTCGCCGTTCTTTTTGGACTCCTCGCCCCAGCGGCGGCGCACGCCGACGCCAATATGGCGGCCAATCGGGATTGCTTTTCCAGCACTCAATGGCGCGGCTGGAGTGCGCCGGGCGATGGCGACACGCTCTATCTCCGCGTCGGGCTGAACGACGTGTATGCAGTTGGGCTCACGCCGGGCACGCATTTGCATCGCTTTGGCGACCAGTTTCTCGTGAACCAGATTCGTGGTTCCACGCAGATTTGCTCGCCGATCGATCTCGACCTGACATTGAACGATCCCCACGGTGGGATCGTGCGTGCGCTCGTCGCCACCAGCCTGCGCAAGCTGACGCCGGCGGAGGTCGAGGCCATCGCTCCGCACGACCGTCCGAGCTAACGCGGCGCTGCGGCTGGCGCCGGCATAGAGGCAATCCATTCCCGCATCAGCGCAACTGCGCGCGCGTCGATGCGCTGGCGGCCGAGTTCGGGCATCATCTCGCCGGGATCGGTCGAGGCCATGCGATAGACCAGGATCGATTGGTCCGGGTGGCCGGGATAGATGTCGAAATCCATGTTCGACGAACCGCGGCCAGCGGCGACCGGGCGTTTCAGCACGCCCCATTGCACGGGCGTGGTGTCGTCGTAGCGCAGATCGAGGCCGGACGTGTGCGCCGGGCCTTGAGGATTGTGGCAGTGCGCGCAGTTCACCTGCAGATACGCGCGCGCGCGTTCGCCCAGCGTGCCGCTTGTGGGATCGTAGGCGCTGGCGAAGTGCGGCGCGTTTGCAGGAACGGCATCAATCAGGCCGGCAGCCATCCAAT
>DASZWS010000196.1:0-2976 GCA_035546515.1 Vitreimonas sp. | reverse complement strand
GCAGGTCTGGTGCGTGGACGATGCCGGCGACCAAAGCGACGAAGCAGAGCCGCGCGTGCCTGATCGCGCCGCGCAAGCGTTCCGCGCTTACAGGCTAGTTCCGCGGAAAGGCGTGAGCGTCGATATCGTTGTTTAGCGTCGGCGGCGCGGCGATCCCGTGCCGAGGATGCCGCGCATCAATTCGCGCGCAACCGTGTTGAGCAAAGTGCCGCCGACCTTCTCCGCTTGAACCACGACAGGCGAGGGTTTTGGTGCTGGCGGCGGCCGTGACGCGCGGGTTGAGGCGCGCGGCGGCGCGGACGCGCGCGGTTGCTTTGCTGCCTTCGTGGCCGCCTTTTCGGCGGCCGCTTGTGCCTCGTTGGCGGCGTCGGCATCGGCTGCGGCTTTGGCGCGAGCGCTCAGGATTTCGTAGGCGCTCTCGCGGTCGATGGTCTGCGCGTACGCAGGCCCGAGATCGCACGTTGCGATCATCTGCTGACGCGTCGCCAGCAAAAGCGCGCCAACTTGGCTGTTTGGCGGCCGCACTTTGGTGCGCGCAACCGGTGTCGGCGCGCCGCTTTCGTCGAGCGTCGAGACCAGGGCCTCACCGACCACCAGTTCCTGGATGGTCTTGGTCACGTCCAGATTCGGATTGGCGCGGAATGAAGCCGCCGCCGCTTTCACCGCTTTTTGATCCGCTGGCGTGTAGGCGCGCAGCGCGTGTTGCACGCGATTGCCGAGCTGCGCCAGCACCGTGTCCGGCACGTCGGTGGGTGACTGGGTGACGAAATAGATGCCGACGCCTTTGGAGCGGATCAGCCGCACCACTTGTTCGACTTTCTGGATCAGCTCCTTGCTGGCGTCGCGAAACAAGAGGTGTGCTTCGTCAAAGAAGAACACCAGCTTGGGTTTCTCCGGATCGCCGATTTCGGGCAACTCTTCCCACAGCTCGCTCATCAGCCAGAGCAAAAACGCGGAGTAGAGCTTCGGGCTTTGCACCAGCCGTTCGGATGCAAGCAGGTTGATCGTGCCGCGGCCATCGGCGCGCGGCCGCATCAAGTCAGCCAATTCGAGTTTCTTCTCGCCGAAAAAGCGCTCGGCGCCGTCCATCTCCAGCTGCAGCAATTTGCGCTGAAGCGCGGCGACAGTGGTTGGCGTCACCAGGCCATATTGCTTGCCGACGTCGTCGGCGTTGTCGGAAATGTAGGTCAGGATGGCGCGCAGATCGGCGAGATTGAGAAGCAGGCCTTCCTTCTTGTCCGCCTTGAGCCAATCGTCCGCCAGCTTGAACGCCACCGTCAGCGCGCCTTCTTGCGCGTCAGTGGCGTCGAGAATGCTGGCCATCAGCACCGGCCCCATCTCGGTGATGGTCGTCCGCACCGGATGACCAAGTTCGCCGTACACGTCCCAGAACACGACGGGTTGCGCTTCCGGCGTGATGGTGACGCCGATCTCTTTGGCGCGCGCGTCGGCCCAGCCTGGCACGGGCGTGGGGGCGGCGACAGCAACGCCGGAGAGATCGCCTTTGATGTCGGCGGCGAACACGTTGACGCCGTTCCTGGCGAACTCTTCCGCCAGCAGCTGCAGGGTCACAGTTTTGCCGGTTCCCGTTGCGCCGGCGATCAGGCCGTGGCGGTTGGCGCGCTTCAGCGCCAGCGTCTGCGGCCCTTCGGGCGCAACGCCGATATCGATGGAAGTCGCCATGCTGGCCTCCTTGAGTCGCGGCGACCTTGGCCAGCGCCTCCCATCAAGGCAAGTCCGGCCTTGCGCCGCAGGGCAGGTCATCCCAAGAGATGCCCCATGGATTGGTCGGTTCGCGCCGCGATTTGGATCATCGCCACCGCGACGATCGCTGCGGTGCTCTATCTGTTGCGCGATCCGCTCACGCAATTCGCGTTGGCGCTGATCTTGTGGCTGGCCATCGACGGCCTTGCGCAAGTGATCGATCACCGTGTTCCGTTCACGCCCCGCTGGTTGGCGCTGCCGATCGCTTTGGTTTTGGTGCTGAGCCTGGCGGCGCTGCTCGTGTGGGTGATCGTCACCAATCTCAGCGCGATGATGACGAACTTCCGCGGCTACGAAATCCGTCTGAACGAAATGATCGCCCAGGCCTACGGCAATTTCCGCATCCCCGGAGATCCGCCGACAATGGAAAACCTGATGGCGCGGTTGGATCCGACGCGCACCGCCGGCGATGTCGCCTCCGGGCTGCGCAACGTCGCTTCCGACATCGTCTTCATCCTCATCTATCTGGCGTTCCTGTTTCCCGCGAGCGCGGTGATGGGGAAAAAGTTCGACTACATTTTCGGGCGCGGCGGCATGCGTGCAGCTGCCCGCGATGTCATCAACCGCATCCAGCAATCTATGGAACGCTATTTGTGGGTTCAGACTGTCATCAGTCTGATCATCACCACGCTAACCTACGTGACGCTGCTCACACTCGGGCTGCCGAATGCGCTATTTTGGTCGTTTCTGATTTTCTTTTTGAACTTCATTCCCACCATCGGCTCGGTCGCCGCCGTGGTGCTGACGACCTTGGTTGCGCTGGTGCAATTTCCTTCACTGGCGCAAGTGGGCGCGGTCGCGCTCGGTGTCAGCGCCTGGCAATTCATCATCGGAAATTTCCTGCAGCCGCGCCTGACAAGCCAATCTTTGAATCTATCCGCAGTTGTCATGTTGCTCGCGTTGTCGATCTGGGGCGCGATCTGGGGCATCACCGGCGCGTTTCTCGCCGCGCCGCTCACGACCATGTTGATGATTGTATTGGCGCAATTTCCATCGACGCGATGGATTGCAATTTTGCTCTCCGCCGACGGCAAACCGACGCCCGAGACAACGCATCCGGATAAGTCCGACTCCGGATCAAATTGAGGTTGCGAATCGACGGTAAAAATGTATCGCTTTGTGAAGAACGTCGCCGGGGCTTGGGGCGTCTTACGACTAACGCAACCAACGTTTCGGCGTGCGCTCGACGTCAGTTTTGACGTGTCGAGTCAC
>DASZWS010000195.1:0-2555 GCA_035546515.1 Vitreimonas sp. | reverse complement strand
CAACTCCGCGGCTGTGCCCGCAACTGTAAGCGGCGAGCGATCCGCCAACGCGCCACTGCCCTCCAAACATGGAAGGCGGGAAGGCGGCGGACCGCACCGACCCGTGAGCCAGGAGACCTGCCGTTGCATGTCGCTCGTTCGACGGCCGGGACCAGCCGCGCGAACCGGACATCTCCGCTGCAGCGACGCGGGCGGCCCTGCGCTCACGCGCCCCGCTCTCGCTGCTTGAAGCGCGTCGCTCGGGGTCGAGACGCGCGGGAACGGGAGTGTCCCATGCGGAATGTTTTGAAAATATCTCTCTTGGCGGTGAGCGCCCTCACCGCCACCGCGCGCGCGCAAGATGCGCCTGAAGAACAGATCGTCGTCACCGCGACGCGCGCACCAGCCGCGGCGAGCACGCTGCCGGCGCAGGTGGATGTCATAGACGTCGACGACGCACGCAGCCGTGGCGACAACACGTTGGCGGACGCGCTGCGCGCCGCACCTGGGCTCGACATCCTGCAATCCGGCGGCGCCGGGCAGCAAACAAGCCTGTTCGCCGGCGGTTCAAATTCGAACCACACGCTGGTCCTCTACGATGGCCTGCGCATCAACGATCCGTCGACGCCGGGATCATCGTTCGACGCTGGCGAAGAAACCACCGGCGATCTTGGCCGCATCGAAGTCGTGCAAGGGCCGATGAGCGCCGTGTTCGGTTCGGACGCCATCGGCGGCGTGGTGAATCTTATTCCGCGTCACGGCGGATCGGGCCCACTCAACGCGCGCCTCGACATGGGTGGTGGTTCATTCGGCACGCTGACAGGTGCTGCCAGCGCGGACGGCACGCTGGGCGCGTTTCGCTACGCGATCAGCGGCGAAGGCTTCGCGACTGATGGCTACGATTTGGTGCCGAAGCGCATGTCCACGCGCACCGGCGAACGCGATGGCGCGCATATGACGACAATTTCGGGTGTGTTTGACTACGCGTTGAGCAATGCGATCGCGCTCGATCTACTGCTGCGTCAGCGCCGCGCGCAGGCTGATTTCGATCCGTTCCCGTTCGATTTTGTCACCTTCAACAGCTATCGCGGCGAAGACGATACGCTCGAACTCTCTCGCAATGATCTCACCCTCGGTCGCTTCGGCGCGACCTGGACGATCGCTGACGGATTGTCTCTACGCGGCACGTACGGCGGCATGCGCCAGGAGCGTGTGCAAAGCGATTTCGGCGCAGACACAGACATTTACCGCGGCGACCGCCGCTTCGGCGATGTCACGCTGACGTGGCAGCGTGGCGACGCGTTTTCCGTGGTTGCCGGCGCTTCGGACGAGCGTGACCGCGTGAATATTGCCGAAGGCTTTGGCTTTCCGCCGCCATCGAGTTTCGTGCGCACGCATGAGGAGCACACAAGCGGCTTTGTCACCGCCCAGAGCACGCTGGATGCACTGACGCTGACGGGCGCGGCGCGGATCGATGACTATGATGGCTTCGGCACACATAGCACGTGGCGCGCAGGCGCGTCGTACGCACTCTCGGGAAACGCACGCATCTACGCGGCGTATGGCACGTCGTTCCGGGCGCCGACGCTCTACGAACGCTTTGTCTCGTTCGGCAACCCCGACCTCGATCCAGAAGAAGGAAAAAGCTGGGAAGCCGGCGCTGACACGCGTTTCTCCGCGTTTGGCCAAGCCCGCGGAATTGAACTCGGCGCGCTCTACCGGCACAGCGATATCAGCGATCTCATCGATTTCGGACCTCTATTTACCTACGACAACGTCGATCGCGTGAAGATCGATACCGCAGAAGCACGCCTCGCCCTGCATCCCTCCGATTGGCTAACGGCGCGCGTCGCCTACGTGTACACCGACGCCAAGGATGGTGTGACGAAGGCGCCGTTGCTGCGCCGGCCGAAGGACTATTGGAGCGCCGATCTCATAGCGACCTTCGGCGCGCTCCGCGCCGACCTGTCCTGGCGCCAAGTCGGTGATCGCGCCGATCAAATTTATGGCGACGACGGCTTCTCGCTCGGCGTGGGAACGACGCCGGCCTACGATCTGGTGCGGCTTTCGCTTGCCTACGACGTGAGCGCCAACACCGAGATCTACCTGGCTGGCAACAACTTGACGGACGAACAGTACGAACCCGCCAACGCGTTCGCGGGCGCGCCGCGCAGCGTGATGCTCGGCGTACGGCTCAGAACTAGTCGGTGATATGAACAGGCTGCGTCACGCACGTGACGCAGCCGCCTTCACGGCCCGGCGTTGAGATTGAGATCGTTGCCGATGATGTTCTTGTGGTTGCTGTCGTAGCATGCGGAGTTCAGCGACCCGTTGGTGATGCCCGCCGGCAGCGCATCCGGCCGATACCATTGCCGGCCCAAAGTCACCAATCCTTCACCGAGACTCGGCGCGTCCATGCTCTGCGCTACGCGCTGGCGCGCTGCATCGGTGTGCGCCCACGAAGGCGCGTCAGGCGCTTGGTGGGTAAAGTGGACTTGCAGATTGCCACAGGGAAACTGTCCAAAGTCCAGGCGCGTCACCGCCACTACGCGGCGTTCGGAGGGCGCGCAAAAGGT
>DASZWS010000194.1:0-4850 GCA_035546515.1 Vitreimonas sp. | reverse complement strand
GATGTTGACGGCTTTCGGCAGCACGGCAGCGACGAGTACAAGGGCCCCTAAAAGCATGACAAAGGCGATAACGTCGACCGAAGCGATGCGCGCAGGATCACGCCACAACGCCGCCAGCCGTTTGCGTATTTCTATGGCTTCCGTCACCGCGAACCACTGCTCCGCATCCGTCAAACGCCCTGTGTGTAGCATGCCTTTCGGATCGGCGACCTAGGCCGGAGGTCTTAGGGGTTTGCCCTTAAGCGTCGAACCCGAATTTCGCGTCACTCGGGCCGCCCTTAACCTCAGCTCCATCGAAGGAGTCGATCGATGACGCCCCCGCAATCCACCGATGCAATCAATTTTGGACCCGCACTTTCGCTGCGCGGAACGCGCATGCATTTCGATCGCAACGCCGAGATTTTTGGCGAGGCCGAGGCCGCCGACTATATCTACTGCGTCGTTTCCGGGGCCGTGCGCACCATGCGCTTCACCAACGACGGTCGCCGGCAGATTTTGGGTTTTCATTTGCCGGGCGAAATTTTCGGCATTGAGCTGGGCGTCAAACATACGCTCACCGCTGAAGCCGTGTCGCCGACCGAGGTGATCATGGTGCGCCGCTCGCTGCTGGAAAAGGCGGCTGCAGAGGATCCTCGCGCCGCGCGCTGCTGGCTCGAGTATGCCGGGCGCACGCTCGACGAGGCGCGCGATCACGCGTTGATCCTGGGGCGCAAAGGCGCCGGCGAGCGCGTGGCCGCGTTCCTTCTGGGCATCTCTAAGCGCCTGCTGCACGGGCAAGACTTCGATCTGCCCATGTCGCGCGCCGACATTGCCGACTACCTGGGCCTGACCATTGAGACGGTTTCGCGCAGCTTCACAGAAATGGAGCGGCAACACGCCATCGGGCTGCCGAGTTCGCGCCACGTCGTGATGCGCAACCGCTCGACGCTTGCCCTCGCGGCGGCCGCCTGACGCGCATGCTGCGCGCCGCTTCCTAACCTCAAAGGTGACGCCATGGACAACCCATTCGTCCTGTTCGTGATTATTTCTTTCGCGCTCCTTGGCTTGGTTCTAGGTTGGGCAACCTGGTTTACACACCACCCCTAAAGCCTGGCAAAGCGGGAGGTCATCATGGCCAAATGGTCTGCGATCCTGGCGATGGTTATTGCGGTCACGGCCTGCGCGACGTCGCGTGACGAGCTAGAACGAAAAACCGCGCTGGCGCGCGGGCATGAGATCGCCGCGGCGAATTGCGCCTCTTGCCACGCCATCGGCCGCAACGACGACAGCGTCGCGCCCGAAGCCCCGGCATTTCGGACGTTGTCACAAAACTACCGCGTTGACACGCTTGAGGAGGCGCTCGCGGAAGGCATCAGCGTCGGCCATCCAGCCATGCCCCAATTTCAGTTTGACCCAGACGATGTGCACGCGCTGGTGCTGTACTTGCAGTCGATCCAAGATGATCAGCGCCGCGCCGGGCGCGAGCAGAACTAGCCGGCGGCGTTGAACAGAAGGCCAGCGCCGGCCGTCACGGCCATAGCCACCGCGCCCCAAAACAAAACCCGCAGAATTGGTTTTCCCGCCGGTGCGGCGCCAGCGCGCGCACCCAGGAATCCCAAGACGGCCAGCGCGGCGAGCGACACCATAACCACTGCCGGGATGGCGTTATCGGCAAAAAGCAACGCCGCCAGCAGCGGAAGCGCAGCGCCGAGCGCAAATGACGCCGCGGAAGAGCCAGCCGCCTGCAACGGGCGCGCGCGCGTTACTTCAACAATGCCCAGTTCGTCGCGCGCGTGCGCGGCAAGCGCGTCTTTGGCCATAAGCGCTTTTGCCACTTCACGCGCCAAAGCGGACGCCAATCCGCGCGCCTCGTAGATTTGCGTCAGTTCGTCTTCTTCCGACACGGGTTCGGTGCGCAGCTCTTCCGCCTCACGCGCCAAGTCGGCGCCTTCGGCGTCGGCCTGAGAACTCACTGACACATATTCGCCGGCAGCCATCGACATGGCGCCCGCGACCAGACCGGCAAGCCCCGCGACCAGTACCGCCTTGCCGGCCCCGCCGGCGGCGGCCACGCCCACGATCAGGCTCGCCGTCGACACGATCCCATCGTTCGCGCCAAGCACAGCGGCCCGCAGCCAGCCGATGCGCGCGACGTTGTGGCGTTCAGTATGGAAAGTTTTTGCCGATGTGGCTCGCATGGCGCATCCCGATCCCAGCTTGTTACTGAGTGCGCTCATGGATTGCTGGCGACAAGAGTTCTTGAACGGCGGCGGCATCGAATGCGTCAGTGGGCGCCTGGCCTGCGCCCATCTCGATGGTCTGGTGCGACACAAAGCGTTCGAACGACACCTGCCCGCGGCGCGCGCGCCGCGCTTCGCCAGACGGGCGTAGATCATCTGGTTGGTCAACCAGGACCTGCTGCGACAGCGGCGGCGCGTTCACGACGATCTCGGTGTCCGTTACATGATCGCTCGTCTCAAACCAGTCGTAGCCGCTCCCCAGCGTGAGCTCGGCCGAGCGAAACAGGAGAAAGCGTTCCACCAATTCGCGGGGCGAACGCGGATCGCCAACGTATTCGACGCGCCAATGTTGCTCATCCACGCGTTGCTCTGAGTAGCCGCTTGCGAATGGTCCAGCCTGTGGCGAATACATTGGCACGCTGGCGCATGCGGAAGCGGCAGCCGCCAGGGCAAGGACGAAGCCGCGCGTGAAGAGCTTTTTCATCGATCGCGTCCTTATTGCGCCGTGTAGCCGCCATCGATCACCAGCTCTGCGCCGGTGACGAACTTCGATTCTTCGGAGGCGAGATAGACAATGCCGTAAGCGATATCGTCTGGCTCGCCAATGTGCCCAAGCGGATGCAGCGCCGCGACGTCGGCCTTGGCTTTCGCAGGATCGGCTTGCCCCGCGAGAAAGCCTTCCACCATCGGCGTCCAGATGTATCCCGGATGCACCGAGTTGACGCGAATCTTGTAGCCCGCCCGCGCGCAATAGAGCGCGGCAGACTTTGTCAGCAGCCGCACGCCGCCCTTGCTAGCGTCATAGGCCGCAAGATTCGGATCGCCGATCAGGCCTTCGATCGAAGAGAGGTTGATGATTGAGCCGCCCTTCTCCTTCATCGCCCCAACCGCGTGTTTGACGCCCAAAAACACGCCGTCCAGATTGATCGACATAAGCCAGCGCCACTCTTCGAGTGTGGTGCTTTCGACGTTGCCCGCCTGCGCCACGCCCGCGTTATTCACGAGGATATCGAAGCCGCCAAAGCGCTTCACGGTAGCGGCTGTCACACTGCGCCAATCGTCTTCCTTGGCCACATCGTGACGGAGAAACATCGCCTCGCCGCCTGCGGACACGATGGCGTCCGCGGTTTCCGCGCCCTCCTTCTCGCGCACGTCGGTGACGATGACGCGCGCGCCTTCACGCGCCAGCATCAGGGCGCTGGCGCGTCCCAGCCCAAGACCGCCGCCGGTTATGAGCGCAACTTTGTTCTTGACCCGATTCATGGCGCTCTCCCATTGCAGTGAGAGCGCCATTATCGGGGTCTAGTCAGCGGTCACCTTGATCTGACGCAAGCCCGTCCTTATTCCGCGGCGGTCTCAAACGCATGTCGCTTGAGGAGGTGCGACGTTCAAGCACTGCGTTTGAACCAGTCGTGCTCAAGCAGCCTGAGCTGCCCGGTGAGCGTCATCAAGAACGCCGTCGACCATGCAAACAAGATGACGCCGTTCGCGCCTTCAATGGCGCTTAAAATGCGCCAGCGCGGGCTCAGAACGATGTCCCCGAGCCCTAACGAGGAGAAGGTCGTGGTTGAGAAATAGAGCGCCTCTTCAAACCCGCGAGTCTCGCCCAGCGCCATGTAGAGGACGGCGTATAGCCAAATCTCAACCGTGTGCACCGCGAACACGCCGAACACCGCGATCAGAATGACGAGCGCGGCCTTCCATTTGCTTTCGTGCACGCGAAGGTGCGCGCCCCCGCCGCTCACCAACCTGATGAGCCACAACAGGCCCCAGAGGTGCACGAGCACTGTGATGGCGACCATCAGGCTGGCCAGTCCAAGATTGGCGAGGAGCTGCATCGCGCCAGACTTTGTTTAGATTTGCTCGACCCCCACCACCCGATAGGTATGCGCCGCGTCATCCTCAGCGATAGTTACGTATTCGCCCGGGACAAACCGGTGATCCCCCAGCCGATAGCCCGCGTCCTCATCTTCGCTGTTATCCGAGAAATCGTAGTGGAACGCCCAGCTTCCGCCTGGCCGGCGATGCAAACGCCCACGCACGACATCGGCGTCCGGACGAAAACGGGAAACAGTGCAGTGCTCGCTATAGGCGCGCACCAAATCCGGATCGAGGCGACCGTCGCGCGTAAGCGGAGCAATCAGCACATAGCCGATGTCGCGATCGCCATCAGGATGCCCGGCTTCGCGGGCGCGCTGCAGGCGAATGCAACGGAATTGCTCGGGCAGCGCATCGCCGCCTTTCGCGGCTTGATTGGTGCTCATAAATGGCCTCCTCTGAGGCCGCACCCAATCACGTCGGCGCCACTTCGCTTTTGCGGCGGATCAAACCAGGCTGATAAGGATGACACTCAGTTGCGGATTGTTGCTGCATACGCCGCTGACGAGGCCGCCAATCAAGGTCTTGCTTGTTCATCCAGGCGGGCCGTTTTGGCGCGGCAAGGACGACGGCGCCTGGTCTATCCCGAAGGGATTGCCGGCGCCCGGTGAAGATCCGCTTGAGGCCGCCAAACGCGAATTCAAGGAAGAAACCGGCCTTGCCGCGCGCCCGCCGTTTCGGGAGTTGGCGCCGATCATTCAGAAGAGCGGCAAGCATGTGCGCTGCTGGAGCTTTGAGGCAGACGAGTGCCCC
>DASZWS010000193.1:0-12358 GCA_035546515.1 Vitreimonas sp. | reverse complement strand
GCCCAGATCTCTTCGGCGTCGTGTTCGACCCAGCCTGGCTGTGGGTAGTGCTGCTGAAGCTCAACCTGCGAGACCGCCAGGGGTTTGAAATCGCGATCGAAAACTATGGCGCGCGTGGAGGTAGTGCCCTGATCGATGGCGAGGATGTGAGTGCCTGTCATGGAAGGCACAAAAGAGCGGGGAGGCGCCGCGGTCAATTCCGAAGACCGCGATCAGCCGAGGACGGCCTTCGGGCGGCGCCTCCCCTGTGCGGAGGCTTCAGGTCGCAGCCGCCTCCGCAGTCTCAAGCGCAGCGCGGAACGCCGCCGATGCCGTAGTGATGCGCGCCATGACGGCGTCGAACTCGTCGCCGGTGACGGCGCGGCCAGCGGCGGCGACGGCTTCGATCTCGGCGCGCACGTCAGTGAGCCTGTCGGCGAGATCAGAAACGTCGGCGGCGACCGAGGCGCTCACTGAAAGCGCACGTCCGGCCAAGTCGAGAAAACTCGCAGCTTTGGCGCGAAAGTCGGCGGGGATGAGCGGCAACAGCGCCGAGAGCGCGGCGAGCAAGAGTTGCAGTTGCAGAAGCAGATTGGGCATGAGTGTTATCCTTCAGTGCGCGCCGTGCACGAGCGTTTGCAGCTCTGCGATGGCCGGCGACGCTGCGGCGATGGCTTGCGAGAGACGCTGACCGGCAATGCTGAGCGCGTCCGCAGCGCGGGCGAGCGTGGTCTGCGATTGACCCGAGGCCGCCTCGAAGTCGGCGCGGGCGCGCATGTAGGCGGCGAGTGCGGACTCCACGACCTGCGCGGCAGGCGTTGCGACCTTCTCCACCGCGCCAAGCCCGCGCTTGATGGTGATCGGCACATTGGGATCGGCGACGATCTTGGTCGCCTCTTCCACCAGCACCGCATAAGTGTCGAGCACGGCGTAGGCCTGCTGATCGAGCGTGCGCGCGGCGGTCACTGGATTTTCGATTTGTGCGCCCAAGATGGGAATTGAAGAGCAGGACGGCAGCGCGGTGATCATGGCCAGCGAAAGGAGCGCCGTGCGCAAAGAACCTTTAAGCATTGACGACTCTCCTCAAACGATCGGGCCGCGGGCGCGCGCGCGCCCCAGAGCGACGCCAATCAACCCAAGCGTGGTGATGAGATCGACCACGGCGCCTGCGAATTGCTGTGCGACGCCATCAGGCAAATCGATGCTGAAACGGCTGGCGACGAAGGCGACGGCGATCGCCGCGGCGCTTTTCAGCGTAAGCGAGTCCGCGGCTGATTTTTCAAGAGGTGGAATTGTAGGCGGCGTGTCGGTCATATGGGCTCCTCGTTCGAAGCGAGAAGCCTAAGCGCGCGCCGGTGCGGTCGGATTGATTGTCCGCCGATCGCTGAATTGGCGTGGTTATTTGCGCAAAAATGCGGGGATTAGCGTGCGCACAATCCCCGCTTCGCTGCGTCGTATTCGCGCTTCAGGCGCGCAATCAGGTCGGCCGTCGTCACGATCTCATGCACGCCGCCGACGCCTTGGCCCGCGCCCCAAATGTCCTTCCACGCTTTCACGGCGCTGCCGCCGAAATTCATCTTGCTGGCGTCGCTGGTTGCGAGATTTGCGGGATCAAGGCCCGCGGCGACGATGGAGCCTTTCAGGTAATTGCCGTGAACGCCGGTGAAGAGGTTGCTGTAGATGATGTCGCCCGCGGCGGAGTCGACGATCATCTGCTTGTAGGCTTGCGGTGCGTTAGCCTCGGTCGTGGCGATAAAGGCGGAGCCGATATAAGCGAGATCGGCGCCCATGGCCTGCGCGCCGAGAATGCCAGCGCCGGTGGCGATAGCGCCTGACACCAAGAGCGGCCCGTCGAAAAACTCGCGCAGCTCCGCCACCAGCGCAAAAGGCGAAAGTCCGCCAGCGTGACCGCCGGCCCCCGCAGCCACCGCGATCAGGCCGTCGGCGCCCTTATCCAGCGCCTTCTTGGCGAATTCGATGTTGATGATGTCATGCAAAACGATGCCACCGTATGAATGAATCGCATCGTTCACCTCCCGGCGCGCGCCCAGGGAGGTGATGACGATCGGCACTTTGTGTTTCACACAGAGTGCGACATCGGCGTCCAAGCGATCGTTGGATTTGTGCACGATCTGATTGACGGCATATGGCGCGGATGGCGCCTCGGGATGCGCCTCATCATAAGCGGCAAGTTCGTCCCTGATCCGATGCAACCAGTCATCGAGCGTTGCTTGGGGACGCGCATTGAGTGCAGGAAACGAGCCGACAATGCCGCCTTTGCATTGCGCTATGACCAATTCGGGGTTGGCGATGATGAATTGTGGGGCGCCCACCACCGGCAGGCGTAACTTGTCGAACAGCGCCGGCAGGGCCATCATCGTCTCCAGGTGTTGCGTCCACGCCTAGCTTGTTGCCAAAAGCGCGTCGACGCTGCCATGGCGTCAACGGAGCCGGAATTGTCAGACGCGTTGCCAGACATGCAGACTTTGGGTGAAGCGGCGGACGAGGCGCAATGGCGCGCGCTGGTCGAACGCGGCCTGAAGGGCGCGCCTTGGGCGCGGCTCGTCGGGGCCACTGCGGACGGAATCGCCATCGAGCCGCTCTATCGCGAAGCGGATTTTGCGACAGCGGAGGATCCGTTCGGATTTCCGCACGCCGCGCCGTTCGTGCGCAGCGCGCGCGCCGGCGCTTGGACCGTTCGCCAAGCCTATGAGCATGCCGCGCCTGAACAGACGAACGCGGAAATTTTGGCGGACCTCGCCGGCGGCGTTGCGGGCGTCGAATTGGTGATTGCCGGTGAGACGCGCGCGGGCGGCGTCGCAATCGCTTCTGCGAACGATCTCAACGTGGCGCTTGCGGACGTCATTCTAGAAGCGGCGCCGATATCACTGGACGGCGCGAACATCGCTACCGCCACCTTGCTCGAAGGCAAATTGAAAGGCGTGGCCGCACGCGGCACAGCATTCAATCTCGACCCGATTGGCGCGGCGTTGCGCACGGGCCGTTCTTCGGTGTCCGACATGAAGGACGCCACCGCTTTCGCCGCACGCATACATGGGGTTCTGCCGGCGGCAACCAGTGTGCGTGTTGACGCCCGGCCCGTGCATGAAGCCGGCGGAACCGAGGCGCAAGAAATCGCTGTGGCGTTGTCGAGCGGGCTAACATACCTGCGCGCGCTGACAGACGATGACGGCATGGACGTGGCCGATGCGGCCGCGACGCTGAATTTCGCCATCGCCGTCGGCCCCGACGTGCTGATCGAAGCCGCTAAGCTGCGCGCGCTGCGCTTGTGCTGGGCGCGGGTGATGGAAGCCAGCGGCGCGGGTGAGAGCGCCCGCGCGGCGCACATCCACGCCTTCACGTCGCGACGAATGATGACGGTCTTTGACGCTCAGACCAACATCCTGCGCGTCACCACAGCGGCTTTTGCAGCAGCGATCGGCGGCGCCGACGCCGTCACCACTTATCCGTTTACCGACGCCATCGGCTTGCCAACCGCATTTGCACGCCGCGTTGCGCGCAACACGCAAAACGTGCTTCTCGAGGAGTGCAGGCTGGGGCAGGTCGCGGATCCCGCCGGCGGCGCCTGGTTCGTCGAGAAACTCACGCAAGAGCTGGCGGAGAAGGCGTGGGGGTTGATGCAGGCGATCGAGACCAAGGGCGGCGTCATCGCCGCGTTGGACGACATCCAGGCGCAGGTCCGAGCCGCGCAGGAAAAGCGCGCGCGCGCCATCGCCAGCCGCAAGGAGACGATCACCGGCGTCACCGATTTCCCTCTGCTTGGCGCGCCGCTGGCGGAGGCCGCCGGGCCTCCGCCCCAGCTTATCGAAACGAGTGGCCTTCGGCCGATCCGCTGGTCCGCGCCTTTCGAAGCGCTTCGCTTTCGCGCTGAGCGCATGACGCCGCGCCCTGCCATCTTCTTCGCCAATCTCGGTGAACTCGCCAGCTTCGGGCCGCGGGCACAATTCGCGCGCAATCTGTTTGCCGCCGGCGGCGTCGCGGCGATCGGCGAAGAGACAGCATACAAGAGCCGCGACGAGATGATCCACGCGCTGCGTGACAACGGCGCCAAAGTGGCGGTGATTTGCGGCGCCGACGCCAGCTACCTTGAAGAAGCGGAAAACACCGCGCAGCGGTTGAAGGCGGCGGGCGCCAGCTGGGTGGTGATCGCCGGCAAACCCGGTGATCGCGAAGCTGCATTCCGCGCCGCGGGCATCGACCAGTTCGTGTTTACGGGCCAGGACGCATTGCAGGCGATCGGTGCGCTGCACGCAGCGCTTGGCATCGACGCATGATGCGCCTGCCGCTCTTCGCGCTGGTGTTGATTGGGGTCGTCGCCGCGGCCGGCGCAGCGATCGCGCTTGGCGTATGGCGACCGCTCGGCGACTCGTATGTCGAGGGTGTCGACGTTTCAGCGCATCAAGGCCAGATCGACTGGGACGCGCTGTCGCGCAGCAATGTGCGCTTCGCTTACATCAAGGCCACCGAAGGCACGAGTTATGTCGATCCCCGCTTCGCCGCCAACTGGCGCGGCGCAGGGCATGCCGGCATCCGCCAGGGCGCCTATCACCGCTTCTCAATTTGCCGCTCGCCGCAAGCGCAGGCGAACAACTTCTTCCGCGCCGTGCCGCGCACCTACGGCGCCCTGCCGCCGGCGGTGGATGTCGAAAACATGGATGGGTGCGGCAGCCACAGCGTGAACGCGCGCGACCAGATCGAGGATTTTCTCGATTTGCTGGAACAGCATTACGGCGTGCGCCCGATCCTCTATGTGACGCGGCAGTTTCACGAAGCGCACGCCTCAGCATTTCCGCATGAGCGCTTCTGGCTGCGCAGCCTTTACGCGGCGCCGGATTTCCGGGCCGGCCAATGGGTGATCTGGCAGCATCACGAAGCGGCGCGCCGGCCGGGCATCGAGGGACCCGTCGATGTGAACTCATTCCGCGGCAACGCGCGGGCGTTGGAAGAATTTGCACGCGAGACGGACGAACCACATGACGCTTCCTGATTTTTCCAAGCTCGCGCTCGGCCGGCCCACGCGCGGCCGCGCCAACGCGCTGGGCGAGCCGTGGCTAGCGCCTGAAGGCATCGCGGTGAAAACGGCGTACACCGCTGCCGATCGCGCCGGGCTGGATTTTGTCGACGGCTTTCCCGGCCTCCCGCCGTTTGGACGCGGCCCCTATCCGACCATGTACGTGCAGCAGCCATGGACCATTCGCCAATACGCTGGTTTCTCAACAGCGGAAGATTCCAACGCGTTCTACCGGCGCAATCTCGCGCACGGCCAGAAGGGCCTTTCCATCGCCTTCGATTTGGCCACGCACCGCGGCTATGACAGCGATCATCCGCGAGTCGTGGGCGATGTCGGCATGGCTGGAGTGGCGATCGACTCCATCTACGACATGCGCACATTGTTCAGCGGCATTCCGCTCGATCAGATGAGCGTTTCGATGACCATGAACGGCGCGGTGCTGCCGATCATGGCGCTCTATATCGTCGCCGGCGAAGAGCAGAACGTGCCGCACGCCAAGTTGAGCGGCACGATCCAGAACGACATCCTCAAAGAATTCATGGTGCGGAACACGTTCATCTATCCGCCCAAACCGTCGATGCGGATTGTGTCGGACATCTTCGCCTACACAGCGAGCGAGATGCCGAAGTTCAATTCGATCTCGATCAGCGGCTATCACATGCAAGAAGCCGGGGCGACGGCGGATCTCGAACTTGGCTACACGCTGGCCGACGGGGTCGAATATATCCGCGCTGGCGTTGCGGGTGGGCTCGACATCGATGCGTTCGCGCCGCGGCTCTCATTCTTCTGGGCGATCGGCATGAACCCGTTCATGGAGATCGCAAAGCTGCGCGCCGCGCGGTTGCTGTGGTCGAAACTGACGGCGCAGTTCAACCCGAAAGACGACAAGTCGCGCGCGTTGCGTACGCACTGCCAGACATCGGGGTGGTCGCTGACGGCGCAGGACGTTTACAACAACGCCGTTCGCACCTGCGTCGAAGCCATGGCGGCCGCCTACGGCGGCACACAATCGCTGCATACGAACTCGCTCGACGAAGCGTTGGCGCTGCCGACAGATTTCTCCGCCCGCATCGCCCGCAACACGCAAATTCTGCTGCAGAGTGAAGGCGGCGTCACACGCCCGGCCGATCCTTGGGGCGGCTCATACTATGTTGAGCGCCTCACCGCTGATTTGGCGGCCAAGGCATGGGCGCATATCGAAGAGGTCGAAAAACTTGGCGGCATGGCGCAAGCGATTGATCGAGGCTTGCCGAAAGCGCGGATCGAGGAAGCGGCAGCGCGCACGCAGGCGCGCATCGATACCGGACATCAGACCATCGTTGGCGTGAACAAATATCAGCTGGCCGAACAGGAAGATGTGCCTGTTTTGAAGGTCGACAACGCCAAAGTGCGCGCCATGCAGCTGGAAAAGCTCGCGCGCCTCAAGGGCGAACGAAAGCAGGTTGAAGTCGATGCGGCGCTTGAGGCGCTGGAGGCCGGCGCGCGCGGTAAGGCCAATCTGCTCGATCTTGCCGTGAAGGCGGCGCGCGCGAAGGCGACGGTCGGTGAAATGTCCGCGGCTCTGGAGCGCGCCTTCCTGCGCCATCAGCCGCCGATCCGCCTCGTCACCGGCGTGTTCGCGCGGGAAGCGGCCAATGATGCTGCGGTCGAGCGCGCGCGCCAAAGTGTGCATGCGTTCGAGGAAGCCGAGGGCAAGCGGCCGAAAATCCTGGTCGCCAAGATGGGACAGGATGGCCACGACCGCGGACAGAAGGTCGTGGCAAGCGCATTCAGCGACATTGGCTTCGATGTTGAGATCGGACCGCTCTTCGCCACACCCGAGGAAGTCGCCGAGCAAGCCATCGCGCGCAGCGTGCATATCGTCGGCGTGTCATCACTTGCGGCAGGCCATTTGACGCTGACCCCCGCGCTGCGTGCAGCGCTGCAAGAGCGCGGCCGCGGCGACATTATGATTGTGATTGGCGGCGTCATTCCGCCGGAGGATGTCGAGACGCTGAAGGACATGGGCGCGGCGGCGGTTTATCCGCCAGGTGGCGCGATCGCCGACATCGCACAGGATTTGCTGAGCGCGCTCAATCAGAAGCTGGGTTACGCGCAGCCGGCGCGGAAGGCCGACTGAACGTGCTGCGCTTCTTGTTGGCGGTCTCCGCCGTCCTCGCTATCGCGTACGGTTTCCTCGGCTACGATATGTATGGCGGCGGCGCGCCGTATGTCTTTCCCGCCGCGTTTAAGGCGTCCAGCATCGTCATTCTTGGCATCGTTGCGCTTATGGCGGGGCCGCGCTTGCTGGCCGCCGGTTTGCTGTTTGGCGCGCTTGGCGATGCGCTCCTAGCTTGGAGCCATGAGGCGTTTCTCTACGGCGCGCTCGCGTTTTTGATCGGGCACCTGTGCTACATCACGCTTTTCGTGCGTCATGGCGCCGGCATACGCGCGGCGTTGCACGATCGCACGCGATTGGGGCTGCTGGTGCTGACGGTACTCGCAGCGCTGGTTGCATCGCGGCTAACACCGCAGGACTCGCCTATGTTCGTGCCCCTCGGCGTTTATTCGGGCGTGCTGACGCTGATGGTGCTTTCATCCTACACGCTGCCGTGGACGCGCTGGCTGGCAATGGCTGGCGCGGTGCTGTTCTTCATCTCCGACGGCTTCGTGGCGTGGAATATGTTTCACCACGATCCTGATCCGACGCTCGCGTTCTGGCGCAGCTTTGCGGGCTGGATGATCTATTGGGCGGGACAAGCAGGATTATGCTTCGGCGCGCTCGCGTTGCGCCGCGCCCCGACGCAGGCCTAAGTAGCACATGGCCGATCTCGCCGCCGCCCGCGAAACGCTGCGCCGTGTGTTCGGGCACGATGACTTTCGCGGGCTTCAGGCCGACGTCATCAGTGAGGTTCTTGACGGCCGCGACGTGATGGCGGTGCTTCCCACCGGCGGCGGCAAAAGTTTTTGCTACCAAATTCCCGCAATGTTGCGGCCCGGCGTGGGTTTGGTGGTCTCGCCATTGATCGCATTGATGGCGGATCAGGTCGCGGCGCTGCAGGCGGCGGGCGTGGCGGCAGCACGGCTCGATTCAACGCAGGACCGGGAGAATCGCCAAAGTGTGCTGGCGGCGGCACGCGAAGGGCGGCTTGATCTTCTCTATGTTTCGCCCGAGGGCCTGTTCGCGCCGAACTTTCTCGATTTCCTCGAACAATGCCCCATCGCCTTGATTGCCATCGATGAAGCGCACTGCGTCAGCCAATGGGGTCACGACTTCCGGCCCGACTATCGCGCACTCGGAAGGCTGTCTGACGTCTTCCCAAACGTGCCGCGGATCGCGGTGACGGCGACCGCCGATCTGAAAACACAAGCCGATATCCGCGCGCAGCTGCACCTCGATCATGCAAACAGTTTCGTCGCGTCGTTCGATCGGCCCAACCTGGTGCTGAGCGCCGAGCGCAAGAGCACGCGACCGCAGGCCCGCATCTTCGATCTCGTCAACGCGCGGCGCGGGCAATCCGGGATCATTTACGCGGCGACCCGTGACCACGTCGACACCATCGCCGCGGCGCTACAGGAGCAACGCGTTCCTGCGCTCGCCTACCACGCGGGGCTTGAGGCCAGCGTCCGGGCTGAAAGGCAGCATCGCTTTCAGGAAGAAGACGATGTGGTGATGGTGGCCACCATCGCCTTTGGCATGGGCGTCGATAAGCCAGACGTGCGTTACGTGATCCACGCCGATTCGCCGAAATCAATCGAAGCCTATTGGCAGGAGGTAGGACGCGCCGGGCGCGACGGTGAAACATCAGAGTGCTTCACCATCTTCAGCGCCAGCGACCTGCGGCGCGCGGTGATGTTCGCCAACCAGTCGAGCGCGACAGAGCAAATCAAAGCGATTCAGATCAGGAAGGCGCGCCAGTTGTTTGCGTTTCTGGACGGCTTCACCTGTCGCCGCGCCGGCGTGCGCCGCTATTTCGGTGAGGAAGGGGTAGAACCGTGCGGGGTTTGCGACATTTGCAGCAATCCGCCGGTTTCAATCGATGCAACTGAGCTTGCGGCGAAGGCTATTTCCGCGGTGCTACGGATGGATCAACGCTTTGGGCGCGTGCGCGTTATCAATCACCTGCTCGGCCGCACCGGTGACGGCGTCGACGAACGTTACGTCTCGCGCTCCACCTTTGGTATTGGTGCGGATACACCTGAACCGGTGTGGCGGCGGGTGATCGAACATCTGGTGTTCGAAGGCGTGTTGAGTGAGGGCGAGGATGAACGGCCAACTCTGAGCATCGCCGATCAGGATGCGGTGCGGGCGATCTTCCGTAAGGAACGAGAAATCCGCGTGCGCGAAGAAGCGCCAAAGACGCGGCAGTCAAAGGAGGACAGACGCGCGACCCGTGACGCCAAACGCGCGGTGCGGGCGGGCTTTGAAGGCGCGGATGCGAAATTGTTCGAAGCGTTGCGCGCCTGGCGGCGGGATGCCGCGTCCACAGGGAGCGTTCCGCCCTACGTGATCTTTCACGATGCGACGTTGGCCGCGATTGTCGCGGCGAAGCCCGCCAATCTCGAAGCGTTAGGTCGAATTTCCGGGATCGGCGAGGCCAAGATCAAACGCTATGGCGCCGAGGTGCTGGCCGTCGTGCTCGCCGGCTGCTGAAGCTCAGGCGGTTTCGTCTTCGCTGACGCGGCGCGCGGCTTCGGGGCCTTCGCGCGCGAGATCGGCGGCCTGCTCCAGCCATTCTTCCGCGCCGATGCGCCCCTGCAGACGCAGATAACGATCAACCCAGGCGACGTTGGCCGGCGTCCACGCGGCGATCTGATCGAAATGATAGATGCCGAGTGAATAGAGCGTCGTCTGCTGCAGCGGACTGATGTCGTCGATCAACGTAAAATCATCCGGCGCGCCGTCTTGCGCGGCCGGCAAGCCCGGCGGGCGTTCAGCGGCTATCGCTGGCGCCGTTTGCACGGCGACCGGTCGCGCAAGTGCTTGTGGTGCAGTGTCGGCGCGGCTCTCAAGATGGCGCACGCGCGATTCAAGATAGCGCGCGCGCCACTTCCAACGATCGATATCCGGGCCGGTGTCAACGAGCGCAGCCGCCGGCGCCGGGACTGGCGCTGCTACTGCGGCGGCTTGCGCCTGTAAGTGCGCGACGCGCCGTTCGAGGTAAAGCATGCGCCAGCGCAGGAGGACATCGGTGTCGGCATCGGCGGCAAACGGCGACGCGGCCTCCGCCACAGGCGCAGCGGGCGGCGCTTCGGCACGGCGGAGTTCGTCCGCCAAAAACGCTGCCCGCGCCTCGGCCTCGCGCGCGCGCCACTCTTCTATGGGCTGCGCCGCGACGGGGGTTTCAGGCACGGGCGCCGGCGCGGCAGACGCTGACGCAGCTGGCGCTTGGAGACCTTCGAGATACTGCACACGCCGTTCAAAATAGCGCAGGCGCCACCCCTGCAGGGCGGAGTCTTCAGTCTCAGCTTCTTCAACCGGCGCCGGCGTCACGTCCGCATCGACGATGCGGGCGCGCTCTTCTTCATGCGCGGCGACTTGTGCGCGCAAACGCTGCAGCTCTTCCGCGTCCTCCGGACTGCGCACGCCGCGTTGTGCTTCCGCCAGCTGTGCCGCCAAGTCGTCGGCACGAGCGCGCTGTTCTTGTGCGGTCCGTTCCAACTCAGCGAGGCGCGCCTCGCGGATCGCGCTCAGGCTTCTGACGGATTCGGCGTCAGGCTTGATCACGCCTTCGCTGCGGGCTTCGCCGCTGGCCAGCGTCGACAGCTCGCTGACAAGTTTGTCACGATCTTTTTGTAAGCGATCCTGGACCGGCTCCGCGCGTACAGACGCAAACGCCCAACCGGCGAAAGCCGCAAAGAGCGCGGTCAGCAGCAGCCAGACCGCGAGCTGGCCTATCAGATACATCATCTGGAGGGCTCACGCGCTAACATTGAACTCGATCCTGCGATTGGCGGCCTGGCCGTCTGGCGTTGCGTTATCGGCGCGGGGATGGTCAGGCCCGTAGCCGCGCGACGTGAGCCGCTCACGCGCCACGCCCTGGCTGGCGAGATAGGACGCCACGGCATCGGCGCGCCGCTGCGACAATTCCATGTTCATTTGGCGCTCGCCCTGATTGTCGGTGTAGCCCCCCACTTCAATGGCGAACTGGTCGCAGCGCTGCGCCACCGACGCGAGCGAGTCGAGAACGCGCCGGCTCGACGGTGCGATGTCGGCAGAGCCAGTTTCGAAATTGATCACGTTACGCTCCATCAGGCGTTGGAACGCGTGCGCACAGGTCTCGGGGTCGCCGCTGCTGAGATTGAGCCCCTGTAGCTCAGGATGCTGCGGATCGAGTCCATCGATGGTCACATCGAGGCGTGCGCGAAAAGGCGGCGGCGGATTGCTGAACGCAGCACGCAGCGAATCGACCGCCTGCTGCGAGCCGTCGCCGATAAACACCAGCTGGTCATCAACAACGCGGATCTGCCCGCTGGAGAGCGCGGCCAAACGTTGCAGCGCGCGGGTTGCAACCTCGGTGAAGTACGGCGATGGGGCGCCGCCCGCTACATGCATCTGATCGATCACACGATCATTGGGAAAGGCCTGGTTGGCTGCGGCGTGAATTGCCGTGCGCGCGGCTTCGCTGGGCGCTGCACCGGTGATCTCAAGGCGCAAGCCATCGCGCGTCACTTGCCACAAATACGGGTGGTCGAAGGCGCCGGGCTTGACGTCGTCCACATCGACGCTGGTGACGCCGCCTGCCCAGGCGCCGCCTGGGCCAACAGCGGACAAGGCCGCATCACGAATGGTGGCAACGTCGCTTTGGTCTTCGACCAGGCCGTGCAGCACCGCTTCCTGGCCGCGCATCTCGATGCTGACGCCGGGATTGCCCGAGTTGATCAATGCTGTCGCGACGCGTTCCTTCAGCACTTGCGGCAAGCGCCAGAAGGCGCCGTCATGCGGCCCAAGCATGCCGATCAACAGCATGGCGATGACGCCGCCGGCGCCGAGCACGAATAGCGGCCGGCGCAGCAGGGTTTCGATCATGCTCATGCGTTGCGGGCGCGGCGGACCTGCGCCTCGCTTAAAGACGAGCGCAAGTTCTGCATATGGCGCTCGTCGTCCTTCCGCCGTGCATTGAGCGCAAGCGCGTGCAAACGCCAGCCGAGGGCGAAGCCAATCAGCGCGGCGGCAATGAACAGGATCGCCTCGGATAAGAAAAGGCCGGCCATTTTTCTCGCTTTGCGCGCGTTTTTATGCGCTTAACGCCCTTCTAACCCCGATCAAACTAAGCGAAAACCTGAAAACCCCTGCGGTTGAGCGCGACACGAGGCCATGGCGCACCAGATTACGAGCGCATCAAATCCGCTGATCAAGACGCTGAA
>DASZWS010000192.1:0-11458 GCA_035546515.1 Vitreimonas sp. | reverse complement strand
TTTTTTCCCGGCTCCGCGTACAGGATTTCCCATGCGCCGTACGGTCTCGGGCGTGTTTGCAGGCAAAGCCTCGCCCACACGCTACGCGACCTGGCTTAGATCCACCGCGTAGTCCCGGTGCTTGTGCGCGCAAAGCCTCCGCGCTTTGCGGACCTCGACGATTGGCATCACCGCGAGCAGATTTTCAGACGAGAGCCAGGATGGTTTCTGGACTCGTCACCGCACCGATCACCGCCCTGACGTTTCGAAGTTTCGGAGCTCTCGAAATCCTCCCGTGTCAGGGCCGAAGTGAGTGTACGCGGGTTCTGCGGGTGTAGGATAGATTTTGGCGGAGTTGTACGTTTTCAGAGGCTTATGCAATCGGGGGCGCGGATAGGCGGTCGAACTTGCTAGTCGTGCGCTAGCGTCTGTTATTCGGCGGGAACGGACCTCGCCGCTTTTCCGGCAGGATCAAAAGTGGGCATTGGTAAGAATTTGTGCAAACGGCGATCATTGGCCCATAACTGCCATTCGAAAATCCGCTATGATCGGGAGATGAAGGTAACCACGCGCGTCTGGTTCGGTGTGTTTGCGGTGAGCATCGCCGCTGCCACAGCCTCTGCACAAGACACGACGCCGTCGGAAAACGGACTAGGCCCATATCACTTCGGCATGAGCCTGGCTGAGGCCCAAGCGACTACGCCACGCGCTTCTTGGCACGTCGATGCATTGGCCGGAACACAGGCGCTCACAGGTGGGCCGTTCTTGCAAGTTGGTGCGGACCGTTTCCTCGCCAGCCTCATTTTCGATCACGACGCGCTTCAGTCTATCGTCTTGAACGGCCCAGCATCGACAGGATGCGAGGAGGCCATCAGAGCGCGGATTGAAGGGGAGCTTGAACCGAGCTTTGGTGCATTCGGTAGTGCGCCGGGCACGCGCGAGCGTGGCGCTCTGGTCGGCACGTCGACGACGAGATTGGGCTCCGAAATTAGGGAACGCACCGATCAGAATGGCAAACATCTCTTCTACGCGTCGCGTCGTCGCGAGATGTTCATTCAAGTGGAGGGCGACCCAATCAGGCAAGGCGGGTGCAATGTTGTGCTGGTCTTTAGTGCGCAGCTACCATACGCTGGACCGCTGTTGACGGCCGTCACTCTCGACGAGTTGGATCGAGCCCAGTCGCTCGTGAATCCACAATGGATTTCGCGAGCCGGGCCTCGCGCTTTCGACCGCTTCTATCCGGAGAGCGCTCGTAGCTCGCATATCGAGGGGCGCGCGACGCTTGATTGTATCGTCAATGTAGATGGCTCATTGCGTTGCATAGTTAGCGATGAAGACCCGGTTGGTGCGGGATTCGGCGCTGCGGCGCTCCATATCGCGCAAGACTTTCGGGTGCTGCAAAGTACGACGGGTGTTCCGGCGCCGGGCAAGCGCGTGCGGGTCCCCCTGCATTTTGGCTTTGGAGCGGCGCCGCATCTCGTGGGACCATCGAGCGAATAGTGCCAACGGCTGACGCCGGCGAGCATAGGCCGGCGTGCTGGGAACGTGAGCAATGTCACGTGAGTAGCGGGCAAGCCGCTCGGAAATTTGTACGCGATGGCCTACTATGGCACCAAAACGGACCGTGCCGCACGGCAACCAAGGTGCACAAAAGGGTCGGGAGGTTCCAATGGCGCGACGACTCATTTCCCGTTTGGCGTTGCTACCTTTGATCCTCGCGCTCAGTGCATGCGCAACGACACCATCAATTGGTTGCGGGATGTGCGCGCCCGAACAACTGACGGCGCGACTGAGGGAGCGCTTTCCACTCGGATCGCCGCGCGCCGCGCTGGTCACCGAACTGCGTCGAGAGGGGTTTCGCCTCGATCCACGGAGGAACGAGGCCATTTTCGTCGGGGGCTACTGGCCCACTTGCGAAATCGACACCCTCGTAACTTGGTCGGAGTCCAACGGCAGCCTCACGGACATTTCAGGCATGACCACTGAGACGTGCTTGTGAAGAATGCTTGGCCTAACGGCGCGCGTGATCTCTGAACGGGCCGCTGTCGGCGAATTCCTGCCGGATGCCTATTGCCTGCGGAATGTCCGCAGTTGAACAGGCTCTGCACCGCTACACCGGCGCATCGATCGGCGGCAGGTTGAGCGCCCTTTCCACGCGGCCGATCCACTGTACCACCGCCACGTAGTCTGACAGCGTGTAGCCGCCCATGCGCGCCTTGCGCGTGTAAGCGACGAGCGCGATGTCGGCGAGGGAAACGGCCTCGCCCGCCAGATACGAGGTGTCGCTCAGCTGCAGCTCCATGCGCGCCAACGCCTCGTTGCCCCTGGTCAAGAGCTTGGGATCGAGATCCTCGGCCGGCGTTTTCAGGTAATGCAGCCGGGCGATGCGTACGGCGATATAGGGCTCGTGGCTGTACTGCTCCCAGAACATCCATTCGTACATCTTGGCGCGCTGGTAGCTGTCGCTTGGGATGAGCGCCGATCCTTCGGCGAGATGGATCATGATCGCATTTGACTGCGCGAGCGTCCGCCCGTCAGCGAGCACGGCAAGCGGCACCTGACCGGCGGGATTGAGTTTCAAGAACGCCGGGGTGCGCGTCGAGCCATCGAACGCGTCGGTCTCGATCCATTTCACCGGGACGCCAAGGCGATCGGCGACCCATTTGGGCTTGAGACAATTGCCGCTGATGTAGCTGCCGTAAAGCGTGATGGGTTCGGGCATGGGAGGCGCCTCTGTGCAGGGATTTGCCGGGCCGATTTCGCGCGCGGCTTAACACGGCGCACGACTTTCCGCTTCCCTTTGCGACAGAAGAAAGCGAGATTCCGCCAACGAACGACAAGGGGGCTTGTTTGACGACTCCAACCACCTGCCCGCGTTGCAACGCGGCGCTCGCATCCGGCGCACAATTTTGTGGCGCGTGCGGTTTGAACTTGGCGGCCGCCGCATCGGGGGCGCCGCAACCGCCGCCGCCCATCCCGCAGCCGCCGCCGATGCCGCAGATGCCGCAAATCCCACGCAGCCTCTCGGCCGGCAGCGGGCCGACGCAACAGGCCAACTTTAATGGCGAACCAAGCGACGCCTTTGCACAAGCCCTGCGCGCCATCGCGGCGACCGGCGGTGAAGTCACATGGCAGCAAGCGCCGTCCGCCGCGAAATTCGTGATCGGCAAAAAGGATTTCATGAACACCGGCGGCTTCACCATCAAATACGATGGCGATCTGCAGGTGCAGAAAACCGCGCCAGGCCAAACCAGCGCCCGCTTCTCGCTGAAGATCAATTGGGGCAGCTACGTGCCGCTCGGCGCGACCACGGTGATCGTGTTGCTGATCTTGTCGCTGTCGAATTATTATTTCGCGGCGATGGGATTGCTCTTCATGGTGGCGATCCTGGTCTATTCGGCCTGGGCGGTGTCGAGCCAGCTGCCGGAAAAAATCCTCAAAGACATCATTCACAACCTGCAGGGCGGCGTGGCGGCGCCAGCGCCAGCCGCTGCGCCGGCTTCGCCGCCGCAAGCGATGCCGACGTTTTCGCCGCCACCGCCGCCGCGCCCCAACCCGCCGCCGCAGGCGGCTGCACCAGCACCGGCGCCGCCCGCAGGGGACACCGCAACCATCGTCGAACAGATCAAACAGCTCGCGGGTCTGCGCGACGCCGGCGCCATCACCGCGGATGATTTCGAGGCCAAGAAGGCCGAGCTCTTGAAGCGCATCTGATATGTTGGCGAGCGCGCTCCAGTGTCCGAGCTGTGCGGCGCCCGCGGATGGGACAGCGCGGTTCTGCACGCACTGTGGCGCTCAGCTCAGCCAGGCGATGCCGCAATCGCCGACGGAATATTATGGCTTCGGCTGTCAAAGCTGCGGTGGCGATGGTTCGCGCCTTGCCGCGGAGCGCGTCTATTGCCCAAAGTGCCGGTGGGTGCGCCCGCTTGGGCCTGGCTACGACATGCCGGTGGAAGCCTTCATGTGGCGGCTCGACGCCGACGCCATGAACGTGCTGCGCTCCATCGGTCCGCTGAACGCGGCTGCGCATTCCTTGTCCGAGCGCGTCGGTCGCCCATGGTTCGAGGCATCCGTCAACGGCGTGCGGCTCAGCGAACAGCAACTCCCGGACATCTTCGCGCTCGCCATCAAGGCTGCGCGCATCGTCGGCCTCACGCACCTGCCCGAGATCTACATCTCGGGCGAGCACATGTGGGACTCGGTGACGATGGGGTCGCAAACCTCATCCTTCGTCGCCATCGGCAGCGTGCTCACCAATTTCCGCGGCGACGATCTCTTGTATCTGCTCGGGCGCGAGATGGGCCACGCCAAAGCCGGTCACGCGCTCTGGACGACGGTGGTGAATCTTCTGTCGGGCCGACAACCGGGCAATCGCACGCTGATGGGCGACGGCGTGCTGAGCTTCCTTAATCCGGCCAAGCTGGTGGAAAGCGGCATCAATGCGCCGCTGATGGCCTGGCAGCGCCATTCGGCAGTCACCGCCGACCGCGCCGGCTTGCTTGTCGTCGGCGATCCTGCAATCGCGCGCCGGGTGACGTTGCAGTGGACGCTGCATTCGTTCCCTCTGGCGGGCCGGCTCAATCTCGACGCATGGAAGGCCCAGGAGGACATGGCCGACGACGGCGCCATGCAAGCTTCTGAATTCGCCATGACTTCGACGCCCTACGCGGCGCGGAGACTGAAGCTGATGCGCGAGTTTGCGCAGGACGAGAGCTATCTCGGCTGGCGGCGCGTGATCGAGCACTGGGCGCCAAAGACGGGAACGGAGGCAAAGCCCGTTGCGGCCGCGCCAGTCGCGGCGAAACGGCCGCCGAACGTCGAGACCGAACGGTTGATTTGCATCGCCTGCAACACGCCGATGCGCGTTCCCAAAGCGGATTTGCAGGGCGGCGCGCCGGTCAACATTCGTTGCCCCAATCCCGCCTGCGGCAAAGTGCTGAAGATCACGCCGAAGCGGCCCAAGCCGCCGAAGCCTGAGCAGGTTTCCGACGAATGAGTCCGCCCCCGCCCGGCGACGCGCCTCAGCGCGAATACGAGGTGGCCGAGGCGTCGTTCGACATCACCGAACAAGCCGCGGCGCAGCCGGGTGCGGTGATCGAGGGCCAGGCTGATGAAGACGTGAAGCGCCGCAATGACGCCGCGCTCGCATCGACCTACGACCCCGCGCTCGCCAAAAGCGGGAAAACGGACGAGGAAATCGACAAGCAAAAGCATGATGAGGCGCTGGCGATAGGCGGGGCGGCGATTGTCGCCGCTGTTGTCATCGCCCACGAACTCGACGCGCAACACCACCACGACGCGGACCTGCCGCAACACGATAGTCTAGACGCACAACACAACGATCACAGCGAAGACGGCTAAACAAGGGGCTGAACAAGATGCCAGATCCGATGACGCTGGAAGAATATTTCCAAACCGAGGCCGGCCAACAGCTACAGGTCGACATGGCGGGGATGTCTGACGCCGAGAACGCCACCATGATGAACCAGCTGCAGTCCGCCGCCGACGCCGGCGACCTGCACGAAGGCTTCAACACCGACGGCATGTTCTTGGACTCTCAAGTGGCCGAAGGAGCACGCCAAGACGCCGAGCAGTTGCAAAGCGAGCAGGCGCAAGCCGTGGCCGATGGCGATTGGGACAAGGCCCACGATCTGGCGCAGCAGGCCGAATATTCGATGCAAGAGGTTCAAGATCACGGCGGCGATGTCGCGCAAGCCGAGTTGGATCAGAACAGTGACGACCTCTCCAACACCGAGTGGGCCGAGTACCATCAGGAAATCGCCGACGACAACGCCGTAACCGCAGCTTCGTATGCCGAGGCCGGCGACGCCGATCACGCCGCGCAGTACGGCGAGACCGCCGCCAACGAAGCGGGCGCGGCCGCGGACTACGGCGTCCAGGCCGATCAGGGCGGCACTTACGCCGATCACACCGTCGACACCTCGTCGACGTTCGACGCCACCGCCAGTTCGTTGAGCTATGACGCGTCGAGCGCTTCGGTCGATACCTCCGCCGCAGTCGACACGTCGGCGACGACCACGGAATAGATTAACGCCTCGCCCGGCGCGCGACGAAACCGCGCCCTGGGCGAGCCTCCTTGTTTGCGTCACACTTTGCGCGCCAGCGTTTCGCAGCAGGCGCGTATTTCCATGCACAGGTTTCAAGCCATTGAGGGCGTACGCGGGTGGCTCGCGTGGATGGTGGTGCTCTCGCACGTCGGCCAAATCCTGGCGCTGGATGAGCACGGCGGGCATGCCGTGTGGCTGCCCCGCTTGGGCGAAGCTGGCGTGATGACCTTCATTGTCATCAGCGGCTTTGTGATCACCAATCTGGTGATGGAGAAGCGGGAGCCCTATCCGGTCTATTTGCTGCGGCGGGCGTTTCGCATTTTTCCCGCCTACTGGATCGCCTATGCAATCGCGCTCGCCATCTTTCCATTGGCCGTCGCCAGCGTGCCGCTCTTGCCATTGGCGGGTGATCCACAAAACCCGTGGATGAGTTTGATCACGCAATGGCAAACCGCGTTGGCGACGCACACAGCGCTCATGGTGTCGTCGCATCTGGCGCTGCTGCAGGGGCTCATTCCGGACAGTTTCATTCCCTGGGCAGGCTCCAACGTTTTGGGCCCGGCGTGGAGCCTCACGCTTGAATGGCAGTTCTATTTGATCGCGCCGCTGATGATCTGGGGATTGGCGAAGAAGGCGTGGCGGGCGCCAACCATCATTTTGATCGCCGCCGGCGCGTTCATCGCGCGCAACAATCTCATCGGCGTTTACTACCTGCCCACCGTACTGCCCGCCGCCGCCTATGTGTTCATGATTGGCATTGGTTGCAGGTTGGCGTTTGACGAATTGAAGAAAGCCGCACTGCCGCCGGAGACGCCGCTTGCGGCACTGTTGCTGGGCTTCATCTTTCCGAGTTTGCTTTGGCTAGCGATTTGGCTCGCGGTTTACAGCTATCTGCTGAACCGCGAGCGCTGGAGCGTTCATCCCATCGCGCGCGTCATGCATACGTTGCTGGAGAGCGGGCCGGCGCGCTATTGCGGGGCGCGGTCGTACTCGGTTTATCTCTTCCACTTACCGATCCTTGAATTGGTGGCGTGGTGGCTTGCGCTCAACGTGCATCCACCCTTGATGACGTTCGCGCTGCTGCTGTTTGCAATCGCGGCGGCGATCATACTTCTGGTTTCCGACGTCTCGTATCGTTTTGTCGAGCAGCCCTGCATTCGCATTGGCGCGCGCCTCACCCGGCAACGCCCGCCCGCGCTGGCCTAGCCTGCGCGTAACGCGCTGCGCAGCGCCGCGAACAATTCCGGCACTGTGTACGGCTTGCGCAAGATCAACGCGCCTTGGGGCGCGACGTCCTGCTCGGCGTAGCCGGTGCTGAGGATCGCGCGGGCATGGGGGCGCCGACGGCGGACCTCCGCCGCCAATTCCGCCCCATTCATGCCGCGCGGCATCACCACGTCGGTCAACAGAACGTCGAACTCGAGCCCGCCATCAATGAGTTCGAGCGCGTGATGCGCGTCGGTTGCGACAACAGTCTCGAAGCCTTCATCGTCCAACTGCAGCGCGAGGGCTTCACGCACCATCGCGTCATCGTCGACCAGGAGTACGCGAATTTTTCCGTCGAGCTTGGGTAAAGCGCTAAGCTCGGCCGGGTCTTCGACAGGCGCCTTCGTGCGCGGCAGCAAGAGAGTCATGGTCGTGCCGGCGCCGATTTCGCTTTCGATAATGAGATCTCCGCCCGACTGGCGTGCGAAGCCGAACACCATGCTGAGTCCGAGGCCCGAGCCTTTGCCGGGTCCTTTGGTCGTGAAGAACGGCTCGATCGCCCGCTTCATAACCTCTTCACTCATGCCGGCGCCCGTGTCGCGCACGGCGATGCGCACATACTCGCCGGGCGGCAACGGACCTACCGACGTCTCTTGCGAGGCGCTCACGCTGACGACTAGTTTTCCGCCGCCGTCCATCGCATCGCGCGCATTGATGCAGAGATTGAGTAGAACAGAGATCAACTGCGGCGCATCGACAAGCGCGTAAAGCGTCTCCGCGGGAAATTGAGTTTCGATCTCGATCGTCGCGCCCAGCGCAGGACGCGCCAGCACGAGAGTTTCCTCAACCAAGCCGCGTACATCCACGCTGGTCGGCTGCAGTGTCTGCTTGCGGGCGAACGCCAGAAGGTGCCGGGTGAGATCAGCGCCGCGGTTCGACGCGCGATCGATCAGCTCCACAGCCATTTCCAGGCGCGCATTGCCGGCGACGCCGCGTTTGAGCACCTCTACCGACGAGAAGATCGCGGCCAGCATGTTATTGAAGTCGTGAGCGATGCCGCCGGTGAGTTGGCCTATGGTTTCCAGCTTTTGGCTCTGGCGCAATTGCTCCTCGGTGCTGCGCACCGCCGAGATGTCGCGGGTGACGATCACCGCGCCCTCAACCAGGCCTTCGGTGTTGATCAGCGAGCGTGTGGAAATCGCTAGGGTGACCTCTTCGGCAGTGTGACGCATACCCTGCACGCGAATTTCAAAATTGGTTTTGAAATCGCCGCGCAACGCGCGCGCAACCGGCCAATCCTCCGGCGGCAATTCCTTGCCGTCCTTGTCGAAGATTTTCATATTGCGCGGTGCGCGCCAATCATCCACCGCTTCGCCGGGGCGCGGCTCTTCACCGCGAAAACGGCGCAGCTCGCGATTGCCGTACACTTCCTTGCCTTCGCGATCGACGACAAGAACGGACTCGCCCATGCTGTCGAGGACGGCGGCGAACAAGGCGGCGCGGCCTTCGGCGCTACTTAACATGGCGGCCTCTTTTGAACCTAGCCGCCAACTTAGGCGGGCCCGCGAGTCGTTCAAATCGCCGGCAGACCCGTTCAGCCGACGCCGAGCTTTTTCTGCAGGTCCGTCGAGGAGGTCGTGTAAAGAAACACCAACCGCTCGCCGGGCCGGGCGATCTTGAACGCCGCCTGCGCCATCAGCGCAGCTTCATGGAAGCCGCAAAGAATGAGCTTGAGCTTACCCGGATAGGTGTTGATGTCGCCAATGGCGAAGATGCCCGGCTCGGGGGTTTCGAACTTCTCCGTATCGACGGGGATCAAGTTCTCGGTGAGGTTCAGCCCAAAGTCCGCAATCGGACCCAGTTTCATGGTCAAGCCGTAGAACGCCAATAGCTCCTGACACGGAATCTCGTACCGCCCCCGCGCTTTCGTTTCACAAACCACCGCGCTCAATTGGTTGCCGGCGCCGGTCAGCGCCTTCAGGTCGGCGATCTCCAAACGCACTTTGTGCTCCGCCGCCAGCGCGCGCATCTTCGCCACTGAATGTGGCGCGGCGCGAAAATCGTCGCGGCGATGAATGAGCGTTGTCGATTTGGCGATCGGCTGCAGATTGAGAACCCAATCGAGGGCGCTGTCCCCGCCGCCAGCCACCACGATGTCTCGATCGCGGAAGCGCTCCATCTGCCGCACGGCGTAGTGCACCGTGTGGCCTTCAAACGCCTCGATACCCTCGATCTTCGGCTTGCGCGGTACGAACGAACCGCCGCCGGCGGCGATCACTAGAACTGGCGCGGTGATCGTGGTGCCCAACTCGGTCTTCAGGCGAAAGCGTTTGTCGGGCAATCGTTCCAGCGACTCCGCCATCTGCGCCAAATGAAACGTCGGCTTGAAGGGCTCAATCTGATGCAACAACGCTTCGGTGAGTCCCTGTCCAGTGACGATCGGCAGCCCGGGAATGTCGTAGATCGGCTTCTCCGGATAGAGCTCGGCGCATTGGCCGCCCGGCCGATCGAGCACATCGACGACATGCGCCTTGAGGTCGAGGAGGCCGAGTTCGAACACCGAGAACAAGCCCACGGGCCCAGCGCCGACGATGATCACATCGGTCTCGTAGGCCTCTCCGGCCGGTGCTGAGACCACGGGATGGTGCATACAAATTGCTCCTGCGCGGGCGCGCGAATCCACGCCAATCTAGAGCGCGAAAGACCTTCTCGCACCCCGGAAAAGCCGCAAACATTGGTCGAATCCAACGCCCCCGCGTCTTCACGCGCCTTGACGCCAAGCCAGGATGCCCGCAGAGGCTCGGAGGTCTCGAACTCGATGCGGCGCCGCGCCGTGGCCTCATTGCTGCCCGCAAACGCCGTCAGGATTCCCGTCATGAACAGACTAATCGGCCTTCTGGGCGCCCTGCTGTGCATTCTCGCAATGTCGCCGCTGCCGCAGGCGCACGCGGACGCCTCAAGCTGGAGCGGCGTGCAACGGATTGTCGTGTTCGGCGACCTCCACGGTGAAGCCGATAAATTCGAAGCGATGCTGCGCGACGCTGGGCTGGTCGACGCCAACGGCAATTGGTCGGGCGGCCAAACTCATTTTGTGCAATTGGGCGACGTCGAAGACCGTGGCCCGAACAGCCGCGCCATCCTCGATCATCTGATGCGCCTCGAACCGCAAGCGCGTCACGCGGGCGGCTACGTGCACGCGCTCATCGGCAATCACGAGGCGATGAACTTCCTCGGCGACCTCCGCTACACCAGCGCCGGCGAATTTGCGTCCTATGCTGATCGGGATTCGCCGCGCCGCCGCGAAGAATATTACCAGCGCACCATTGCCTATCTCCGCGCCCACCCAACGCCTGGCCAGCCGCCGCAAGTGTTTGACGATGCCTTCCGTCAGCAGTGGGAAGCATCGCACCCCCTCGGTTATGTCGAACAGCGCATCGCCTGGGCGCCCAACGGCGTTTACGGGCGCTGGATCGCCCACCATGACGCCGTGATCCGCATCAATGACATGCTCTTCATGCATGGCGGCATCGGGCCGACCTATCCCGCCGCCGAGCGCGAAGCGCTCAATGGCGCCGTCCAAGCCGCGCTCAGCGGACATGCGCAGTCTGGTCCCCTCGGCGACATCCTGGAAAATGAGAACGGTCCGCTCTGGTATCGTGGCCTGGCGATCAACGCCGAAGCAGGTGAACTGCCCAATGTGGACACGCTGCTGCAACGCTTCGGCGTGGCGCACATCATCCTCGGCCATACCAAGCGCGCGCCGCTCGTGTTGCCGCGCTTCGGCGGCAAGGTCGTTCTCACCGACATCGCCGTACCCAGCGGCACGGCGGACCCGCACGCGTATCTGATCGTCGAGAACGGCGTGTTCACCGCCGTTTATCGCGGCCAGCGCATTCCGCTCGGCGACATGAGCGATGCGACACGCTGCGCCTATCTCGGCCAGACCGCGACGATCGATCAGGGTCAGGGTCCGCTCGCCAACCTGACCACGCATTGCGATCTTGCCGCCGTGGGCATGACAACCGCGCAGTAGCGCTCAGCTGCCGCGGCAATGGCCAGTCAAGTTGCGCCGCACAGCGTCCGGATTGTCGAGCGTATTGAAGAAGTCCTGCAGATAGGCATGCGCCGACTGCCGGCGGCCCGGCTGCAACGCCGTCTCGTTGTCGATCATCGCAAACAGCGCATTTTTGTGTTGGCGGAATTCG
>DASZWS010000191.1:0-5841 GCA_035546515.1 Vitreimonas sp. | reverse complement strand
CGTCAGCATCGCCGCAGTGTTCTGCGCTTCCTTCAAGCGACGCGCCACGGTTTGACGAAGGCGCGTCATCGGCACGCGCTCCTCGCGCGGCCCGATCGCCCGTGGCGGCGCAACGGCGGTGGTTTGCGCGGGCGCCGGGCGCGCACGCTGTTCAAGCACAGCGAGCGCATCCGATTTAGTGAGCCGGCCATCCTTGCCGCTGCCAGCCATGGTGTTCACGTCGAGATTGTTCTCGGCGGCGATGCGCTGCACCGACGGCGGCGCCGCGCGCGCAGCGGCTGGCGGCGTAGACACGGTTGCGGCGGGCGGCGCTGGTGGCGGTGCAACAGGTTTTGGCGGCGGCGGTGGCGCGGCCGCGGGCGTGACGGAGGGCTGCGCGCCGGCTGCGCCCAGTCGACCAAGGATCGCGCCTATGGTGACCGTCGTCCCCTCTTTGGCGCTGATTTCCGTGAGCGTGCCCGCTTCCGGCGCCGAGACCTCGACGGAGACCTTGTCCGTCTCCAACTCCACCAACGTCTCATCCTTCTTCACGGCGTCGCCGGCTTTCTTCAGCCACTTGGCGACGGTCGCTTCGCTGACGCTTTCGCCCAGAGTCGGGACAACAATATCGGTCATTTTCGGTTCACTTCGTTTTGTTGTTAGGCGTCGTGACTGGGCAGCACTGGCTGATCTGTTTTGGTCCAGAACACACCGTCATTGCCATTGTTCTTTTGTACCAAGCGAGTGCGCTTGGGGTCCAAGCCGCGGATGAGCCGCGCGTTCACGGCGATTTTTTCGGCATCATTGGTTCCTGCGAGCGTCGTATGCGTCGCGCACCCGCAGGTGCGGCAGTGATGAAACTCGAGATCGCGATCGCCCCACTGGTAGATAAAAGTGTCAGGCGCACCTTCAAAACGCACTTCGCGTTGCGGATAGTAAGCGACCAGCGCGCCATAGAGGCGGCAGTGCGAGCAATTGCAATCCAGCACTTGCTCTGGCTCCTCAACCTCGAAGCGCACGGCGCCGCAATGGCACGAGCCGCTGACTTTGCTCATCCGAGCGCCTCCTCCAGAAGCTGATCAAGTTCCTTCAGGTGCTTCTTCATAAGGCCCGCGGCGGTCGACGCCGTCGCCGGACGGCCCGCGTAGCGCGCCGCCTTGGACTTCACGCTCAGATGCCCGAGCGAAATCTCAAGCCACGGTTCTACGAAGCTCCAGCCGCCCATGTTCTTGGGTTCTTCCTGGCACCACACGATTTCCGCGTTGGGGAAGCGCCCCAACTCGGCGAGAATCGACTTCATTGGCCAGGGATAGAATTGCTCCAGCCGCAGCAGATAGATGTCGTTCAGGCCGCGCTTTTCGCGTTCGTCCAAGAGATCGTAATACACCTTGCCCGAGCAGAGCACGACACGGCGGATTTCACTGTCGCCTTTGAGCTGAACGGTGGTGTTGCCGTTGTGGAGCTGCGCGTCGTCCCACAGCACGCGGTGGAACGACGTACCCTCCGCCATTTCGTCCAGCGACGAGACGCACTTCTTGTGCCGGAGCAGCGATTTCGGCGTGAACACGATCAGCGGCTTGCGGAAATCGCGATGCAGCTGCCGGCGCAACGCGTGGAAATAATTCGCGGGCGTCGTGCAGTTCACCACCTGCATGTTGTCTTCTGCGCAGAGCTGCAGGAAGCGCTCGATGCGCGCCGAAGAGTGCTCCGGCCCCTGCCCTTCGTAGCCGTGCGGCAGCAGCATCACCAGGCCGGACATACGCAGCCACTTGCGCTCGCCCGATGAGATGAACTGGTCGATCACCACCTGGGCGCCGTTCACGAAATCACCGAACTGCGCTTCCCAAAGCGTCAGCGTTTTCGGCGCAGCGGTCGAGTAGCCGTATTCAAAGCCGAGCACCGCTTCTTCAGACAACAGCGAGTCGATCACCTCATAGTGGGCTTGGCCCGGGCGAATGCTGTTGAGCGGCGTGTAGCGATCTTCGGTGGTCTGATCGATGAAGTGCGAATGCCGCTGGCTGAAAGTGCCCCGGCAGGAATCTTGGCCCGACAGGCGAACCGGAAACCCTTCATCGAGCAACGTGCCGAAGGCGAGGTGCTCGGCGAGCGCCCAATCGATGCCGTGGCCATCTTCGATCGCCTTGCGGCGCGCCTCGATCACGCGATGCACGGTTTTGTGCATATCGAAATTTTTGGGAATCTCGGTGATGCGGCGGCCAACCTCGATTAGGCGCGCGCGCGGCGCCTCGGTCTTGCCGCGGCGATCATCGTCTTGCGGCAGCGTGATGCCTGACCACACGCCATCCAGCCAATCCGCCTTGCTGGGCTGATACGCTTTGCCGGTCTCAAATTCCTTATCGAGGAAAGCCGCGAATTCGTCCTTCCAGCCTTCCACTTCAGCGGCGGCGACGGTTGCTTCGCCGACGAGCCGGTCGGTGTAGATCGTCAGCGTCGTCGGCTGATCCTTGATGCGCTTGTACATCAAGGGCTGCGTCATGGTCGGATCGTCGCCTTCGTTGTGGCCGAAGCGGCGATAGCAGAACATATCGATGACGACGTCTTTGCCGAAGATCTGGCGATACTCGGTGGCGACCTTCGCTGCGTACACAACTGCTTCCGGGTCGTCGCCATTCACATGGAAGATCGGCGCCTGCACCATCAGCGCGACGTCGCTCGGGTAGGGCGAAGACCGCGAATAGCGTGGCGCGGTGGTGAAGCCGATCTGGTTGTTGATGATGAAATGGACCGTGCCGCCGGTACGATAGCCGCGCAGGCCCGAGAGAGCGAAACATTCGGCAATGACGCCCTGCCCCGCGAACGCCGCGTCGCCATGGATCAGCAGCGGCATGACCCGCGCGCGCAGCGCATGAAGGTCTTCGTCGGCCGTCCAACGCTGACCTTGCGACTGCTTGGCGCGCGATTTGCCCAGCACCACGGGATTGACGATTTCGAGGTGGCTTGGGTTCGGCGCGAGCGAAAGGTGGACGATGTTGCCGTCGAACTCGCGATCCGACGAAGCGCCGAGGTGATACTTCACGTCACCTGATCCGAGCACGTCATCCGGCGTCGCCGAACCACCGCCGAATTCGTGGAAGATGGCCCGGTACGGCTTACCCATGACGCCGGCGAGAACATTGAGGCGGCCGCGGTGGGCCATGCCGAGCGAGATGTCTTGAACGCCCATCGCGCCGCCGCGCTTGATGATTTGCTCCATCGCCGGGAGCATCGCTTCAGCGCCATCCAGCCCGAAGCGCTTGGTGCCCGGATAGCGCTTGGCCAGGAATTTCTCGTAGCCCTCGCCTTCAATCAGCTTCTTCAGGATGGCGCGCTTACCTTCAGGCGTGAACGCGATCGCCTTATCGGGACCTTCGATACGCTCCTGGATCCAGCTTTTCTCAGCCGGATCCGTGATGTGCATGAACTCGACGCCGACCGTGCTGCAATAGGTCCGCTTCAAGATCTCAAGCATCTGCGTGACGGTCGCGCTCTCGAGGCCGAGCACGCCATCGATGAAGATGGTCCGATTGAGGTCGTTGGGGCCGAAGCCGTAGGTGGCCGGATCAAGCTCGGCCGGCATGTCTCGCACCTCGATGCCAAGCGGATCGAGATTGGCTGCGAGATGGCCCCGGGTGCGATAGGCGCGGATCATCATCAGCGCACGCACGCTGTCGCGGGCCGCGCCCTGCACGTCTTCTCCAGACGCATTCGGCAGGCGCGCGCGGGTCTTCTTTTCGAGGCGGTCAGTAAGCGCGGCCCAGTTGCCGTCCAGAAGCGCGGTCAGCTCGGTCGTCTTCGGCTGCGCAAGCTCGGAACGGTACCATGACGGGCCGGCGACGGAGGCGCGCACTGAGCCTGGATCGTCATGCAATTGCTGAAAGAACGCGCGCCAGGAAAGGTCGACCGAGTTCGGATCGTTCAGGAACTTCTCGTGCATTTCCTCCACGAACTTGGCGTTTGCGCCGTAAAGGAAGCTCGTTTCGAGGAGAGCGGAATTTGGGAGGCTGCGGGCGTCGTCCGCCATGGGAGCGCTGACCTTTCGGAAGTCGCGATTCGGCACCTTAGATATAGGCGCGCACCGCTTTCAGCGCCCCTTCTAAAGTGCGTTCGTTAAGGATTGAAGGCTTGCACTGACGCAGGGCTGCGGAGCGTTTCGGCGCCGAGGAATTAGGCGCGCAGCAGCTCTTTCATCGTCCGCCCGAGCGCGGCCGGGTGTGGCGCGACTTTGATGCCGGCGGCTTCCATGGCGGCGATCTTTGACTCAGCGTCGCCCTTGCCGCCGGAGATGATGGCGCCGGCGTGGCCCATGCGGCGTCCTGGCGGCGCGGTGCGGCCGGCGATGAAGCCAACGACTGGTTTCCAGCGGCCTTTTTTCTTTTCGTCGGTCAGGAATTGCGCGGCGTCTTCTTCGGCCGAGCCGCCGATTTCGCCGATCATGACGATCGACTTGGTGGCGTCGTCGGCGAGGAAGCGCTCGAGCACGTCGATGAATTCCATTCCCTTCACAGGGTCACCGCCGATGCCGACAGCGGTGGTCTGGCCGAGGCCTTCATTGGTGGTTTGGAACACCGCTTCGTAGGTCAGCGTGCCCGAGCGCGAGACCACGCCCACGCTGCCCTTCTTGAAGATCGAGCCCGGCATGATGCCGATCTTGCACTCGTTCGGCGTCAGCACGCCCGGGCAGTTCGGGCCAAGCAAGATGGATTTGGATTTCGCCAGCTTCGCTTTCACCCGCACCATGTCCAACACGGGAATGCCTTCGGTGATGCAGACGATGAGCGGGATTTCCGCGATGATAGCTTCTTCGATCGCCGCGGCCGCGCCCGGCGGCGGCACATAGATCACCGTCGCGTCGGCGCCGGCCTTTTCCTTGGCTTCGGCAACGGTGTTGAACACTGGCAGATTGAGATGCGTCGTGCCGCCTTTGCCCGGGCTGACGCCGCCCGTCATCTTGGTGCCGTAAGCGATCGCCTGCTCGGAGTGGAAGGTGCCGTTCTTGCCGGTGAAGCCCTGGCAAATGACCCGCGTGGCGGCGTTGACGAGAATGGACAAGAAACGGCCCCCAAAACGAACGGCCTGGGCTTAACCCAGGCCGAACGCGATGCAAACCCTCTGAACGCGACCGATTAGCCCATCACGAAGGCGTTGAGCTTGTTGCCGTCGGGGTCGCGGAAATAGCCGGCATAGAAGCCACCGCCGCGGTCGCCGGGGGCGCCTTCGTCCTTGGCGCCCATTTTCATGGCAAGCGCGTGGATGCGATCCACCTGCGCGCGATCCTTGGCTGCGAGTGCCACCATGACGCCATTGCCGACGGTCGCGGCATTGCCGTCGAACGGCTTGGTGAGGCCGATGCCGGCGCCGCCGCCAGGAATGCCCCAAGCGACGAAGGTTTCGTTGTCCATCATGCGGCCGACGCCCATTTCCTTGCCAATGGCGTCGTAGAATTCGCAAGCGCGTTTCAGATTGTTGGTGCCGAGCGTGACGTATCCGATCATGGCGTAGTCTCCCCCGCCTCTCGCATGAACGCGAAGGCGTGTTATGCGGTGCATGTTCTAGTACCGGCGCGGAGCGGCGTGAAATGGAAAAAGACCGGCTGCTGGCGTTCAGCGACGGCGTCATCGCCATCATCATCACCATCATGGTGTTGGAGCTGCGCCCGCCGCACGAAGCGACGTGGGCGGCGCTGTTGGAGCTTGCGCCGAAATTTCTGAGCTACGTGCTGAGCTTCATCTACATCGGCATTTATTGGAATAACCACCATCACTTCATGTACGTGGCCAAGAGCGTCAACGGCGGCATTCTCTGGGCCAACATGGGCTTGCTGTTCTGCTTGTCGCTGGTGCCATTCACGACAGCCTGGCTCGG
>DASZWS010000190.1:0-9744 GCA_035546515.1 Vitreimonas sp. | reverse complement strand
CAGCCAGCTCCTCGTCCAGCTTCGCCAGCACCTCGGTGGAGGTCGGCCAATCGAAATTGATGCGCGCGGCGCGCTTGGTGAGCTTCTCGGCGCGCATCAGCGCTGGCAGCGCCATCGCCACGTCGTCGAGCAGGGAGGCGGCGCCCTTAGCGGCGCGCTTCTCAGCTTTGAGCGTTTCCCAGGCGACGGTCTGCTGCGCGGCCGTCCGCTCCACTTTGTCGGCGAACACATGCGGGTGGCGTTCGATCATTTTGTCGGCGAGCGCCTGCGCGACGTCGGCGAAATCGAATGCGCCTTGCTCTTCGGCCATGCGTGCGTGGAAGGCGACCTGGAAGAGGAGGTCTCCCAGTTCTTCCTTGAGCGCGCCCATGTCGTCGCGTTCGATGGCGTCGGCGACCTCGTAGGCCTCCTCGATTGTGTACGGCGCGATGGTCGCGAAATTCTGCTCGATATCCCACGGACAGCCACGCGCGCGATCCCGGAGCCGCGCCATCACATCGAGCACGGCCTGCGTGGAGTGGGCGTTGCGCGCCAGGCCCTCGGCGCTATTTTCCTTCGCCTTTTCAGAGGCTTGGTCAGGCATGACAATCTCGCATAAGATAGATTATGGGAAGCGAACAACGACTCAGATGACCAGATCGACGGTCCAGCCATCGTAAGCCGGTTCGACGCCAGCTGGCAGCCTCGCCCGTAGCGCCGCGTAGTCCAGATCGATGTGCATGTTGGTGAGCACGCTGCGTTTGGGCGCGAGGCGCGCGATCCAACCGAGCGCCTGCTCGACGCTGGCGTGCGTGGGATGTGGGCGGTCGCGCAGCGCGTCGACGATCCAGAGGTCGAGATTGCTGAGCGCCGCAAAACTCGCGTCAGGCATGCCGACGAGATCGTTCGAGTAGCCAAGCGGGCCGACGCGGAAACCGAGCGAGCGTGAGAAGCCGTGATCCTGATCGAGCGGCGTGATCTCAAGCGCGCCGCCAGGGCCGTCGATGCGCACCGGCGCGAGCGGCGCCAGGTGCTCGGTGCGGTGCGCGATCGCCGGATAGCCTGGACCCGATTCAAACGCGTAGCCGAAGCGGCGCATGAACGTGTGCGCGGTGTTGTCGTCCATCATCACCGGCAGCTGCGCGCGCTGGCGCAGGAAGAATGCGCGGATGTCGTCGAAGCCGTTGGTCTGGTCGGCGTGGTCGTGACTTATCATCACTGCGTCGAGGCGGGCGCAGCGCGCGGCGGCAAGCTGCTGGCGCACCTCTGGTGGGGTGTCGATCAGTACGGTGGTCGCCTGCCCCGGCTCTCCTGCCTGCCCGCCCCACTTCTGCAGCAACAGCCCGCAGCGCGAGCGCCGGTTCTTCGGTTCGTTGGGATCGCACACGCCCCAATCGCCATCGGCGCGCGGCACGCCGCCGGACGAGCCACAGCCAAGAATGGTGACGCGTAGCGTGCTCATGCGGGCCGAGGGATAGTTGGGAAGAGGCGGAAGAAATTGTCGGCGAGCAGGGCGCTGCAATCGGATTCAGAAAGGCCGCGGAGGGCGGCTAGGGCGCTTTGCACCTGCTCCACATGCTTGGGTTCGCAGCGTTGGCCGCGGAACGGGACAGGGGTCAGATATGGGCAATCGGTCTCGACGATGATGCGGTCCAGCGGCACGTCTCGGGCGATGTCGCGCACGTCGTCGGCGTTCTTGAACGTCATGATGCCCGAGAAAGAGAAGTACGCACCGATTTTCAAGGCGCGGCGTGCGAGTTCGGGGCCGCTCGTGTAACAGTGCATCAAAATGCGAAGCGGGCCCTTCCCCGCCTCTTCCTCCAGCAGCCCCGCCATCTCATCATCAGCTTCGCGCGTGTGGATGATGAGCGTCTTATTCAGTGCGCGCGCGGCGGCGGCATGTGCGCGAAAGACGCGGATCTGGTCTTCGGCCGGGCTGAAATTGTAGTGGCGATCAAGGCCGGTCTCGCCGACGCCGACCACCTTTTCGTGCTGGCCGAGTTCGATCAACTTCTCCGCGGTTAGATCAAGGTGATCCTTCGCGTAGTGCGGATGCGCGCCGACGCTCATGTAGATGTCGTCGTGGGCTTCAGCGATTGCCGCGACCTGGCCGAAGTTCTCGATCTTGTCGCAGATCGTGATCATGCGCGCCACGCCGGCGTTACGGGCGCGGGCGATGACGGCCTCGAGATCGGCGTCGAAGAGGTGGTGATGGAGATTAACGTGGCTATCGATGAGCAGGGTCATCGGCGCGCGCTCGCCGCGCGCTCGACGATGCTGATGGCGCGCGCCAGCGCGTGGCGCGGATCCATGTCGAGGTCTTCGGCTTCGATACGCAGTTGCTCAAGTGCGGACCAGGCGTCAGCCCAGGTCTCAGCCCCCTGCTCGACCCCTGCCGCGCGCACCCACTCTTCCGTGAGTTCAAGCACGGCGGCGAGCTTCTCGAAGGGCTCACCGCTCAGCTGATCGTAGAGGCTTTGCAGCACAGCGCGGCCTTCACCGCGTGCAATTTGTTCGGCGGCGTGCGCAATCTTGGCGCTCACCACGTCGGCGCCTTGGTTGTGCCAGGCGATGGCGCGCCCGGGGCGGCCTTTGGCCAAGCGCACGATACTTTCGTTCACATCGACGCCAGCGGCCTGGCGCATTTGCGTGTCGGAGAGCGTGCGCAACGGCAAGCGCCGGCAACGCGAACGGATCGTTGGCAGCAAAGCGCCGGGCGCGTTGCATACGAGGATGATGGCGGAGCGCGCCGGCGGTTCTTCGAGTGTTTTCAGGATCGCATTGGCGGCGTTGCGGTTCATGTCATCGACGGCGTCGATGATGGCGATGCGCATGCCGCCTTGGCTCGGCGCCAGCGAGAAGAACTGGCCGAGCTCGCGGGCTTCATCGACGGAGATTTCGCGGCGCGGCCGGCCGCGATCATTTAAGCCGCGACGCAGAATGAAAAGATCGGGATGCGCCTGCGCAGCGATCTTGCGGGCGGTTGGATCTTCGGGATCGACCTGGAGCGGACGCGCGCCGCTGGTTTGCGCGCCGAGCGCTACGCGGGCGAAGCGGTACGCGAGGGTGGCTTTGCCGAGGCCCTTGGGCCCAGTGAGCATCCAGGCATGATGCATGCGCCCGCCGCGAAGCGCGCCCGCGAGCGCCGCCTCTTCGGCATCGTTGCCTACATAGCTGTACGTATCGCGCGGGTGTGGCGTGTTCGGCTCTTTATCCGTTTCCGGCGGCGGCTTCTCTGCGGCCATCAGAGGCGCGCCTTGATGGCGTCGAGTGCGGCCGCGAGTACGGCTGCTTGCGGTTGGCCGGCGTCGATCACGACGCAGCGTTCGGGCTCGCGCGCGGCGATGGCGCGAAACTCATCGCGCACGCGCGCATGAAAGGCTTCGCCTTTGCGTTCGAAGCGATCTTCGCCGGCGTGGGCGCCGCGCGAACGCGTAAGGCCAACGCTCACGTCGAGATCGAGCATCAAGGTGAGATCCGGCGCTGGGGCTTCGATGAGCGTGTTGAGCCGCTCGAGCACGTTTGGCGAAAGTCCGCCGGCGGCGACCTGATAGGCGCGCGTTGAATCGTAATAGCGGTCGCAGATCACCCAGGCGCCGCGCGCGAGCGCGGGCAAGATCGTCTGTTGCAGGTGATTGCGGCGTGCGGTGGCGAACAACAGCGCCTCTTCGAGCGCGCTCCAGCGATTGGCGTCGCCCTGCACCAACAGCGCGCGGATGGCGTCGGCGCCAGGCGAACCGCCGGGCTCGCGTGTGAGCACGACTTCGCGATCCTTGAGCGCGTCAGCAAGGCCGCGCGCGAGCGTGGACTTGCCGGCGCCTTCGCCGCCTTCGAGGGTGATGAAACGCCCCTGAGCCATAAGGCTCAATGAGCGCCAGACAGCGTCAAACGCAAGCCTTCAGCGGCGCGGGAGAACCAATTGGCGCGGCCAATGTCGGCGCCGGCGGCCAGCGGGTATTCGCGGGGCGCAAAGCCAGGCGGACCGTCAACCACCAGATGCGCCACAATCGCGCCTTTACGGATCGGTGCGGCGAGCGGGCCGTCATAGCGAATGTGCGCGTGCAGCGCATCCAGCGTGCTGCGCGATCCGCCGATCGCCAGCAGGCTCGGCGCCACCAACGGCACGGTCTTGCGTGAGCCCATATAGACTTGCGCTTCGCCCACCTGTGCGCCCGCGGCAGCGAGGCGGCGCACATCGTATTGATGGAACGCAGCCGACATCAGCCGCAGGCCTTCACTGCGCCGCTCGGCCATCGAGCGCGTGCCGTTAAAAACGATGATGCGGCGATGACCGTTGACGATCGCCGATCCGACGAGGCTGTAGCCGGCTTCGTTGGTGTGACCGGTTTTTACACCGTCGGCGCCGTCGAAAGCGCCGAACAACGGATTGCGATTTTCCTGGGTGTGGTTGTTGTAGGTGAACGTGCGCTCGGAATAGAGCCGGTAGAGTTCACGGTGGTTGGCCATCAGATAGCGCGCCAGGCGCGCGAGATCGGCGGTGCTAATGACGTGCTGCGGGTCCGGCAAGCCGGTGACATTCGTGAAGTGCGCGCTGGTGAGGCCAAGTTCGCGCGCCCGCTTGTTCATTTGCGCCACAAAGGCGGCTTCCGAACCGTACAAGCCCTCAGCCAACGCAATGCAGGCGTCATTTGCCGACACGACAATGACGCCGCCAATCAAGTCGCGCACGGAGACATCGGAATTCAGCTCAAGGAACATATGCGAGCCGTCAGACATGGCGCCGTGCCGCCAGGCGTTTTCGCTGACGTGATACTTGGTATCGAGGGTGATGCGGTGGGACAGCAGCGCTTCGCCGACGACGAGTGCCGTCATCAGCTTGGACATCGAAGCCGGCTCGATCGGCGTATGGCAATCGTCGCAATAGAGGATGAGCCCGGTATCGCCATCCATGATGGTGACGTGTTTGGCGCCGGGCGGCTGCGCTGGCTGAGCGGCGGCGGCTGGGTGCGCGGCCGGGCGTCGCACGCGGCGGCGCGCGGCGTCAGCGTCGCCCACGATGGCGGCCAGCATCAGAACAATCGTGAATGCGCACAAGGCGCGCTGCAGGGTCATTGGTCCGCCGAATCGATGTGCACGCGCGCTTTAAGCAAACCGGCGCGACCGGATTGCGTCAACAAATCGCCAGTTCAGGGCGCAGCGACGACGCTCTCACCATAGCCCATGGAGGCCAGCGATTGGCGTGCGGATTCAGCCTGTTCGCGGCTCTGCCACGGTCCGAGCCGTACACGGAACAATTCCATGCCCGCGGCATTGCGGCGCGTGTCGAGCACAACCGGTCCAACCAAGCCGACGGCGCTGCGGACGCGCTGGGCGTTATCCACATCCGAGAACGCGCCCACCTGGACGAAATACGCGCCTGCCGACTGGGCGGTCGTTGGTGCGCCTGCAAGTTCGGTTTGCATCGCCACCGGTTGCGCGGTGGGCTGCGGATCGGGTTGCGGCGGCAACAGCGAGACGGGGGCGGCATCATCGCGCGCTGTGGTTTGCTGCACAGCACTCCCCTCTTCCGGCTGAACGACAGGGGACTGGGCCATCATTGATTGAGCAGGGGTGTCTCGTTCGGCCATCGAACCGTCAGCGTTCACGCGACGTGGCGCGGGGCCCAGGTAACGCACGTTAACACGCGCGGTGCCGGAGCTGTCGTAGCCGAGCACCTGCGCGGCGGCATGAGAGAGATCGATCACGCGATCGCCGACGAACGGACCACGGTCAGTTACGCGGACGATGACTTCGCGCCCATTCTGGAGATTGGTCACTTGCACGAGGCTGTTGAGCGGCAGCGTCGGGTGCGCGGCCGTCATCGCCTCTTGATCGTAAACTTCGCCATTGGCGCCGCGTTGGCCGTGGAAGTTCGGGCCGTACCAGGAAGCGATGCCGTTGACGCTGTAACCGGGCTCCGGCGTCGGCACGAACCAACGGCCGTTGGCTTGGTACGGAGGGCCGACGCGTTCGGTTTCCAACCAAGCGGGGCGCCCCTGCCCGTTGCTCGCCGCGGGCGTGGCTGTCTGTTGCGGCGCGCGATCGGGGTTGCGGCGGATGTCCACCACAGGACCATCCGCAGACCGGCCCTGCGCGCCGTAGCCGTAAGAACGAGGGTCTCCGCCTTGCAGCGCGGCTGCGGAATTGTTCGCAGCATATTCGATCGGCGCGGGATTGGCCGATGCGGCGCCTGCGCTCCAGATCAGCGCGATGCACGTCACGAATAGAATGCGCGGCAGAGTGAACTTCTTCACGAGGAGGCCCCACGTCGTCAGTAGAGCTTGTCCATTTACACGCCGCGCGTTGAGGGCGCGTAAGCTTTTATCCTTATTTCAGCTTCACCAATAACGCGGGTTAGCGATGTTGGTGGCGGAGGGAGTGGGATTCGAACCCACGGTGGACTTGCATCCACGCCGGTTTTCAAGACCGGTGCCATAAACCACTCGACCATCCCTCCGGAGGTTTGGCCGGGTAGCAGCGGCGCCCCGGCGGCGCAAACAAAAAAGCCGGCGGATCCCGCCGGCTTTCTGTGTCTTGTGTCCGCCCGCGGCTCAGAAGCTCATGGGCATCCGGAAGGCGACCCGGACGTCGGGAGCGTCCTCGGTGACGCCGACATCGACGTTAGCGGCGATGGTGCGCCGTTCGCTGGCGCGGAAGCTCATGCCGAACTGGAGAGCGCCGACTTGCAGCGCGGGGCTCTTCTGGGTGGTGTTGTTCAGCTCGGTCTCGGTTTCCATGACGTAAGAGTGGGAGTAGCCGAGCGAGAACGAGAAGCGCGGATTGAGAGCAAAACCAAAACCGAAGCCGAGACCGATGGTGTCACCGGGCTTCACGTGGCCGACAGTGACCGTGCCGTAGGTTTTGTCGATGTCGCGGCCTTGGTTGTAGAGGTAGCTCAGGTTCAGATACAGCACCGCCGGATCGCTCGGATAGAGCACCGACAAGCTGCCTTGCGCGCCCCAGAAACCCGAACCTGTGGCCAATTCAGTGGCGACGCCATTTACGTCGCGCGCCACGTCGAACGGCCCCATGCCTGTATCCGACTTGATCCGGAGGCCCGCCACGTAGAGAGGCGAGCCATTGGTGGCGCGGTTGAGCTGGTAACGCGCCGACATTTCGACGTCGCCGATGTCGCGGCCTTCGAGGTTGAAAGTCTGCGTAGTGGTCTGATTGTTCTGCGACAACGTGGTTACGCGGTCGTTGCGATACATATACGGCACGCGCGCTTCGACCTCGAGGCGGTCGCTGAGCGCGTAACGCGCCGCGACCGTGCCAACGAGCGTGTCGCGGGCGGTTTCGTTGGCGTCGAGAAGGCCGACTTGAACGCCGGTGACGATCTCTACGCCGCGGAAAACCAGGCGGTTGGACGAGCTGCGTGAGTATTCGAGTGACGGTTCAATAACCAAGCGGCCGTGGCCCAACAGGGCATTCTGCCCTTCGGGCAACGCTTCTGCGGTATTGGTGTTGTGTGTTTCCTCGGTTGGCGCTTGGCCGACGGGGCCTGTTGGCGTGGCGTTATCGGTATTTTGCGCCACTTGGACGCCGGCTGGTGCGCTGCCGCCGCTGTTTGCCCCGGAATCGATGGTCGAAAGGCGCGCCGGGCGGCGATTAAGGACGATCGGCTCGTCACTGGCGAGTGGGGTGTAGGCAAGCGCGTTCGATGGGACGCCTGTGCCGCGGACTTCGCCGAGCGCTTCGTCGCTGACGACGCCACTGCCGGCACTGAACGCCTCGATTTCGCGGCGTTGTTGTTCAATTAAGCTTCTTTGGTCGGCGAGTTGGCGTTGTTGTTCGTTTAGCAGGCGCTGCTGGGCGTCCAGACGTTGCTCTTGTTGCGAAATTCGGGCGAGCACGCGTGAGAGATCGGCGTGCGAAGGCGCGGTTTGCGCGCTCGCCTCGCCGCTCAACACGAACGCACATGCGGCCATGGCGCACGCCGCCATGATCACAGCACGCGCGCCGCGCTTTCGCTTCATTCCGGCACGAAGCATCAAGAACCCCACCGCGGAGAGCTGCCCATGGGCGCCCTCTCTGCACGAATTGTTCCCGGCAACTTACGTGTGAGGTGATGAAATTCAGTGAATGCGTGCGTTATTCTTGTACAGAACGCAATTCAATCGCGTTTAATCTCTGTTTACGTGCCTGAACACTGGTTAGCGAAGCGCAGTGACGAACGCACCTTCGGTCTTTGCTTTGATCTCATCAAGCGTGACGCCGTCGGCGAGTTCAAGCAGTTTCATCGGCTGTGAACCATGCTTGTCGATCTCGAACACGCCGAGATCGGTTATCGCCAAATCAACCACGTTCACGCCCGTGAGCGGCAGCGTGCACTTGTGCAGGAGCTTGGAGGCGCCGTCCTTGGAGCTGTGCTCCATGACAACAACCACCTTCTTGACGCCGGCGACCAGGTCCATGGCCCCGCCCATCCCCTTCACCATTTTGCCGGGCACCATCCAGTTGGCGAGGTCGCCGCGTTCGGAGACCTCCATGGCGCCGAGGATGGAAAGATCGATGTGACCGCCGCGGATCATCGCGAAGGAGTCGGCGGAAGAGAAATACGAGGTCTTCGGCAGCGCAGTGATGGTTTGCTTACCGGCGTTAATCAAATCCGGGTCTTCATCGCCGGCGAAGGGAAACGGTCCCATGCCGAGCATGCCGTTTTCCGACTGCAGCGTCACTTCCATGCCTTGCGGAATGTAGTTGGCCACCAACGTCGGAATGCCGATGCCGAGATTGACGTAGTAACCATCGCGCAATTCTTTGGCGGCGCGCTGAGCAAGCTGTTCACGGGACCACGGCATTACGCATTCTCCCGTTGGCGGACCGTGCGTTGCTCGATGCGCTTCTCGAAATTGCCCTTAACGATGCGATCGACGAAGATGCCCGGCGTATGGATGGCGTCGGGATCGAGTTCGCCGGTCTCGACCAGAATCTCAACTTCGGCGACGCACTTCTTACCGGCCGTCGCCATCATCGGATTAAAGTTACGCGCGGTCTCGCGGTAAATGAGGTTGCCCTCCTTGTCGCCTTTCCAGGCTTTGACGATCGAGAGGTCGGCAACCAAGCCGGTTTCGAGGACGAAGGTCTCACCGTTAAAGACCTTCGTCTCCTTCCCTTCCGCCACCAACGTGCCGACGCCGGTCTTGGTGTAGAAGCCGGCGATCCCTGCGCCGCCGGCGCGGCAGCGTTCCGCGAGCGTGCCCTGCGGGTTGAACTCCAGCTCCAGCTCCTTTGCCAAAAACTGGCGGGCGAATTCCTTGTTCTCACCGACATAGGACGAGATCATTTTTTTGATCTGCTTGCTCTCCAGCAACAGGCCCAGGCCCCACCCGTCGACGCCGGCGTTGTTGGAGATGACGGTAATGCCTTGCACGCCGCTGTCGCGCAGAGCGATGATCAGGTTTTCCGGAATGCCGCAGAGGCCGAAGCCGCCGCTCATTACCGTCATACCGTTCTTGGTAAGCCCTTCGAGCGCCGACTTCGCGTCGGCATAGACCTTGTTCGCCATGGGTAAACGCCTCTGGGGCTCCTGTTACGGAGCTGGGCGCTGCAGCGCAACATGCGGGGCTGAAAACAATCTGCGCCAGCCGCTGAGCCGGCGGCTGGCGCTTTGTTTCGACCCCTGAATTGGGATCGAGAACTTGGCCCCGGTACGAGCGAGGGACGAAAATCGCCCAGGACCGAGGAGGATAAAAGCGCATCCGGGTTGAACCGGGTCTGAACGCTTTAATCATGTTGGAAAATGTTAGCCGCCCCAGCTGGCCA
>DASZWS010000189.1:0-6816 GCA_035546515.1 Vitreimonas sp. | reverse complement strand
GCCGCGCGCGGCGAGAACCAACAGATCACCAACCGGCTGACCGATCTGCAAGCAAAGGTCGACCAGGCTCAAGACGCCGCCACGCAGGCGCGCGCGCAAGTTGTTCACCAGATCGCTGATCTCGAGCAGCGTGTGAACGTGCAACCTTCCACCGCGCTGGTGCAGGACACCAGCGCGCAGGCGTTGGCGCAGCGCCTCAATGCAGTCGCCGCGCGTCAGCTTTCGCCGGGCGATCAACAAACCGTAGCGTTGTTGCGCGGGCGTGTGCAGGACGTCGCCGAAAAGGAATCCAGCCACGACGACTCCAGCGCCGAACGCACGGCGCTGATGACGCGTCAGCAATTGGTCAGCGGGCAAGTAACAGAGTCCGATCAGACTATTCTCGGCCTGGAGCAACGAGTGCTTCCCAGCAGTCCCGATCAATTCAACCGTATCTACGGCGAGGCGCAGGCGCTGCAGAAGCTGAGCCCGCTCGGCGTGAGCGCCTATATGGCGCAAGGCAGTCCCTCGATCCTTTCGACGCTTCTGGTGCTGCTGATGGGCGCGTTGGGTTCGCTGCTCTATCTTTTTCCGGCGTATCTCAATCGGCCGCAGCCGGTGACCATGGCCGAGATCGCGGTCAGGCTGATCTTCGGCATGTGCGCGGCGCTGGCGTTTTACGTACTGGCGAACGCGACCATCTCCGGCGTCGCCATCGCCTCGAACGCCACGCAGGCTTCCACCGCCAGCACGCTCAATCCGTTCACGGTGTCGCTGATCGGCATCGTGGCCGGCGTCTTGTCGGAAGACATCGCCAAATGGATCCAGGATCGCGGGCGCGGGATTTTCACCCAAGGCGGTGCAAGCGTAACGCCGGCGGTGCCGGCGCCGGCGGCGTCCACGTCTGACGATGTGACCTTCAGCGGCGTCAATCCGCACGGCGGACCGGATACCCCGTAAACACGCGTCGCAGCGATGACGCGGCGTTGGGCTTCCGCTCCTGCGAGCGCGCGCTTAGGGTGCGCCGAATTTCTGCAGGAGGTCGCCCATGCGTCGCGCCGTCATCGTCTCTTACGCCCGCACTGGCCTCGCCAAGTCCGGCCGCGGCGGTTTCAACATCACCCACGGCGCGGCGCTTGCGGGACACTCCATCAAGCATGCGGCGGCGCGCGCCAAGCTAGAGCCGGATGCGGCTGAGGATGTGGTGCTTGGCTGCGGTTCGCCGGAGGCGACGACGGGCCACAACGTGGCGCGCTTGGCGTCGGTATGGGCCGGGCTGGATTTCAAGGTCGCGGGGGCGACCATCAATCGCTTCTGCTCCTCGGGCCTGCAAACAGTGGCGCAGGTTTCGCAGTACATTATGAACGAAGGCGCGAATGTCGGCATCGCCGGCGGCGTGGAATCGATTTCCGGCACACGGCTCGCCAACACCAAGCCGGTGTTTGAAGAGCGCCTGCTGAAAGATCATCCCGAAATGTGGATGCCGATGATCGAGACCGCCGACATCGTCGCCAAGCGCTACAATATCAGTCGCGAATATCAGGACGAGTACGCGCTGCGCTCGCAACAGCGCATCGCTGCGGCGCAGGCCGCCGGTCTCTTCAAGGATGAGATCGTGCCGATGAAGACCAAGATGATGGTCGTCAACAAAGAGACCAAAGAAGAAAGCAAGGTCGACACGATCGTCGATCGCGACGATTGCAATCGTCCAGACACCACCCTTGCCGGTCTCGCGAAACTTGAGCCGGTGCGCGGGCCCGGGAATTTCGTCACCGCCGGCAACGCAAGCCAGCTTTCGGATGGCTCGGCTGCGGTCGTGTTGATGGAAGAAAAGGAAGCCGAGAAGCGCGGGCTTGAGCCGCTCGGCTTGTTCAAGGGCTTTGCAGTCGCGGGCTGCAATCCCGACGAGATGGGGATTGGCCCCGTGTTTGCCGTGCCGCGCCTGCTGAAGCGCCAGGGGCTCAAAGTCGCCGATATCGACTTGTGGGAGCTCAACGAGGCGTTCGCATCGCAGTGCCTCTATTGCCGCGACAAGCTCGAAATCGATCCCGAAAAATACAACGTCAACGGCGGCTCGATCGCCATCGGCCATCCGTTCGGCATGACCGGCACGCGTTTGGTGGGCCACGTGCTGATGGAAGGCCGCCGCCGTAAGGCGAAGCACGCTGTGGTCACCATGTGTGTTGGTGGTGGCATGGGCGCTGCCGGACTCTTCGAGGTGTTCTCATAAAATGAGGTCAGTCATCGCGGCGGCGATGATCGCTGCGCTTGCGACGCTGTGCTCTTGTGCTCCGAAAACGCAGGTGCGCGACGCCTATGATCGATTTTGTGGCTTCGTAACCGACGGAAAGTGTGCGCCATTTGACGACTACAAAGTAGAAGTCGGCTATTCCAACGGCATCGCAAACTATGGCTTTCTGCGTCGCGATGCGTTTCCCCATGGCGGGCGCCCCGAAATAGTGGATGCGTTCGGCTGCATGTACCTTCCAGACAGAATTCTATGCGCTCGTGAGGATCGCAACGACGATCCCCACGTCGGGCCGGCGTACGATGTCCCGCGTCATTGACACGCCGCGGCTCTCGCTGGTCGCGGCGACGCCGGCTGCGTTGCGTGCGGATATCGCGGGCTTTGGCCTTGCTGACATTCTGAACGCCGATATCGGCGAATGGCCGCCTGATGCAGAGTACGATGCCGCTGCGATCCAATACACGCTGAATATGCAAGAGCGTGATCCGCGCGCGCGAGAGTGGGGCGCGCGGTATTTTGTGCTGAAGGGTGCGCGGCGGACGTTGATCGGCGTCGGCGGTTACACAGGGCCGGTGAAGGATGGGCAGGTCGAGATCGGCTACGCGATCGTGCCCAGCCAGCGCCGGTTCGGCTATGCGAGCGAAGCGACCGCCGCGCTAGTGCGCTACGCGTTTGCCGCAAGCGACGTCGTGCGCGTGATCGCGCATACGCTGCCGCATCTGGCGCCGTCGATCGGCGTGTTGAGGAAATGTGGGTTCAATTTCGTTGGGCCTGGCGCGGAGCCGGGCGTCGTTCGCTACGCCATCGAACGCGACTGCTAGGTCCCGCCGCGGCCTGTGAAAGCCTCTTCCGTGAGAATTTCTTCGGAGACTTTCTCCGTCAGCTTGTCCTCCTCGTCGACGAGCCGCTTCTTCTTCCAGTCGCCCTTGGCATAGATGCCCATAGTGATGAGGGCGATGATGATTTGCGCGATCGGCATCGACCACCAAAGGCCGTTAACGCCTAACGCCGTGTGCTTCGAGAGTACGTAAGCGGTTGGGAATTGCAGCACCCAGGTGGAGACGAGTGTCAACACCATGGCGATGACCATGTTGCCTGAGGCGCGCAGTACGCCGGTAAGCGCCAGCTGCACGCCAAGAAAGCCCCAGGCGAGGGAGATGGTGCGCAGGAACACCGCGCCCGCGGCGATGACACCTGCATCTTCAGGCACGAAGAAAGCCACAAGCGCCGGCGCAAATAGAAACACCAGAACGCCCATCACCGTCAGCGCCCAGAAGCCGATCCAAGCGCCGAGACGGCCGATTTGCGAGGCGCGCGCCAGATTGCCGGCGCCGATGTTCTGCCCAACCAAGGTGGCCACCGCCATGGAAAGCCCCATGGCGGGGATCATCACCACCTGCAGCACGTTGGAGCCGACACCGTAGGCGGCGATGGTCAGTGTGCCGAAACTGGTGATGAGAAAGGTCATCACCATAAGGCCGAGCGCGCGCGCCGACATTTCGATCGAAGCGGGAAAGCCCAGAAAGAAGGCGCGCTGGATGAAGGAGAAGTCCGGTTTGAAGTCGCCCCAGTGCAAATGGATGCCGTACTTGCCGCGGAAGAGGATGATCAGTCCGGTGATGGCGGCGAGCATTTGCGTCGTGAGGGTGGCAACCGCTGCCCCCATCACCCCCATGTGCGGCAAACCAAAATAGCCAAAGATGAAGAGCGGATCGAGAATGAAGTTGAGAATGACGGTTCCTGCGACGATCCACACCGGCAGCGTCGCTTCGCCGACACCGCGCATGATCGACTGGAACATGAAAAAGAAGAAGTTGAACGCAAGTCCGACAAATGAAACGCGCATGAATCCGAGAGCGCCATCGTAAACGTCGGCCTGCACGCCCATGAGGTGCAGTAGCAGCGGTGCTAAGCTGAAGCCAATCACGCCGAGAACCAGCGACACAAGCACCACCATGAGCGACGTTTGTGCGGCGACGTGGTCCACCATTGCTTGATTCCGCGCGCCGAAATATTGCGCGATCAGCGTCGAGCCAGCCATCGCCAGCCCCATCCCCAACGCAATCGACAGAAAGATCAGCGGAAAGGAAACCGAAACGGCCGCGATCGCCGCGCCGCCCAGACGGCCCACCCAGAACGCATCGATGATCCCGTATGCGGACTGCAACACGTTGGCGAGCACGATGGGCACAGCGAGCGTGATCAGGGAACGGATGATCGGACCCTCAAGGAGGGCATTGGCGGTGGCGGTGCGAGTCATTGGAGCGAATATATAGGCGCACCGATGAAGAGGTCACACCTCAGCCGGCGTTGGCGCAAGCGTCGGCCTTCGACAGGCTCAGGCTGACGCCGTCCAACACCTACGCAATTTCAAAGTAGCGTCACCCCGAGCTTGTCGAAGGGGGCGCGAGCCAAAGCTGTATGAATTATTGCGCCAGGACTTTATGCACAGAATTGGCAATGGCGATCGTGGCGTCGCTGGCGCGGAAATCCGCGCGCAAGAAGATGAGCGTACGGGTCTTGCGGGTGAGGCTCACCGCGACTTCACCGATGCCTGCCGGCGAAAGCATTTCGACATTGACCGAAACCAGCGCGGTAGGGCCGCCTGTCTCGCGATTAGCGGCGTCCTCAAGTGCATCAATGATGCGGGCGCCGACGGCGGAGGCGTTCATGCGTGGCGCTCGATGGCGAGCTTGATGCGCTCGTGCGCCTTCTCCAGCGGCGCCCATTCGCCAACGCTGGCGCTTTTCCCAGGTTCGAGATCTTTGTAGTGCCGGAAAAAGTGCGCGATCTGCGCAATCATCAGCGGCGGCAGTTCGTCGTAGCTCTTCACATTGGCATAGTACGGATTCAAAGCGTCGACTGGCACGGCAAGAATCTTCTCATCCACGCCTTTCTCATCGGTCATCAGCAACACACCGAGAGGGCGTGCGCGGATCACGCAGCCTGGAACGACCGGCAGCGGCGTCACCACCAAAATATCGAGCGGATCGCCATCCTCGGCCAGCGTGTTGGGGATGAAGCCGTAATTGAACGGGTAGATCATCGAGGTGTGCAGAAAGCGGTCCACGAACAGCACGCCGGCGTCTTCGTTGAGCTCGTACTTCACCGGCAGCCCACCTTGGGGAATTTCGATGAAGGCGTTGACCTCGTGCGGCGGATTGCGCCCAGGCGGAATTTTCGTGACGTCCATGAGCGATCTTTAGTGCGCAGGCGGCCGCGCGACGAGCAGAATAATGACGATAAGCTGCAGCACGATGATGATCAGCTGCGAGGCGATGGCGATGTAGGCGGCTGCGCGGAGTTTGTCGGGCAGTTCGAGAAAATCGCGCAGTTTCGGCATCACATCTTCTTTCGCATCGGCGCCAGGTCAGGAAAGTCCGGCGTTCGCTTTTGCGCCTTGGCCTGAAACGCTTCCATCATGTGCGGCGGGGCGAACATGCCGGCCTGCCAGGTGGCGATATAGTCCAGCCCATCGGCGATGGAATGGTCGCGCGCGTGGTTGATCATGCGCTTGGAGCCCGCCACAGCCACCGGCGCCTTGCTGGCGATCTCGGCGGCGAGTTCCATCACGTAGGCGAGCATCTCCTGCTGGGTCGCGAAGACGCCATTGACCAGGCCGATCTCGCGCGCCTTCTCAGCCGGCAAGCGCCGGCCCGCATATGCCAGCTCGCGCACCCAGCCCTCGGGGATGAGTTTGCACAAGCGCGGGAAGGTGCCGACATCGGCGGTCATGCCGATATTGATCTCCTGGAGTTGGAAGAAGGCGTCGGCGGTCGCATAGCGGATATCGCAGGCGCTGGTCATGTCGACGGCGCCGCCAATGCAGCCCCCTTGGATCGCCGCGATCACCGGGATGCGCGCGTTGTCGAGGCAGGAGAAACTGCCCTGCAGCTTGAGCACGAATTGGCGCATGGCTTCAGCGCGCGCCCATTGATCGCTTTTCTGCGAGGCGCTGACGCCCTCGCCGTCGGTGAAAACCGACAAATCCATGCCGGCGCTGAAATGCTTGCCGGTTGAGGAGATGACGATGACCCGCGCCTTGGCGTTGTCGTCGATGTCGGCGACGATCTCCGGCAGCTCGTTCCAAAACGGCCGCGTCATGGTGTTGAGGGCTTCGGGCCGCTTCAGCTGGATGTGGGCGATCTTGTTGTCGATGCTGACGTCAAAGCAGGTGTAGGTCATGGGGCCGGACTCCTGCATTTTCGCTAGCATGGTGTGGCGCCAGCGTCATCGCTGCCGTTAGGGCGGCCGGGGTTAACCTGGCGGCTGGAGCTTTGCAGGGGGCCGCACTAGGGTGCGAGAACCGGGGTCGCTGTCTTGGAAAGCGCGGATTTTCACGATCAGAAAGCGGGTGCGCTGAGCGCCCTGATCGCGCGCGCCCGCAAAGGCGTCTCACAACGGGTCACCCGCAACGTCTCGCTCTGGCGCAAGCGCTCTCGGCTGAGCGCGCCGGTGGTCACATTCAGCTTCGACGATTTCCCCAAATCGGCGTGGATAAATGGCGGTCCGCTGCTTGAGCGCCACGGCGTTCGCGCCACCTATTACGTTGCCGGCGGTTTGGCAGGGACTACCGTCGACGGCGTGCG
>DASZWS010000188.1:0-6288 GCA_035546515.1 Vitreimonas sp. | reverse complement strand
CATCCGGCGAGCCGGCGACTGGTGACAAGACGGCAATGCTGGAGGTGCGCGATGGTCCGATCGAGATTGCGCCGCAAACCGATGGCCCGCTTATGGTGCGCGGCAATATGGAAATCATCTCGGGGACTGGCCGCATGGTGGCGCGTATAACGGCGGCGCGCTTCTGCCGTTGCGGCCACTCGCAGAACAAGCCGTTCTGCGACGGCTCGCACGTGAAGATTGGCTTCAAGTCGACTTAGGCTGGTCGTTTCCTTTGAGAGCGTTCCGCCGCTTATCGAACCACTCATCGACGGGGTGCAGCACCACCAGCACCAGCAAGGTGAGTCCGACGCCCATCCATACGATTGTCCACGTCGCTAGCGCGCATGCGATGCCGAGCGCCGATGTCACCCAAACCGTGGCTGCGGTGGTTAAGCCATGCGCCTGCTGGCCGGGTCCCTTGAGCACCGCGCCCGCGCCGATGAAGCCGATGCCAGTCATCACACCTTGGATCACGCCCTGCATCACCCGGCTCGCGGCCGCGACGTCGTTTGCAAAGGGCGCATAGTGAACGGTGGAAATTGCAAGCAACGCCGCACCAAGCGACACGAGGCCGAGCGTGCGAATGCCAACCGCCTTGCCGCGCCATTCCCGGTCGAGGCCAACAAGACCACCAACGACGACCGCCGCGGTTAGGCGCAAAGCGATGTCTCCGAAGTCGACGGCGACGTGGTCTTGCATGTGACCTATGTCGACCCCGGCGCCCTACGGCGCAAGCCGTTATTCGCTGGGCAGCGAACCACGCAATGCGTCGTGCCCGACGCGGGCGCCGTGGAATTCCGGCGCTAGCGTTTCCGCGTCCGGCGTGGCTGTGTCGGCGATTGGTTGCGGATCAGGGCGGCGCGCGGTGGCGCAGGCCCCAAGACTGAGTGCGAGGAGGGCAAGTGCGCCCCAACGCACGGCGTGCCGATTGGTCATGATGAACGTCCCGAGTGCGGTTTCCCGAGACGAACCCTGCAAGTGCCGCGCCGTTAACTCTTCTCGGCTGCTTCAAGCGCCTTCAGATGGCTTTCGAGCCAGTGGATCGAGTAGTCGCCATTGATGATGTCGGGCTCATTCATCAGCTCGCGGAAGAGCGGAATGGTGGTCTCGATGCCGGTGATAACCATCTCATCGAGCGCCCGCCGCAACCGCATCAGGCATTCGGCGCGGTCACGGCCATGCACGATGAGCTTACCGATCAGAGAGTCGTAGTTCGGCGGGATGGCGTAGCCCGCATAGATGGCGCTATCGAGCCGGACGCCCAGACCGCCGGGCGGATGATAGCCAGTGATAGTGCCGGGCGACGGGCGGAAGGTGCGCGGGTTCTCCGCATTGACGCGGCATTCGATGGCGTGGTCGTTGAACTTTACGTTCTCCTGCTTCACCGAGAGCTCAGCGCCGTCAGCGATGCGAATTTGCTCGCGGACGAGGTCGATGCCGGTGACCATCTCCGTGACCGGGTGTTCGACCTGCAGGCGCGTGTTCATCTCGATGAAATAGAACTCGCCGTCCTCGTAGAGATACTCGACGGTGCCAACGCCGAGATAGCCGAGCTTGCGGATGGCATCCGCTGTGATCGTGCCTATGCGGGCGCGGTCTTCGGCGTTAAGCGCCGGCGAGGGCGCCTCTTCGAGAATCTTCTGATGTCGGCGCTGCAGCGAACAATCGCGCTCGCCCAAATGAATGACGTTGCCGTGGCTGTCGGCGACGACCTGGATTTCGATGTGACGCGGATGCGTCAGGTATTTCTCCATATAGACTTCGTCGTTGCCGAACGCGGCTTTGGCTTCCGCGCGAGCGGTGGAGAATGCTTCGGCGAGTTCTTCTTCAGAGCGCGCGACTTTCATGCCGCGACCGCCGCCGCCCGCCGCAGCCTTAATCAGGACCGGATAGCCGATCTTCTTGGCGACGGCTTTGGCTTCAGCTTCGTTCGGCAAGCCGCCATCGGAGCCGGGGACCACCGGCATGCCGGTGTCGATCGCTGCTTGCTTGGCGGCGATCTTGTCGCCCATCAGCCGGATGTGTTCGGCGGTCGGACCGATGAAGGTCATGCCGTGTTGCGTGACGATCTCGGCGAACTTGGCGTTCTCGGAAAGAAAGCCATAGCCTGGATGGATGGCCTGCGCGCCGGTGATCTCGGCGGCGGCGATGATCGAAGGCACGTGCAGATAGGATTTTGCGGCAGGCGGGGGGCCGATGCAGACGCTCTCGTCGGCGAGGCGCACATGCATGGCTTCGCTGTCCGCGGTTGAGTGCACCGCAACCGTGGCGATGCCCATCTCTTTGCACGCGCGGTGAATGCGGAGTGCGATCTCTCCGCGATTGGCGATGAGAACTTTCTCGAACATCGCCTACTCGATAATCATCAGCGGTTCGCCGAATTCGACCGGCTGCGCATCGCTGACGAGAATGGCGATGATTTTGCCGGCGCGCGGCGCCGGAATGGGGTTGAACGTCTTCATAGCTTCGACAACGAGCAGCGTCTGGCCTTCGTTCACGCTGTCGCCGACCTTCACGAACACGGCCGCGCCGGGTTCCGGCGCCAGATATGCCGTACCGACCATCGGTGAGGGCACCGCGCCCGGATGCTTTGACATATCGGTCGCTGCCGGCGCTGCGGCCGGCGCGGGCGCAGCAGCAGGGGGCGGCAAAGCGGCGGCGGGCACTGGCGCCGAGTGAACGACATGCGTTTGCGTCGGCGGCAGCGACGCCATGGTCAGTGTGCGCGCCAAGCGCAGACGAAGTTCGCCATACTCAACTTCGATTTCGGTCAGCCCCGTATCGTCGAGCACTTTGGCGAGGTCGCGAACGAGTTCTGCGTCGAGGCCTTGAGGCTTTGCGCGTGCCTGTGGTTTGGCGAGAGCTTGGCTCTTCTTGTGGTTTCTTGGTGCTGGTTTTCTGCTCACGCGCCCTGACCTTCATTCGCCAACAAGGCAGCCGCCTCGATGGCCAGCAAATACGATGTGGCCCCAAACCCGGCGATGACGCCCTTTGCGGCTTGGCCCACTAATGAAACGTGACGAAATTCTTCCCGCGCGGCGGGGTTGGAGAGGTGAGTCTCGATCACGGGGATCCCGATGGCCTTGATGGCGTCATGGAGCGCCACCGAGGTATGGGTGTAGGCGCCCGCGTTTAGAACAACCACCGCGGCCTTGTCGCGGGCCTCTTGCAGCCAATTGACCAGTTCGCCCTCGACATTCGACTGACGAAACACAATGCCGCGGCCGAGCTGCCGGGCGCGGTCGGCGCATGCCGTTTCGATGTCCGCCAAGGTGGCGTGACCGTAGATGTGCGGTTCGCGCGTCCCCAATAAATTGAGATTGGGTCCGTTCAGCACGTAGATCGGCTTCCCGTCCGGCATCGTCCCTTATGCCTTGGCGGGCGGCGGTGATGATCGCAGCCCATTGCTCCCCAGGGTGGGGGGTCTTAAGTCGGGCGGATAGGAAGGCTTATGCGTCTGACGGTCAATGGAGAAACGCGCGAGGCGCCCGATTCAGCGACGCTTGCGGACCTGCTCGCCCTGTTGGGGATCGACGGGCGCCGGGTGGCCGTAGAACGCAACCGCGAAATCGCGCCGAAGAGCCTGTGGGGAACGACCGCGCTGGCTGATGGAGATCAGTTGGAGATCGTTCAGTTCGTCGGGGGCGGATGATGGAAGACTCACCGCTCGTCGTCGCAGGCCAAAAGTATTCGTCGCGCCTCATTATCGGAACCGGCAAGTACAAGACATATGCGGAGAACGCCGCAGCGCTCGAAGCATCCGGCGCCGAGATCGTCACTGTTGCGGTGCGGCGGGTGAATTTGAGCGATCCAACGAAAGAGCGGCTCACCGATCATATCGATCCGAAGAAGGTGACGTTCCTGCCGAACACGGCGGGCTGCTTCACCGCGGATGATGCGTTGCGGACGTTGAGGCTTGCCCGCGAGGCGGGCGATTGGAAGCTGGTGAAGCTCGAAGTGCTCGCCGACCAGAAGACGCTTTATCCAGACATGGAAGAGACGCTGCGTGCGGCGAAGGTTCTCGTCGCTGAAGGCTTCCAGGTGATGGTCTATTGCAGCGACGATCCGGTGTATGCACGCAAGCTGGAGGACGCCGGCTGCGTCGCGATCATGCCGCTGGGATCGCTGATCGGTTCGGGCCTTGGCGTGCAGAACCCCGTTGGCATTCGCCTAATCGTCGAGCAGGCCCGGGTGCCGGTGATCGTTGATGCGGGCGTTGGCACGGCCAGCGATGCGGCGGTGGCGATGGAGCTTGGCGTTGACGGCGTGCTGATGAACACGGCGATCGCCGAAGCCAAGGATCCTGTGCGGATGGCGCGCGCCATGAAGCACGCAGTGATCGCAGGGAGGGAGGCTTATCTCGCAGGGCGGATGCCGAAGAAACGCTATGCCGACCCAAGTTCGCCGCTCGGTGGGCTGATCTAGCTCCGCGGCGCCAGCCGCGCCTGCGCCGCGGCTTCGCGGAGGCGCTGATTGATAAGGTCCGGCGCGAAACCGGGCACCAGCGTGCCGTTGATCAGAAACGTCGGCGTGCCTTGCGCGCCGAGATCGTTGGCCAAGCTCGCATTGTCGTTGATCAGCTTCATGATCGCCGGATCGTTCATGGCGCGGCGCATGCGCGGCACGTCGATGCCGGACTGGCGGGCGAGGCGGTCAATATCGGCTGACGTGAGATCGCCGCGCCAGCTCATCAACGCTTGATGGAATTGCCAATAGCGTCCCTGCGGCATGGCCGCCACCGACGCTTGCGTCGCCTCCAGCGCTGGTTCGCCATGAATGGAGAGAGGCATTTCCTTGAATACGAAACGAATGTCGTGGCGCGTGCGCACGAGGTCCATCATCGCCGGTAGCGCGGCTTGGCAGTAGGGGCAGCGATAGTCGAAGAACTCGACCATGGTGATCGGCGCGTTGCGCGGACCGATGGAAAAATCGCGCGGATCGGTTTCGGCCTTCACGCGTCGCGCCGCATCGACGCGGGCTTGTAGCGCATCGAGCGCCTCGCGCAGCACGTCGGGATTGTTCACGAGGTACTCGCGCACCGTGGCGCGGATTTCGGCCTGCTGCTGTGCGTTAAAGCTCTGCGCCGACGCGGCGGGCGCTGCGGCGAGCAGCAGTAACATGAGCCCCAGGAAAAAGCGCTTCACGGCGAAACTCCAATCATGCGCCGCAATCGCGGTTTTCCAGCGTCTGCGCAAGTTCTAACGTCGGCGGCCGCCGCCGCCGGTCGGCGTAACGGTGGTGCCGCGATTCTGTTCGCGCAGCGCTTGGCCGCAGATATCTGCGATATCCTGAGCACGCTGCGCGGCGATCGGCTGCGCGGTGGCGCCGTCATGCCCCATGGTGCGGATAGAGCGTTGGGCGAAGTCGTAGGCGGTGCCGCAATCCAGCACGGCGAAGCTCTGCTCAGCCCAAGCCCATTCCGCCAGACCCTCTTGGTGGCGATTTGAATAGACGTCGGCCATTTCCCGCCACGCGAAAGCATTGTCCGGCTCTTCGGCAGCGGCTTGACGCAAGAGTCCGATCGCTTCGTCCGACGAGCCTGGCGTGCCCGGCGCGCCGTCGATCGCGCGCGCCAAATTGATCTGGAAGAGCGCGCTGTGTGGGTTCTGCGCCAGTGAGCGGCGGTAGAATGGGATGGACGCCTGCGCGCGGTTCGATTCAAAAAGAATCTGGCCCATCAACTCGAGGAAGTACGGGTTGTTGGGTTCGTCAGCGAGCAAGCTGTTGAGTTCGGATTCCGCAGGCGGGAAATCCGACACGCGATAATAGGCGATCGCGCGCGCGTAGCGCGCGTAAGGCGACGTATCGGTGAGCGGATAGCGCGCGAGCGTTTGATTCTCGGTTTGTAGGAAGCCGATCAGCTTGGCCTGCATGAAGCGGAAGCGCCGCCAGTTATCTTCGGTGTCGGTGGCATTGTAGTTGGGCGAGGACTCGACACGTCGGCGCAGCGATTCAACGCGATCGGAACTGAAGGGGTGGGTGATCATCCACGCGGGCAGGCGCCGCGTCATGAACTCATAAGGGCGCAGTTCACGATTGAAGAAGTCGATCAAGCCCTTGCCCGACTGCCCGCTTTGATCGAGCAGCGTCACAGCCGCTTGGTCGGCGGACGCTTCCTGCGCTTGCGTGAAGCGCACGAAGTCACCCATCGCGAAGGTTTGCGATCCTGCGATAAGGGCGGCGCCCGCGGCTGGCGCGCCGGCCATCATCGCCAGCACCCCGAGGCCGATCGAAAGCAGCATGGGGCGCATGGCGATGTCCATGTTT
>DASZWS010000187.1:0-4048 GCA_035546515.1 Vitreimonas sp. | reverse complement strand
ATCGAAAGCACCAAAGCCTCGGTGATTTTCGAAAACCGTTTGGCGGGCCGCATCATCGGTCCGCTGTTCTCGGGTATCAACGGCGCCTCGATCGCACGCGGCACGTCGTTCCTGAAAGACAAACTCGGTCAGCGTGTGTTCGCCGAGGGCTTCCGCGTGCACGAAGATCCATTCGTGAAGCGCGGGCTTGGCAGCCGTCCGTTCGACGGCGAAGGCGGCGCGGTGAGGCCGATGACGCTGGTCGAAGACGGCGTTATCCAAACCTGGCTGCTCAATTCCGCCACCGCGCGCCAACTCAAGCTCGAACCCAACGGCCACGCCACTTCCGGTCACGGCGGCCCGCCCGGCATCGGCACGTCGAACCTCTTCGTGAAGCCTGGCGCGCTCGACCTCGCTGGTCTCATGCGCGAAGCCGGCAAAGGCCTCTTCGTCACCGATATGTTCTCGCCCGCGCTCAACATGAACACCGGCGATTGGTCGGTGGGCGTGGCCGGCTATTGGTTCGAGAACGGCGAAGTGCAGCATCCCGTCAGCGAAGTGACCGTTGCCGGCAATCTCCTCGACATCTTCGCGCGCCTTCGCTGCGGCGCCGACATCGAAAATCGCGGCGCTCTCGAAATCTCCAGCCTCATTGTGGACGACCTTGCAATCGGCGGCGCCTGATCTCGCACTTCTCGAAAGCGCGATCCGCGAGGCGGGTGCGCTTGCCCGCGCACTCACCGCGAAGCCGCTGGAGATTCAGTCCAAAGGCGAAGCCGGCCCGGTGACCAATGTCGACTTCGCTGTCGATGCCTTGCTCACCGAACGCCTGCGCAGCGCGCGGCCTGACTATGGCTGGCTCTCGGAGGAAGCGCCGGATCAGCCGGACGAGCGCACCAAGCATCAGCGCGTCTTCATGCTCGACCCGATCGACGGCACTGCGGCGATGATCGCCAAGATGCCGCAATATACGATCAGCATCGGCATCGTTGACGAAGGCCGTGCTGCGGCAGGCGCCATCTACAATCCGATGACCGACGAGCTCTTCCTCGGCGCGCCTGGCGAAGGCGCCACGCTCAACGGCCGGGCGATCCACGCCAGCGCGCGCACCACGCTCGACGATGCGCGCATGATCGGACAGAAGAACCGCTTCTCGGACCGCCGCTGGCCGCAACCGTGGCCGAAGACGCTGCAGGTCGAAGCACGCCAATCTATTGCCTATCGCATGGCGCTGGTGGCCGCGGGCCAAGCCGAAGGCACCATCTTGTTCGGCTTCAAGCACGAATGGGACATCGCCGCCGGCGTCGCCATCGTTGACGCCGCGGGCGGCCGCGCCACCGATCCGTGGGGGCATCCGCTGGTGTTGAATCAACGCGACCCACGTGCGCCGGGCGTTGTCGCTGCTGGCGCTGGCGTGCACGCTCTGATAATCGAGCGCACATCTCACCTTCCTGATCCGCGCGAGCAAACCACATCATGAGCGACCAGGCTCAGCTTCTGCATCTCGTCATCGGCGGCGAACTTAAAGCGCTCGACCGGCCGGAGTTCGCCGACCTGAGCAAAGTCGATTTTATCGGCGCTTATCCGAACTACAAAGCCGCCTACGACGCCTGGAAGGGCGCAGCGCAACGCACTGTCGATAACGCGCGCATGCGTTACTTCATCATCCACGCCCACCGGCTGCTCGATCCGAAGGCGGACAACCACAAGCACTGATGCCCGCTCAGCAGAGCCTCTTTGCCCGCCTCTGGCGTGACTACGTCGCTCGCTACAAATCCGAGATCGCCGTGCTCGTGCCGGTGTTGGTATTGGTTGCGGCCTCCGGCGTTTCCTACGCCGGCATCGTCGATTGGGCCACCAACGCCATCAACACCGTCAACTGGCCGAACCTGGAAATGGCTGTCGCTGCTGCAATTGGATTGGCGGCGTTGCGCGCCTTCTCGATGTGGGCGCAGTCAGTGCTTTCGCAGGATATCGCTCTCAAGGTGTTGCGTGACCTGCAAGGCGCGATGTTCGGCAAGCTCCTCGGCGCAGACTTCGCGCGCTTCTCACGCGAAGAGCCCGGCAGACTGGTCTCCCGCTTCACCAACGACATCAACGTTGTCAGCGAAGCTTTGGTGCGCGGTGGCCAGACTGCCGTACGCGACACGCTGACGCTGATCGGCGCGATCGGCTACATGTTTTATTTCGATTGGGTGCTCACGCTGGTCGTGCTTGGCGTATTCGCCTTCGCTGCGGGCCCGATGCAAGCGATCGCCAAAAGCGCGCGCCAACGCACCCACGCAGCGCAGCAGCAGATCAGCGCGCTCTCCGCCGTGCTTTTCGAGAGCTTCGGCGCGGCCCGCTTTGTCAAAACCTACGGCCTCGAAGCGCACGAGACCGAGCGGGCGCGCGTCGGCTTCGACAAGCGCCGCAAGCTGCAGCTAAAGCTGGCGCGCAATCGCGCGATTACGGTGCCGCTGCTGGAAATGATCGGCGGCTTGGCCTTTGGCATTATCCTTCTGGTCGCCGGCTGGCGCATCACCCACCACGACATGACGCTTGGCGCACTCATGGGCATCGTCACTGCGTTTGCAACGATGACGCCCTCGGCGCGCGCCGTCGGCCAATTCAACACCCTCTTCAACGAGGCGCGCGCCGCGCTCGAACGCATCTTCGGCCTGATCGACGAACCGAACACCATTAACGATAAGCCCGACGCGAAGCCGCTCGCCGTCAGCAAAGGCGAGGTCAGCTTCGATCACGTCGGCTTCGCTTATGCGGATGCGCCGGCGCTGAGCGATGTCAGCTTCACTGTCGCGCCCGGAGAAACCATCGCGCTCGTCGGCCCCTCCGGCGCCGGCAAGTCCACAATCTTCAACCTGTTGCCGCGCCTTTACGATGCGACCGCGGGCAGTGTGCGCATCGACGGGCAGGACGTGCGTGATGTCACGATCGCGTCGCTGCGCGCATCCATCTCACTCGTCGCGCAGGAAGCCTCGCTCTTCAACGACACCGTGCGCGCCAACATCGCGCTCGGCCGCGCCGGCGCCACGCATGCAGAAATCGAAGAGGCGGCGCGCCACGCGGCGGCGCACGATTTCATCACCGCCCTGCCTAACGGCTACGACACCATCGTCGGCGATCGCGGGTCCAACCTCTCCGGCGGTGAGCGCCAGCGCGTCGCGCTCGCGCGGGCGTTCCTGCGCGATGCGCCGATCTTGCTCTTGGACGAAGCCACCAGCGCACTCGACGCCGAGAGCGAAGCCAAAGTGCAGGAGGCCCTCGCGCGGCTCTCGAAGGGCCGCACGGTCTTGGTCATCGCGCACCGGCTATCAACGGTTCGCGACGCAGATCGCATTCTTGCACTCGACGGCGGACGCATTGTGGAAGTCGGGCGTCACGAGGATTTGATCGCGAAGAACGGCCTTTACGCGCGCTTGAGCCGCCTGCAGTTCCAAACTGGCGCGCTCGACGCTGGCTGACAAACGAATGTGATGTGCTGGCGCAGCGCGATTGTGCCACGACTCTGGCGGTTTCAGATTGGGGAAGTCGCCATGCACCGCTTAGGTTTCGCGTTCGCCTCTCTTCTCGTTCTCGCCGTCGCTGCGCCAGCCTTGGCGGAAGAAGAACAGGCGTCGAATGTGCCGCAAGTTTCACTCAGTGATCTTGATCTCAACACGCCATCGGGTGTCGATACGGCGCTCAATCGCATGCGGCGCGCCTCTCGCGACGATTGCGGCATCGATGACCAGCGCAATATCGATATCGGCATTTACGCCATCATGAGCGCATGCGTTCGCGACGACACGGCAAGCCAAGTTCAGCGTGTCGGCAATGAGCTGCTGCACGCCCGCTACGTCGAACGCGGCGGCGCCGGCGCCCGAGATTGGCGCTAGCTGCGCGGTTCCAAGCGCGAACACACGGCGTATCGGAACACTCGTCCGTTGCCTGAGTTTTTGACCCGAAGGGCGGGGCTCAGGAGAGATTTACATGCGCCGCTCTTACATTCTTTGTATCGCCGCCCTCCTCGCGTCGGCTGCTATCCCCGCCGTTGCCCAGGAAGTGCAGCCCCGCTCCCGCGTCGTCA
>DASZWS010000186.1:0-26842 GCA_035546515.1 Vitreimonas sp. | reverse complement strand
AGTATGTTTTTGTAACTAGGCGCCGGTTGATCGGTTTGTGGCACGCCGGTCTCAGTGGCGACCATCCGCGCGCGCAGAGAGCCGGCGTCGCTGATCCGACGCGCGAGCATCGCCGATTGGCCGCCGCGTTTGCGCGCGTTTGGGACCGTCGAGCCGATGCCGCACCAAGCGTAGTCACCATTCACATAAAGCGCGCCAGCGCCGATCGGCGTCTCGCCGTCAAAGGATAGGTATGCATGCCATCCCGGCTCGCCGACAATCTGCGCAAGCCAGCCGGACATGGCCGCTGGCATGCCGAAGCCCGCAACAGCGGTTTGGCCAAACATCTCGCGCTCACTGTGTCCGGCCTCTCGGATGACAACAGACGTATCGACGATCGGCGGTTCGGCGGTTGAACGAGCAAACTTTGCCCATGCAAGCGGCGTTGGCTGCAGTCCAGCGTCTCGGGCGAAGGATTCGATAAGCCCGGCTTTCGGTCCTTGCGGAACCTGGACAATGAATCTCGTTTGGCCAGCGGCCTTGAATCGACGCACCGCCTCAGCGATGCAGCGGCCATCGTCGTCGCCAAGGCCCGCGCCGTGTAGAAAGTTGAACTGAAATTGCGGAAGCTTCGCCGCCATGACGAACAGAGCGCCGCCAATGCGCGCGCTCTCCAAATCAATCGCGCTGGCAAAGGCTTTCGGCGCGAGGCGAACCAGGTCCGCCCAAGCTTGCTGCTCTACTCTCTCCAAACCTTCGAGATGAGGATGGACCAAGGCAGCCTCTCCAGCGCGGTAAAGTATTCGCCCCAATCCAGCCGTTCGCGCCGGAATCGTCAATCCGGCCCAATCGCGCCGAAAGCAGCCGCCAAACCTGTTGGACCTTCGTGGACCCGATGTGTAGGTTTCCGTATCGTTGGCATCGCCGTCTGAGCGCCAACGGCTGAGAGAGACACTGCGCTCCCGCTCGATTGAGCAACGGAGCTATCCGATGCAGCGCTTTATTCACAATGAAAATCTGAAGCGCTTTCATGAGCTGCTGGCTCAGGAAAATGATCCAGCCAAACGTGAGCAGATCGAACGCCTCATCAAGGAAGAAGAAGCTCGCGTGATTGATCCGCCACCGGATCCCAATTCAAAGCATTGAAGGCAAAGCGACTGTCGCCTTTGGGCCAATGATCGCCCTGCGGACACACCCTTACCAGTGGCTAGAGTCGAGAGAATCTCCGCCTCACGCAATTTGAATTTCCCCGATATTCGGTAAACTCCCGTCTTCGCCGGAGCTGGAAGCTTGCTACCCGGCGGCGGCGCCCCCAGAGGAGGTTGAGCATCATCGCATGCCCCCTCTCGTCGTTTTGAAGCGGGCGCCGTCACGCTTGACCACGATCGCCCAAAGTCCAATGGCGGCGGCAAGCGCGATCGATAGACAAATGAGTTTTAGGGTAGGCGTGGTGACCGCGAACATTGCGGAAAGTGGCGCAAGCGCGAACACCATGAACAGCGCCAAGGCGACGGCCCCGGCGATGATCCAGTAGGTGCGCCGGTGCGGCGCAAACAAACCGCCGCCCGAAATGGAATCTGCTAAGGCGAATGCGAGATTTCCGAGCACAAGCGCAATGAAGGCGGCGCCCCGCGCTTCAGACGCCGGCGCGACGCTAAGCGCCCAAACATAGAAACCGAGCAGCGCAAGGAGAAAGCCCGCGCCCTGTAGCACGGACAGCATAATCTCGACTGGTCCGAACAACGTCTCGTCCCTGCGCCGCGGCGGTTCGCGCATCGCCTTCTCATCGCTGCGCTCGGCTTCGAACACGAGCGCGCACGTCGGATCGATAGCGAGTTCCAGCAGTACGACATGCATTGGCAAAAGCAGCGGCGGCAAATTGAGCAGAATGGGCGCGAGTGCAAGGCCCGCGATCGGCACATGGATGGCGGTGATGTAGGTCAACGCGTTGCGAAGATTGGCGAAGATACGCCGTCCCAAGCGAACACCGCCGACAATCGAGGCAAAACTGTCGTCGAGGAGGACGAGATCAGCCGCCTCGCGCGCGACGTCGGTCCCCTTCTTGCCCATGGCGATGCCGATATGCGCGGCTTCGAGCGCCGGCGCATCGTTGATGCCGTCACCGGTCATGGCGACGATTTCACCGTCGGCTTTGAAGGCTTCGACCAGAAGCAACTTCTGTTCCGGGGTGACGCGGGCGAACACGCGCACCTTCCGCGAGCGCTCGCAGAGTGTCGGGAACGGCAACCGCGCGGCCTCCTCCCCGAGCAGAGCGCCAGCTTCAACATCGATGCCGGCGTCGCGCGCGATGGCGAGCGCGGTGGCGGGATGATCGCCAGTGATCATCGCCACCTTGACGCCGGCCTGCTTTGCCTCCTGCAACGCCTCGCGCGCATCAGCGCGCAGCGGATCGACAAAGCCAATGAGACCTTGGAAATGGAAGTTCGCTTCCCCCGGATCGTCGGGGAGCTTCGTGGTCAGCGCCGAAGCCACACCCAGCACGCGCAGACCGCTTGCCGCGAAACCTTCGACGATCGCGCTCAGTCGTGCATGCGCTTGCGGCTCCAAACCGCACAGTGAGAAGATCGCTTCCGGTGCGCCCTTGGCGGCGAGCATGATGGCGTCACTTTTGCGCCACGCCTGAATAAACGCCATGCGCTCGGGCTTGAGGGGCCAGGAGCGCTCGAAATCCTGGGCAGATAGCTGCGACGGGTCCACCAACTGATCTAGCGCTCGGTCCATCGGGTCGACGGGGCGGATCGCTGAGGCGCATCGCGCCGTACGCAGCAATTCGGCCGCCGCTCCTTCCGCTTGATGAGGTGCTTCGCCGATCTTAATGTCGAAGGCGTCGCCCCACAAACGCTCAACCCGCATGCGGTTTTCGGTAAGCGTTCCGGTCTTATCGACGCAGAGGAGCGTGGCCCCGCCGAGCGCTTCAATCACGGCACTACGTCTTACCAGCACACGATGCGCCGCGAGCCGCCAGGCGCCGAGCGCCAAAAACACTGCAAGCACCATCGGAAATTCTTCCGGAATGAGAGCAATCGCGAAGGTGATGCCAGCAAGCGCCCCTTGCGCCCATTCGTGCCGCATCAGGCCATAGGCAACGGCCACCATTCCGCAAAAGCCCAAGGCGATAGCACCTAAGAGTGCGACCAAGCGGCCGGCGTTCTTCTGCAGTGGGCTAGGCTCAGGTTTGATCTCGGCCAGCGCTGCGCCGATGCGCCCGAGCGCGGAATGTGCGCCGGTGCGCCCAACACAAGCTGCGCCCTGGCCGCGAACGATCAACGTTCCTGCGTACAGGAATGGACTTGCCTCAGCGGTTGGTGATGTCTCCGCATTGAAACGATCGCCGGGGCCGGCGAAACGCTTGGCCACCGGCGCCGATTCGCCGGTGAGAGCGGACTCGTCCACCATCAGCGCATCGCCGGAGATGAGTGAGGCGTCCGCGGGCATGCGCTCGCCTTCGCCGACGAGTATGAGATCGTCGCGCACCAATTCGCGCACGGGCACGATGCGTTCGATCCCGTCGCGAATGACGCGCGCGTGCGGCTGCGCCAACTGCTTGAGCGCAGCGAGCGCCCGCTCGCTGCGCGCTTCCTGTAGCACGACGAGCCCCATAGCCACCATCGCCGCCACAACCAGGAACAACCCCTCAAGCAGGTCTCCTAGAAAAAGATAAAGCACGGCCGCGCCTAGCATGAGCATTTGCATCGGCTCGCGGGCGCTTTCGAGAACGATGTCCAGCACCGTCCGCGACCGCCCCTTCGGCAATTCGTTGGCGCCTTCCGCGGACAAGCGTTTGAGCGCTTCCGCTTGACTGAGACCTGCAAGAGCGAGCCTGGGTTGCCCCACTTCAGCGGCCCGCGGAGCGCGAGCGTGTAAGCGCTCCGTCCTTGAGTGCGTCGCCCGGATAGACGATCACCACATCACCTGGTGAAAGTCCGCTGCCCACAGCACGATAGCGGTCGCCGCCCTCGCCTAGTTCGATGGGCGTCAATCGCGCGCGGCCATCAACGATGCGAAAGACCGCCCAGCCAGCGCCATTGCGCACCAAGGCGTCGGTCGGCGCCCGCAATGTGTCTTGGAGATCGGCGGCAATCACACGCACGTCTACCCGGAAGGCATGACCGAGGGGTGGAGCGCCCTCCGGATGGTCGAGGCGCAAGATCACGTTGACGCGCTGCTCTTCGACGCCGAGCGCCGACACCTTGGTGTGCGCGTAAGGCTCGATACGCGACACCTGCGCCGGAATGGGTTCTGCACCACCCCAATTCTCGATGAAGGCGCGCGCGCCCACGCGCATCTCGACAGCGTCTTGCGACAAGAACTCTGCGACGATCTCCATGTTGCGCGGATCGCCGATTTCCATGAGCGGAGTACCCGCCGCCACCACGCCTTCGCTTTGCTGCAACAAGCGCAGCACCCGTCCCGCCGATGGGCTTCTGATTTCGGTCGTGGCGCGGGCGCTACCGCCCCCGCCGCTCGCCGCCGCACGCGCGCGCCTCACTTCGGATTGGCGTGCAGAGACGAGCGCTCGCGCCGCTCGCAAATTGGCGTTGGCCGCATCGAGCGCCGCAGTTGAAGCGAATTGCTGGGCGTGGAGCTGCGCCACGCGGTTTTGGTCGCGCTCCGCCAGGCCCAACTGGGCCTGCGCGGCGCTTAGAGCCGATTGCGCAGCTGCGATGTTGGCGGCGGTTTCGGCTGCGACGCGCGTGTCCAGAAGCGCTGGATCGGCGGGCGCGATTGTTGCGATGATCTGTCCACGCGTGACAGCGTCGCCGGGCTCAAGCGCGATGCGCCGTAAAGCGCCGGAGACGGGTGCTGCAATAGTGAAGACGTCATGGATACGGGTGCGGCCCTCATCGACGACATCGCGACGTACCTCACCGCGATCGATGATTGCCGTCTCAACGAGCTGGGGACGCGGCCAAAGCATCCAGGCGAAGAACACCGCCAACAGCAGTCCGGCGCCGGCCCAGAGCCAGTGGGCGAGCTTGATCTCTTTAAGCTGCGCGGGCGTGAGCGCGATGAGCGCCTGACGCATCCGCACCAGGATTGGAAGCCGCCGCGGCGGCGGTTTTTCAGGAACGACAGGCAGGGTCATTCTCATCAATCCCGTGCTTTCAATACGCCTACCATGTCGAGACGATCGACATCCCTGCGCACGATCAAAGAAGCGATGGCTACGCACGCCAGAGTGAAGGCGACGGCGAAGGCGTAACCTTGCGCGTTGTAGACGTAAGGGAACGCGTACATGTCGGTCTCGAAGAGACGCATCATCCACATGCCCATAAGCGTGCCGAAACCGCAGCCCAGCGGAATGGCCAAGAGAGCCAGAACCGCGATTTCCGCGACCAACACATAAGACGCTTCCGCGCGCGTGAAGCCAAGTACGCGCAGCGTTGCGAGATCGCGCTGCTGCTCGGCGAGCGTCACGCGCGCCGCCGAAAATGCAACGCCCCCGGCCATCACCGCCGCGAACGCCGAATATATCAGAATCATCACTCCGACATGTTCATTGAAATTATTGCGCATTGAGCGTTCCGCCAGCCGCACGAAACTGGCGCCGGCCAAGGCAGGTGTCGCTTTCAGACGCAGGTTGAACGCGTGATATTGCGTGCTGTCCAAGCGCACATGCGCGCCGCTAATGCGGCCCGGTTCACGCATGAGTTCTTCCAGCGCGTTCAGGTCCATGTAAGCGGACGACCCTATCATCGGTTCGACGATGCCGCTCACCCGAACGCGCGCGACGATCCTGCGCCCGCCTGTCTCCTCGGCGACGATCTCGTCGCCTGGATGCGCATTGAGCTTTGCCGCCAAGCCGCGCGCCAAAACGATTCCAGAAAGCGGTGGGGCGATTACCCGGCGATCGGCGCCAATGAGGCGGTTTAAGGCCGCGTCCTGCGGCACGCCGATGATGGCCTCCTGCACCCGGTGCTGGGCATTTTGAAGGATGACCGCATCGGCGCGAAATGGTTCGGCATAGATTACACCGGGCAAACGCTGAACATCGAACAGCACGCCCGTCTCCCTCGGTTCGACGAAAGACAGCGTTACGTCCTGGCGGTTGGCGAGATTGAAATGCACATCGAGCAAGCGATCCATCACCGCCGGGAACGCGCGCGCGACCACGAGCAGCGCAATCGCTAGCGCCACGCCGATGGTGGTGGTCGCAGCCCGGCGTGGAAACCGCGCGATGCGGCGCAGAATAATACGGTTCTTGGCGTCGAGACGCTCGCCAAGATCAGCGATCCATCCACGCATGCCGGAGAAAGCCGCGGGCTTCGGCGCCGCCAGCGCCTCTGCCGGCGCAAGCCGCGCTGCCTGCCAAACCGAGACGACTGCGCCGAGAGCCGCGGCCGTAATGCCCGCCCCCCAGGCGGCGGCGAATGTCGCCGGCGAGGCCGAGAACTCGAGGCTCGGGAAGTGATAATATTGCCGGTACATCGCGGCGACCGCGCGCCCAAACCAGATGCCGGCCGCGGAGCCGAGGACGCCGCCGATCAAGGCGAACAGAAGCGCGCTCTTGGCATAGTGCCAAGCGACGTCCCAATGCGAATAGCCGAACGCCTTGAGCAAGCCGATATTGGAACGCTCGGTGGCGATGACCCGCCCCAGCGAGATGTTCACCAGGAACGCTGCGACGATCAAAAAGAAAACCGGCAGAAACGCCGCCATCGTCGCTAATTGATGCAATTCTTCGGTCAAGAAGCGATCCGACATCATGCGATCGCGCCCATAAGCGCCATTCGATCCGTAAGGCGCCGCAATCCGATCGATAGCTTCAATGGTGCGGCGTTGATCGGCGCCGCGCCCGAGACGAAACACAACCTCATTGAATGAGCCGCCCAAATCGTAGGCGCGCTCCATTGCGTCACGGCTCATCCAGATGACGCCAAAGCGCTCAGGCTGGGGAAACAATTCCCCGGGTGCGGAGACGAATACAAATTCCGGCGAATTGGCGAAGCCAACAACACGAAGAATTTGCCGCCGCCCGTGCATCACCGCGGCGAGTGTATCGCCGATATTGAGACCAAGCGCCGTCGCGAAGGCCTCGTTGACCAGCACTTCATCGGCCCTGCTGGCATCAGGCCAGCGTCCGCGCGCAATTGTCAGATCGTTCACTCGGGGGCGTCCTACGCGCGGCAGCGAGACCAACCGCGCCGAGGCCGGCTCGTCGATTTGCGACAGGTCCAGCAGCGCCATGCCGGCGATGCGGTCCTCCGCGATGGCCACGCCCGGAGCCCCCGCTAGCGTGTTCACTAGACGCTGCGGCGCGCGCACGACGGAAACCGCGAGGTCCGCCATTTTCCGTTCCGCGTAATATTGTGCGCGCGTGCGTTCGAGCGACCCACGCATGCCGACAGCCATGACGAAGACCGAAAGGCCGCACGCAAGCACGAGGATGACGCCGATAGCGTGCAACCGCATGCGCCACACATCGCGCAACAGCTTCTTGTCGAGCGCCCTCACCATTTGAGCTCCGAGGGCGGCGCCGGCTTTGCATTCACCTCAAGGCTACGGATGCGGCCATCGCCGAAGCGCACAACTCGCTGACCCATGCGCGCAACGTCAGCGTTGTGGGTGACGATCAAAGTTGTCGACCCATAGCGCGCATTGACCTTCGCCAACGCTTCGAGAACGCGCACGCCGGTATGCACATCGAGCGCGCCGGTCGGCTCGTCACACAGAAGAATGGCGGGGCGCTTGGCGATGGCGCGCGCGACCGCGACACGCTGCTGCTCGCCGCCAGACAATTGCGCGGGAAAATGGTGTTGGCGATCGCCCAGGCCCACAAGCGTCAGCGCTTCGGCGGCGCTCAGCGGGTTTTCGGCGATCTCCCGGACAAGATCGACGTTCTCAGCAGCCGTCAAACTTGGGATCAAATTGTAGAATTGAAAGATGAAGCCGACATGGGCGCGGCGATATCGGGTGAGCGCGCGCTCATCCATCTGCGAAAGTGATGCGCCGCGAAACAGCACTTCGCCGGACGTGGGGCGATCGAGACCACCCAGAATATTGAGCAAGGTCGACTTGCCCGAACCCGACGGCCCCAACAGCACCATGAGCTCGCCTTCGGCGATCTCAAGATCAACATCTGCAAGCGCCCGCACCGCGGTTTCGCCTTCGCCATAGATCTTGGTGAGACCTTTGAGGGCAAACACAGCGCCCATGCCTGCTCCTCGAACCGTCCCTCCTCTGCCAGATCGCTGCAAAATCCAGTTTGACCCAGATCAAGACGAGTGGCGCGCTTGGGCTCTAGTCTTCAGTCGCCTTAACGGAGCCCGCTCATGTCTCAAACGCCAGCGGGGTTTCGCCGCATCCAGGTCTGGGATGCGCCGACGCGGCTGTTTCATTGGAGCCTTGTAATCCTCGTCGTCGTGGCTTGGCTTACCGGCGAGGGCGAAGGCATGGGCGCGCTTGTCCACCGCATCGCCGGCGAGGCAATCGCCGGTCTCATCGTCTTTCGGCTGATTTGGGGATTCGTCGGGGGCGAGCACGCCCGCTTTTCTGATTTCGTTGCGGGACCCGGCGCCATCGCCGCCCATATCCGAGATCTCTTCTCAAAATCACCCAAGCGACATCTGGGGCATAATCCGTTGGGCGGCGTTGCGGTCTTTCTGCTGCTAATCTTGTCAGCGCTCTTGGTGATCACCGGCCTCTTCAGCAATGGCGAGCACAATGGCGGTCCATTCGCAGGCCTCTACGGCCTTGATCTGGGCGAGGCGCACGAACTCATCTTCCGTATTCTGCAAATCGTGGTGGTCTTGCACCTCGCCGGCGTCGCCATCGAAAGCGTGAAGGCGCGCGATGCCCTTGTGCCGGCCATGATCACGGGATTCAAATCGCGCCGTGGCGATGAGGCTGGCGCCAACGCCCAGCGCGCCAAATCGGGTATGCTGCTCGTCGCTTTGGCAGCGGCGCTGACGCTCTCGGCCTGGCTTATGGCCTCGCCGCCATCGCACGTTGCGCCCACGGCAATCGAGCATGAGAACGATGATTAGTGCGACATGAGGATTGGGATATCGGCCAGCTCGATCATTTCGAAGGTCGCCCCTCCCAGCAGCCATTCGGCGGCGCGCGCATGACCATAGCCGCCCATGATCGCCTTCTGTTTGAGGGCCGCATCGCCCTCAGGGGCGCGCGCCAAGTCTTCAAGAATCACCGACAAGGGCGCGACAGTCGGGGCGAAATTCGATGCGGGATGAATTGCCAGAATGAGCAAGCTTGCATGCGCCTCGCAGCCCCTTGCCAAACACGCGGCTGCTTCCAAAACCCCGTCATCGCCTTGGCGGGAGATGACGACCCCAGGATATCCTTGAACGGCGCGCCCATCTCAGTGCGCCAAGATGAGATGGGGGCGACCTTCCGCATTGACTAGCGCGCGCGTGGTTCCGCCCAGCACCAATTCCAGAAATCTTGGCCGTCCATAGCCGCCCGCGATCAGCAAGCCGCAATCGGTCGAGCGCGCGCCTGCCATCAAAGCGGCGGCGACCTCGTCGCCTTGCACGGTCTCGACCCGCACATTGGTGAGGCCATGGCGCGCAAGATAAGAAACCAAGGTCGCCGGATCACTCGCGAGCGTTAGATCCTTCAAATCACGCGGATGTTGCAGGACGATGATTTCCTTGGCCGTATGCAGCACCGGCAGCGCGGCCTTAACTGCGCGTCCCGCCTGATTGCTGCCGTCCCACGCGATCGCGACGCGGTCGAAATCAAACCCGCCCTTTTTTGCGACGAAGACCGGCGTGCGGCTGGTGAGCAAGGTCTGTGCAAAGAGCGCGCTGAAGTTCAAGAAATCACGGGCGCAGCCTCCTCCGATCACCACGACATCAGCCAGCACCGCCGCTTCCGCCAAAGCCACGGCAGGGTCGAGGTCTCGCTGGTCGACCACAATCGAAAGCCCTGACTGGTCGCCATAGGCGAGGCCATGCTTGCTTGCCGCCTCGCGCGCGAAGCGCTCGATGCCCGATTGGGTCTCCCGCTCGCTTTCACGCATCCGCGCGAGCGCCGCTTCCTTGTTGGCTTTGTGCAGCGCAACGCCGTAATAAACCAGGTCGGCAGCCGGATCGGGATAGACGGGAATGACGCGGACCTGGCCCTGCTGCAGCTTGGCAAGACGCGCTGCTGCGTCGAACACTTGTCCATCCTCGCTCTCACCGGACGCAATCAGAACAATCAGCTTGTAGGACATTGGAGCTTGTCTCCTCTTCGCAGCCGGCCACTAATGGGACATCAGAACTGGAATTGGACAATCGTGTAAAAGCGAACGTGTCACGCCGCCGAACACGAATTCCGTTAAGCGGCCGTGCCCGTATCCGCCCATGACGATAAGATCAGCCTCAACAGCTTTGGCCGCGTTGAGGATCGCCGCCTCCGCGGGATTGCCACGACCGTCGACGTTGCGCACACCGACATCCGCGCAGTCGCGCTCCAGGAGCGTCGCGATGGAGCGACCGGAATCGTCCGTCGCATCGACGGTGACCACGGTGACGCCATTGGCCGCGCGGACGAACGCTGCTGCATCTGAAACCGCGCGCGCTGCTTCCCGTGTCGGCTTCCACGCAACCAGGACCCGATCGCCCAAGGTCTCGCGCTGCCATCCACGAGGGACAAGGAGCGTTGGCCGGCCCGACTTGAATAGAACTCCTTCAAAAACAGCAATTGCCAGATCAGACCGCGGCGCTTGCATGACCGAAATGTCGGCTTGCATCGCACGCGCACCGACAGACGCGCCCGCAAGTCCGCGCGGCGTTTCGATCGCCTGCAACTCCTGGACGATGTCGAGCGCCTTGAGGCGCTTCTTGATTTCCTTTTGCTCCTCGGACGCTCTGGCGCGTGCCTGTTCGAGGAGTTGTGGCCATAGCGCCAACATTTCCGGCGCCGAACTCGCCACCACGTCCGGCATTTCGAAGGCATACACGGGCGCCACACGCCCCGCGGCCTTGCCGGCGACCAGCTTTGCCGCGCGCAAGACCTGATCCTCGTCACAAGATGTCAAAATAGCGAGCACATCGCGATAGGCCATGGGCCACCTCCAAAGGACGTGACATTCCGCTTCTCGCCGACGGCGCACCTTGATTGAACGCAATTCCCGTCGCGGGCGGCGGCTTGAGCCAAATCAACCCAGAATGCGAACGCAGCCCCAGAAGAGGGCTCGAACGGAGGTCAAAAGAGCTATGGCCGCTCCGCACCTGATTTCGGTGCTGCTGCGCGTCGCCATGTTTGAGCGGCCGTCTCTGATTGATGTCGTGAATGCGCCGGTTTTGACAATCGCTTGCGTGCCGATGCTGGCGGGAGCATCGGAGCTGCTCGGCCAAAGCTTCGTGCTTGTTACCCGCAGAGCGCCACGTGTTCAGGCATTGGCAAGTTATGCGTTCACCAGCCTCACCTATTTGGTCGGTGTTTCTGTGTGGACGCTTATGGCGCTGTTGCTCCTGCACCTGGATCGCCTGACGGGTGTTTCGCCGCAGCTTGCGTTTGCTGTGGTGGCTTTGGGCTACGCGCCACGTCTGCTCGGCATTTTGACTATCGCCCCCTACTACGGCGAGCTTCTAGGCCGTGGGCTTGATGCCTGGAGCATGGCGTGTGTCGGATGGGGTTTCTTCGTGATTGTTGGCGCGTCGCTTCCGGTAGCGGCGGCGTGCGCCATCGCTGGATGGACCGTGAACCACTTGATCCGGCATTTCGGCGGCTACCTCTCGGCGCCCATACTCAGCCGCCTCGGGCTCGTTGTGCCAGGGTTGATCGATGCTTGAGGCGTTCGCCTGGTTTGTCGCGTTGGGCGTCGCCGCATTCTTGATTGCTGGCACTTTGGCCCCCCTCGAAACTATGTCGTGGTGGGCCGGACGCCACATCCACCCGCGTCGCTGGCGCTTGCCTCAAGCGCGATCGCCCCGGTCGCGCTCAGATCAGCACTACGTCATCTATCTTGGCGGCATCGATAGCCTCGATGGTTCGGTCCACACTGAGTACGAACGTCCGTTACTGCGCGGGCTGGAACACGCCTTAGGAAGCAACGCGCGACTTGGCAGCGTTTTTCCTTACGCGATCTCCGGCGAGGCGCTGCTGAGCGGACCGCGCTTCTTCCGATGGCTGTGGCGAGCGCTGCGGAAAATCCGACAAGAGCGACGATCATGGCTGACATCACTCATCAATGCGCGGAACTTCTTTCAGCTTCTGGTGTCGGCGGATCGAAGATACGGCCCAATCTTCAACGAGGCGCTCGCGGAGCGCATTTTTGCAGTGCTGTCAGAAGCAGGTTGGCGTCGCTATGACCCGCCAAGTCGTCTAACCCTTGTTGGCTACAGCGGCGGCGTTCAGATTGCGATCGGCGCGGCCCCGTTTCTCGCTCGCGCGTGGCATGGTCCCATTGGGATCATTTCGATCGGCGGCACGATCCTCGCACCTGCCGGATTGGATTATGTGGATCGCCTGGACCACTTGGTTGGTTCGCAAGATCTGGCGGTCCGAATCTCGGCAATCGTTTCCGCGGCACGGTGGCCGCTCGCGCTGCGGTCGTCATGGTGGAGAGCGATACGGAGCGGTCGCATTCACCGCGTTTCACTCCTTGGCGTGGGGCATACAGGCGCGCATGGCTACCTAGGCGCCGAAGGATCGAACTCGAGATCGCATCTCGAAGCTACCCTCGCAGCAGTGCTGGCGGCCCTCTCTCGGCCCGTCTTCCCGAGGGCGCCACGCGCCCGCTTTGGCGGTTTTCGCCTTCCGGCAATCAACCGGCCGAAAATCACCAGCGCGCGGCGTGCGAGAATTGACTGACTCATGTCCGGCTTGCGTTAGCTCAAGTCCTTTTGACGACGCGAGGCGCAATTTCCGGTGAAAAGAGCCATATGAAGGACTTTGAAGGTGCTCAGTGTCATTCGCACGACAGCGTTGGTGCTCATTGCGGCCTTGGTAACGCTGTTCTTCGTCCAGAACCTGACGGCGACGGAAATCGCCTTTCTAACTTGGTCGCTCACGGCACCTCGCGCCGTCGCCTTCTTGATAGTCTTCCTCCTGGGCGCAGCGGTTGGCTATCTGCTTCGGGCGCTGCGCACCCGGCAAAGATCACACGCCGCGACGTCGAACGCGCTTGATTGAGATCAACGCACCCGTCCCAAAGCGGGCCACAGTTCGATGATGTCCGAAACCGCCTTTCCCGTCGCTTCGCTCGATCCCAAGCTACAAAGAGTGGAACGTTACTGGCGCTCCCTCATCCGCGGCGCGAATGACATGCCGTTCTGGGACGATTTCGCGCCCTCGGCGCTCTCAGGCGAAGATGTCATGCTCTTGAACGTTTTCGACAAGCCGCTTCGGTTTCGGTTCGACAGCGTCGTCAGCCCGGCGATTGAGGCGCGGTACGGCCAAGCCGTGCGCGATCGTTTTTCCGACGAGGTCAAATCTTCGACGCCTTTTGAGCTGTTGAACGAACAGGCCGCGTCCGCTGTCGAGACCGGCAAACCGACGCTCCACCACGAACGCAGCTATCGACGCTTGCTGTTGCCGATGTGGGGCGACGGGCGCGTGAGCATGTTGCTCGGCGCATTTTCGTGGTCGTAGAAGATGTCACGCATTGTCACGATCACCCTGAATCCGGCGATCGACGTCTACACGAGCGTGGAGCACCTCTCGTCGGACACCAAGCTCAGATGCGCGAGTGAACGGCGAGACGCTGGCGGCGGCGGAATTAACGTCGCACGCGTCATTCGACGTTTGGGTGGTGACGCGCTTGCCATTTACGCCGCCGGCGGCGCGGTCGGCTCGTTGCTTGAGCACTTGGTGATGAGCGAGGGCGTGCACACGCTCGAGACGCCCATTGACGGCGAAACGCGCGAGAGCTTCACAGTTGCCGAGCGCAGTTCCGGCAAAGAATTTCGATTCGTCTTGCCTGGCCCATCCATCACGGAGCAAGATTTGCAGCGCGTCCTGGAGACGTTTGAGGGTCTCGCGCCGCAATTCCCGCTTTACGTCGTCTGCAGCGGCAGCCTTCCGCCAGGCGCGCCCGTGGACGCCTATGCGCGCATCGCCGTGCTTGCCAAGAAGCACGGATGCCGTGTCGTACTCGATGCGTCGGGAGATGCATTGCGTGCGGCGCTGCAGACCGGCGCGGTCTATCTCGCCAAGCCAAGCCTAAACGAATTCAAGGAGCTCGTACGACAACCGCTGGGGACCACAGACGCCATCGTGGCCGCCGCGCGCGGCTATATCGCCAGCGGCGACGCCGAGATCATCGTCGTCACCTTGGGCGCGTCGGGCGCGATTGTCGTCACCTCCAACCAAGCCATGATTGCACCGGCGATCGCGGCGCCCGTTGTGAGTTCGGTCGGCGCTGGCGATAGCTTTCTTGGCGCTCTGATTTGGGCGCTGGATACAGGTCATCCGCTCCCGGATGCGTTTCGCTATGCGCTCGCTGCGGGAGCGGCCAGTCTCGGCGCCGAAGGCACGCAACTTTGCGCGCAAGCTGATGTCGAAGCGCTCTTGCCCCGCGCCGACCTCAAGTTCATGCCACATCGGAGCGACGAGCCGGCGATTGCTGGGAGCGATGCGCCCCCATCTGCTTAGGGGCCGCCGCGCCGATACCACGCGTGGCAGGATCGCACGCAAGACCGGCCCCGCCAAACGAGCCCAGCTTCAGCGCTGCTCGAAGAGGAAGAAAAACGCGAAATCCAGAAGTGCGACGACAAGCGCTAAAGTCGCGCTCAGTCCCAGGCTAGAGCCCGAATGGATAGACGTCAGGTGCGCCCTCTGCCGGCGCGCCGGCTAGCGGGGTGACCGGGCTGGTTTCCTCAAACCAGACTAAGGCATCGAACTGTCGACCAAGGTGGGCGTCGAAATAGTGACTCCATCGCTCGCTGTCGGGCCGATAAATGACACCGATTGCCCGCTCCAGTCGACGCATGCTGAGGGCCTCGCGTAGAGAGCGGTCTTTGCGCCAGTCCAATAGCGCCCGCGGCTTGCCCCCGTCCCGCAGCACGCGCTCCCAAGAATCGGCGCGCGAGGGGATGACGTCCTTCACGCGCGGCGGCGAGCCCCAATCGTCGGCAGCCAGAACCTTGCCTCTATCCGTTGAAAGACCGATTGCCACGCATGCATCGCCGAACTTCACGCGCGCAAGCTGACCGATATTGAACTCCCCTTGTTCGCCCATCGCCGTGGCGGCGGCGTCGCCAATGTGAGAGTTGTGCGCCCAGACGATAATTTTCGATTGCGGCCCTCTAAGTTCCAAGAGGCGCTCCAGCGTATCGAACATATGACTATCGCGCAGATTCCAGCTCTCGACGGCGCCCTGGTACATCGCCCGATAGTACGCTTCCGCCGCACAGATAACGCGCGCATTCTGCTCAGCGTCGAAATACCTTTCACCATCTGCGCTCGCATACTGCAGCCGCTTCTCAAGCAGCGCGACCAATTGCTCGACGACAGCGTCTTCACAGGTCCGCCCGGTTTGCGTGGCCATCGCGCCGTACGCTTGCGGACGCTCAAGATACGGCGAGATGCAGCCATAGCGCCAACGCGCCTGGCGCGCCGCTTCCGGATCTACGCGATCGAGGTAGCGCAGCAGCTCGTCCACCGAACGGTGCAGGCTGTACACGTCCAGACCACGCACCTCAACGCGGTCACTTGCATCCCTGCCCTCGTTCCATTGGCGCAAGTGGCCCAACAGAATGGCGAACTCCTTGTTGCGCCACATCCAGCGCGGAAAGTTCACAAACGCGCTGCGTTCGCCCCACCGCCCGTGCTGGCGCACATAGCGATCGAGTTCGGCGGCATCCGGCCAATCACCCTCGATCGCCAGGATACGAAAGCCGTGCTTTTCCACTAACCTGCGTGTGATCGCCGCGCGCGCACGATAGAACTCCGACGTGCCATGCGTCGCTTCGCCGAGCAGCACTACACGTGCATCCGCGAAGCGATCGAAAAACGCCGCAAAAGCCTCGGCGTGCTCCAACGCCGGCAAGGTCTCGGCTTTCAAGCTAAGCTGAACCGCAAGTTCAGCCTCGGCTGTGTTCCAGGCTGGCATCTACTTAGGCCCTGGGAAAGGTTCTGAGCGCAAAGCGCGTGCTTGACGCATCAAAGCGATGACGTCGTCGTCCGTCAGTTGCGAGAAATCCCGATAGTAGTAGCCGACCGCGCCGAAATTCTCCGGCGCGGCAACGCATACGAACGCGTCCGCCAATTCCGAAAATTCGGCAGCCGCCTCGCGCGATGACACGGGGACCGCAACCACCACCCTGGCAGGCCCGCGCCTGCGCACGGCTTCGACCGCCGCGCGCATACTGGCCCCCGTTGCGATGCCGTCATCAACGAGAATTGCGGTCGCGCCTTTGGCCGCGACCGGATTTGCATCGCCCAAGTAAAGCGCGCGCCGTCGCTCTATCTCCTTGAGAGCGCGCGCCACTGCGCCATCGAACGCGGCGCTGCTCATGCGCGCCGCGTGAACGATCTCTTCATTGACGATAACGTCAGGCTCTTCGCCATCGACAACGGAACCTGCGGCAAGCTCTTCGTACCTTGGAACTCCAATCTTCCGCACCAGCAGCAAATCCAAGGGCGCGGACAGCCTTTTGGCGACCTCAAGAGCGATCGGCACGCCGCCCCGCGGAAGCGCGTAGACAACCGGATTGGCATAGTCGCGGGCGTCCAGCTTCTCGGCCAACGCCCGACCAGCGGCCGTGCGATCCGCAAATGGAAGTTCAGTCACGGTTCTCGCCCAAGGTAGGTGACAAACCACTCGGTGGCATAGTCTAACGCGGCATCAAGCGTTCCTGGTTCCTCAAAGAGGTGACCAGCTCTAGGAACGATTTCCAGATTGGTTTCGCATCGCATGCGCGCCATGGCGCGACGATTCAACGCCAGCACTTCGCCATCGTGGCCGCCCACGAGCAGCAGAGTGGGCGCGCGAATTGCATCCAGCGCGCCATCCGCGAGGTCGGGCCTGCCGCCGCGCGACACGACTGCTTGTACTTCCTCGCAGCGCTCCATCGCCGCGACAATGGCCGCCGCAGCGCCGGTGCTCGCGCCAAACAATCCGATTGGCAAGTGCGCGCATGCTTTCTTTGTGCGCAACCAGTCGACCGCTTCTACAACGCGTTGGCCGAGCAGCGGGATATCAAAGACATTTCGGCGGTCTTGCGCCTCGGCATCGCTCAAGAGGTCAAACAGAAGTGTCGCAAAGCCAGCTTTTTGAAGCCGATGCGCGGCATGCACATTTCGTGGACTATGTCTGCTCGAGCCGCTGCCGTGCGCGAATATCACAATTCCGCGCGCATCATCTGGAATAGTCAATGTGCCTGGTAATGAGTGCGGACCCACTCGCACATCTTCTATTGAGGCGTGCGCCTCTGCAATTCTCGAAAGCGTCGCCATTGGCTGCTGCTCCGCATGGGACCGAGGCGGCGCTTTGGGTGTAAGCAGCGAACCGGGGGGACTGACGCTGCTCACGAACGGTGGCGAGACACCGCCTCGGCCTTTGGACTTTGCCCGGGTGCGCATCGGCCCCTCTTGAGCTGAATCAAAGAAAGACGCCGAAATGCACTCAGTGTGGCCGTCGATTGGATAGAAGCAGCGCCACCAGCACCCCAGCGCCGAATGCGGCGCCCAACCAGACGCTAGGATTGCGGCGCATCTTCGCGCCTATTGCGCGACTTGTGCGTTCGGCGCCTTCCACCGCGGCATTTCCCGCCGCACGGCTCAACGCGACGGCCAGATCTTTGGCGGCTTCGCGCGCGTCGCGTGCGGTTCGCGACAGATCTCTTTCCAACAACGCTGCCGCATGCCGCAGCGCCTCCGCCACCTCTCCTTGTCCTTGCGTTTCCTGTGACATTGCTGCGCCTCTTGTCTGCTTGGGACGCGTTCACTGAGCCCTACAACTGCGCCCAGACCCTTGCGCTTGCTCAATCTCTGAGAGGGAAAAGGCCGATACTGCTGCGCCGTCCCTACCACCGGCTCGCTGAAGCCGAGGAGCAATGCCATGACTGTCAAAGCCGCACCGCAAATGGATCCGTACGCGACCGCGACGTCGGAAGATGTGACGCGCACCCTTGGATCGCTCGACGACATGACCATCGCACAGATTCTCGCCGCCAAGCCCTCGCTGCGCGACATCTCTGACGCCGCCCTCTGGCATCGTGGCGATGGCGATTTGATTGCCCGCGAGCACCGCGAACTCACCGCTGGCGCTCAAGCTGTCATCGATATCCTCGAGAGCGCCGAAGAAGAGGTATCAGCGGACGACGACCGGTGATCCTCCGACAGCTGATCAACAGCGCACCCGCAATTCACACAGCGCCGTCCTGCTGAATCTGCGCGGCGCATCAAGTTCAAAGGCGCACTAGTTTGCGAATGATCAAACGGCGTCGGCCGCAACCCGTCAAAGTGTGCTTATGAAGGAGCAAGGGCATGCGTGCTGATGAGGTTATGCGGGGCGACGTTTTGGCGGAGCTTTCTTACGACCCACGGCTGGAGGGATCCCATATCGAGGTGGAGGTCATCGACGGCGCGGCGGTATTGCGCGGTCGTGTGAAAAGCTACGAGCAAAAGCTCGCCGCCGAAGCCGCCGCGCAACGGGTCCGCGGCGTACGCGCCGTCGCGGTTGAGCTGCACATCTGTTATCCCGCCGAAGCCGGCGCCGACGACATCGAAATCGCCAAGCGCATCGCCAATCTGTTGACCTGGAACGCTGCCCTACCGCAGGGGCTAAACGCTGCCGTCGACCAAGGCTGGGTCACGCTCTCGGGTACAGCCGACTGGCACTATCAAAGACAGGGTGCTGAGCGTCTGATCCGCGGGCTTGACGGCGTCGTGGGCGTCACGAACGACATTGCGCTCAAGCCTCAGCCGACCGCAGCAGACCTGCGTGAGCGCGTCGAAGCGGCGCTCCTGCGAGATGCGCGCATCGACGCGCAAGCCATACGCATTGACGTGTCTGGATCAGTCGCCACCTTGTCTGGGCAAGTTTCGGCGCTGCACGAGCGCGAAGCGGCTGAACATGCCGCCTGGAGCGCGCCGGGTATTTCCAACGTCACGAATGAGATTGCCGTAAAATAGCAGCCTCGGCCGCCGCCACACTCTGCTTCACCGCCACGAAGCTGTCTGGGCTCACGGAGATGGAATCGATCCCGCAGCTCACCAGAAACGCCGCAAACGTGGGATCATCGCTGGGGGCTTGGCCGCAAAGACCGGTTTTGGCGCCGGCCGTGCGCGCTCGCGCGATCACATCCGCAATCATGGCCTTCACTGCGGCATCGGATTCGTCGAAGAGCTCGGCCAGCGCAGCGGCGCCGCGATCCACGCCCAACACCAGTTGCGTGAGGTCATTGCTGCCGATCGAGAAGCCGTCAAAACGTTGCGCAAACTCTTCCGCTCTGATCACGTTGGCGGGAATTTCGCACATCACGTAAACTTCCAGGCCGTCGCCGCGCGCCAACCCATTTTCCGCCATGGCCGCCAGCACGCGATCCGCTTCCGATGGCGTGCGACAGAAAGGAATCATGACCACGACGTTGGAAAAACCCAATTCCTGCCGGAGTCGCTTGAGCGCTTGGCACTCAAGGCCAAAGCCATCTCGGTACGCCGGCGAATAGTATCTGCTCGCACCTCGGAACCCGAGCATCGGATTTTCTTCCTTGGGCTCGAATTCGGCGCCGCCCAACAGATGCGCGTACTCGTTAGTTTTGAAATCGCTCGTTCTCACGATAATTGGATGAGGCCAAGCCACGGCGGCAAGACGCGCAAGCCCGCGCGAGAGCTTGTCGACGAGGAACTCGGCTTTATTGGCGTAGCCCTGCGTCGCCGCCGCGATCGCCGCCTTTGCGGCTTGATCCTGAAGCTTCTCGAAGCCAAGCAGCGCCATCGGATGCACTTTGATGTGATTGGCGATCACGAATTCCATGCGCGCCAAACCAACGCCATCAGCAGGCAAGCGCCACCACTGGAACGCGGCGCCCGGATCGCCGAGATTGAGCATCACTTTGGTTTTCGTAGGCGGGATGTCCGCGGACGCAATGTCAATGGTCTCGATCTCAGCGCGCCCTTCATAGACAAAGCCTTCATTGCCCTCCGCGCAGGACACCGTCACTTCGGCGCCATCGCCGAGTTGAAGGACCCCTTCACCAGCGCCAACGATCGCCGGCAAACCCAGCTCACGGCTAACGATCGCTGCGTGCGACGTCCGCCCTCCGTGTTCTGTAACAATGGCGGACGCACGCTTCATGATCGGCGCCCAGTCCGGATCGGTGGTTTTGGTGACAAGCACGGCGCCATCCACAAACCGGTCGATTTGCGCGGGGCTGTCCAAGCGACACACGCGACCCGCAGCAGCGGCGTTTCCAACGCTCAAGCCGCGCGCCAACACCTTGCCCTTTGCTCGCACGCGATAGGTCTTGAAGTTTCGCGCGCCGCGCCGAGACTGCACCGTTTCTGGCCGAGCCTGAACGACAAACAGCTCACCACTGAGCCCGTCCTTCGCCCATTCCATGTCCATCGCCACGCCATAATGAGACTCAATTGCGCACGCCCAGCGCGCGAGCAGCAAAATCTCGTCATCTAACAGGACCAACTTTCCACGCTCTTCGTCGCGGGTGACCACTTGCAAAGTGCCGCCACTGTCGCGGTAGATCACCTTAAGCTCTTTGGCGCCGCAGGCTTTTTCGATGATCGGCGTAAGCTTTTCATTTTCCAAGAACGGCTTGAAAACCTGATACTCGTCTGGATCGACGGCGCCTTGCACGACGCTCTCTCCAAGGCCCAGCGCCGCGTTGATGACGACGACCTTGTCGAACCCCGTCTCGGTGTCGATGGAGAACATCACCCCGGCGCCGGCGAGGTCGGATCGCACCATGCGTTGCACACCGACTGAGACTGCGAGATCCTTGTCTTCAAACCCGCGTTCGATGCGATAATTGATGGCGCGATCTGTGTAGAGAGAAGCAAAACACTTCTTACAGGCCTCAAGAAGAGCAGCCTCGCCGCGAATATTCAGAAACGATTCCAGTTGGCCGGCAAAGCTGGCGGTTGGCAAGTCCTCGGCCGTGGCGCTGGAGCGAACGGCCACGCTCAGCTCGGGAGCGCCACTGGAAGCACAGAGCTCACTGTACGCGTTGGCGATCTCGCGCCGCAAAGCTGGCGGCCATTCCGCGCCAAGGACCGCAGCGCGAATTCGCGCGCCGGTCGTTGCCAGATCGACCTTGCCAGCGCGGTGCGCCTGAAGCGCGACGGTGATGGCGTCGCCGAGTTGATTGCCTTCCACGAAAAACTTGAAAGCGTCGCTCGTCGTTGCAAAGCCCTCGGGCACACGCACGCCGTGCGACGCGAGGCTGCGCAGCATCTCGCCGGTCGACGCGTTCTTGCCGCCAACGCATGCAATGTCGCCTCGTCCCACAGAAGAGAGCCCCACGACCCAGGTCTGACCGCTCATCGCCGCTCCTGCGAACATCATGGGTCGCAAGGTAAGCGCTGAGGCCATATTGCGTTTGAGGCGGATCAAAACCGACGCGCAGCAAACCGGTAGGAGATGGCGTCAGGAGGCTCACATGCAATATCTGAGCAAAGCGCTCGCCACGCTGTTCTTGGTGACCAGTATCACAACGACACCCGCGATGGCGCAGGCTGGCCACGAACGGCGTCCGCCTTCAGAACGTCACCAAGTGCAACCGCCGCCGCCGCCCGGCGCACATTGGGATCGAGACCGTGGTCCTCCGCCCTATTGGAACGATCGCCAATGGGAGTATCGCCAACAATATCTGCGTCAGCGTCATCACCGCGATGACGATAACGAGGCCACAATTGGGTTTGTGGCAGGCGCCATTCTTGGCTTCGTTCTTGGCGCGGCCATTACAGACTCCCAGGAACGTCAAACCTACGCGCAATCGCGACTTTCGAATGAAGCTTGGCTTGACGAATGCGCACGGCGCTATCGCTCATTCGATCGCGATAGCGGCACCTATCTAGGCTATGACGGCCTGCGTCATTACTGCCCGGTGTCGCAATGAGCGCCCGGGGTCCGCTGATTGCTGGCGTGCTCGGCGCAATCAGTCTGTTTGCAGCGCCCGCGAGCGCACATACGCCATTCTTCCGGCCGCTCGACTTCTATCCAGACACGAACACGATTTATGCCGAGGCCGCGTATTCGACCGATATTTTCTTGCCGGTCGTCGGCATGCCCGCCACCACGCTTCAGCTCATCGCACCCGACGGCCAAGCGAGGACAATCCGACAAATTTCCGTTGAGCCCTACCTGACAACGGTTGAAGGCGCACTACCCGAGCCAGGCACCTATCGCTTCAGCACAGGTGAACTTTACGGCGCGCCTACGCCCATGGTTTTTGACCATGGCGATTGGCGCGCCGTGCGTCCGGGCGAACATCTCGGCCGGCGCGCGCGCACCTCTTCCATGCGCATAGTCGCTCTCGCGGAGACCTATGTGACCCGGGGCGCCCCCACTCGAACCGCCGTTGACGTGTCCATCGGGCGTCTCGCCATCCATCCGATCTCTCATCCCAACCAAGTCACGGTCGCGAGCGGCTTTGATGTCGAACTTCGGCTCGACGGCGTTCCCTTCGCGCACATGCCTTTTGTGATCTACGAGCCGACGCAGTCCGAAGACGATATGCGGCGCGTGTTCGTGACCGACGACCAGGGCCGGGCGCATCTGACCTTCGATCACGCAGGCACCTATCTCGCCGTCGTTCGCTATCGGCCGCAAGCGTCGCCTAGCGAAGGTGTCGCTGTGCTGAGCTACAGCACCAGCTTGACCTTTGGGGTGTATCAAACTGCAAATTCGCACTCGCCCTAACAACGAGCTTTGAGGAGAAGATACGTTGTCAATCGCATCGCAACCTCCGGCAAGTGATGGCATGAGTGGGCTTCAGCTCATGCCATTTCCAGCGCTCAACCCTTGGAATTGGGGCGCGCTTAACTCCGCACGGATGGCGCTCGCCTCACTCGAAGGCGCGCGTTTTTGCGTCAACACTTGGCGCGCCACGCTTGACGCCATGCAGCACGCGATCCGGGAGCAAGACGATCTTGCATTGGAGCAGATGGCTAGTCAGTTGCGCGCCTTGGACCACAAATCCGGGCAGCCCGGACCAAACGGCGGCGAGACGTCGTCGCCTGCGTCGATCGTCTTGCAAATGTGGCTAAGCGCCGGCGATTTGGCGCTGCAAAGCCAGCGCAACGCGCTGCGACTGCTTGCTCACGCGCCAGCGCCTGGAGCGCAGAAATAAGCCTAGTGAGACAAGAGCAACGGGATCGGGGAAGTCCGCGACAGTTCCCGCGTGACGCCGCCAAACACGAATTCGGCCGCGCGGGCATGACCGTACCCGCCCATCACGATCAGGTCGGCGTCGACCGACTTTGCGATTTCAAGCAAGATTTGGCCCTCATCTTTCGCGCTCGGAGATGCAACCCTCACATCCGCCTTGACGCCGTGACGCGCCAAATGGCCGGCAACGGCTTGCGCAGACCCATGCCCCGTATCAATTCGGTCGGCGACAGTCGCCACCGTGACAGACGCAGCTGTCTCGACGAATGGCGCAGCATCCGCAAGAGCGCGAGCGCTTTCACGCTTCCCGCTCCAGGCAACGAGAACACGCTGACCGATACTCCCATACCAACCAGGCGGCGCAAGCAAGACCGGGCGACCTGAATTGAACAACGCCGCCTGAAAGAGCTCGGAGCGAATGGCGTTGTCGTCCGTCTTGCCGAGACGACGAAACACTGTGAGGTCAGCGCAGCGCGCTATCTTCGCAAAATCCTCGCCCATGACGCTCGGGCGCGTGCGCAGTTCGCTCATGCTGATCCGACGCGACCAAGGCCGGCGCTCCAGCGCCGCGGCCGTATCGTGCGCCGCCTTCGCTAAGTCTTGGGCTATGCGATCCCACACTTCCCCACAGATATAGCCGTCCGCCGTGGCGATGGGGTCGGGTTCAATTTCTAGAAAAACCGCAGACAGATGAGCGTCGGCTAATTCGCCCACGATTTCGGCGGCCTTCAGCGCCGGCTCATCCTCCGCCACCTCAAGAATTGGGACGATGATGTCCTTGAATGGCATGACACTCGCTCTTCCGCTCACGTTTCGTCCAACTTGAGGGCGTGCGGCGACCCTCGCCTTGATTAGGCTCAAGCATGGCGGCGATAGTACCAATACTTGGCAGCTTCAGTTGAAAGTGCGTAGCCAAGGGCGATAGCGAAGGCAGCTGCGACCAGCCACACGGAAGGCGGCGTCAACAGAAACCAGACTGCGAGCGTCCCTACGAAGGGGGCAGCGACCGTGACAGCCGCCACGGCCGCCGAGATCGCCAAGATCCACCGGCTTGGCGCACTTTTCCAACTCTGCCGCTGTGTTCTTAGGACGAGGATGGCGGCGACCTCGGTCAGAACAGAAATCACAAACCAGAGCGTTTGGAACATGTGCTCGCCGACGTGCCAAACCTGACGAAGAAACCAGAACGTCAGCACGTCAAACACCGAACTTAGCAATCCAAATACCAGCATGAATGACTGAATTTGCCCCACGCGCCAGCGAAGTGGCCTGCCCGTTCGCTCTGCATCGACGTTGTCTGTGGCGATCGCCATAAGCGGCAAATCCGTCAGCACATTGGTCAGCAGGACTTGCGCTGCAGTCATTGGCAGAAACGGCAGCACCAACGTCGCCGCCGCCATGCTCACCATGTTGCCAAAGCTAGAACCCGTCGTGATGCAGATGTACTTTAACGTGTTCGCAAAGGTGCGCCGGCCATCTTCAATGCCTTGCTTGAGGACACCGAGATCTCTTTCAAGCAAGATGATGTCCGCTGCTTCGCGCGCCACATCCACCCCGCCCTCGACCGAAATGCCCACATCCGCGGCGTGCAAAGAGGGCGCATCATTGACGCCGTCGCCCAAGAAACCGACTGCGTGACCCCGACGCTGAAGCGCGGTGACAATACGCTGCTTCTGCTGAGGGTCTATCTCCGCAAACACGTTGGCGCGCTCTGCAAGCGGGGCCAGTGCATCCGGAGCGATCTCCGCCAGTTGTTCGCCCGTGATAAGCATGTGGGGATCTATCCCCATGGCCTCGGCGACGTGAGCGGCGACGTAGCGATTGTCGCCAGTTACGATCTTCACGCCCACGCCGGCGCTCATCATCGCCTCGAGCGCAGCCTTGGCGTCAGACTTGATCGGGTCTTCAAATTTGAGGAAGCCCTCGAAATGCATGTCGCACTCATCGCTGCGCGCATACCTTTGAACGCGCGGCATCCGGCGCGTCGCTACGCCCAGCACCCTCGATCCTGCTTCGCTATAGGTTTGAAATAGCGCTTCGGCGGCGCGCTTTTTGCCGGAATCAATGGCACAGATGTCGATGATCTCGCGGAACGCACCCTTGGAGATGATCAAAGCGCTCTCATCGTCGCCATCGTCGACAACAATCGTCAAACGCTTGCGCTGGAAATCGTAAGGAATTTCGTCAAGCTTTTGCCAAGTCACGGAAAGGCCGGCTGCGTTCCCCGCGGCGACAACCGCTTGGTCAAGCGGGTTCTCAATGCCGGTTTCCAGCGATGAATTGGCAAGAGCAAGCGCCATTACGCGCGCAGAAACCACGCCATCTGCGTCAAGCGCTTCAGACAGTGACGCGCATCCTTGAGTCAGCGTGCCGGTCTTGTCGGTGCACAGGAGATCGATGCCGCCAAGGTTCTCAATCGCTTCGAGGTGACGCACGAGGACGCCCCTTCGCGCCATGCGCCGCGCGCCAGCAGCGAGCGTCACAGACACGATCGCAGGCAGGAGTTCCGGCGACAAACCCACCGCCAAAGCCACCGAAAAGAGCAACGATTCCAAGAATGGGCGGCCGAGCGCCTGGTTGATGATGAGAACGAACAATACGAGCACCACCACGACGCGCAGCAGCAGGTAGCCGAAGCGACGCAAGCCCTTTTGAAATTCCGTTTCCGGCGCATGCGCCTGCAGCCCGGCCGCGACTGCGCCGATCACCGTCGTCTTGCCCGTTTCGACAACTAAGACGCGCGCCTCCCCGCTCCGCACCGAGGCGCCGGCAAGAACGCAGTTGCTGCGTTGCGGCAGCGGCGTTGTGGGCGCTAGCACACCTACCATCTTCTCAACCGGGAACGATTCGCCCGTCAGACTGGCCTCTGTTACGAGAAAATCGCGCGATGAGATGATAACGCCGTCGGCCGGAGCAAGATTTCCCGCCGAAAGGACGATCACATCGCCGCGAACGATTTCCGAGGCCGGCGCCTCAACGACGACACCGTCCCTGAGCACTCTGGTTTTCAGCGCCAAACGCGCGTGCAAGTCCGCGAGAGCGCGAGACGCACGCCATTCCTGCGCAAAGCCTAGCAGTGTGCTGCCGGCGACGATGACAAGTATGATGGACGCCTCTGTCCATTCGTGCACAACCGCCGCTACCGTAGATGCAAACAATAGGATGAGAACCAGAGGGCTCTCAAACTGTCGTCCGAGAAGACGCAGGTCGCCCGCTGCGCCGGACGCGCGGCTCATCGCGCGCGCTTCTTTCGGCAACCTCGCGCGCGCTTCCGAAGAACCGAGACCTGAGAGCGAGCTGCCGGTGCGAACACACGCCGTCGCGGTGTCCCAACTCCAGTAGGGCGCAGATGCCGGCGTGCGGAGACCGGAGTTCTTCGCTTCCATTGCAACCCTTTCGCGCCGTACGACGCCCTCTTAATGTTGCCTTGTCGCTAGCTGATGAAAATCACGCGGCCTCGCCCGGCCGACGCGGCCGCCGCTGGCCCGCATAGTATGCTGCGCACTCTTCTTCCCGGCCCCGCACAACGCGCCTGCCTGCATCGCTGCCACGCGTTTCCGTTACGATGGTGCAGCGCCCTTCGATGCTTCCATCGGACGC
>DASZWS010000185.1:0-7601 GCA_035546515.1 Vitreimonas sp. | reverse complement strand
TATCGCGGCCTGTTCTCGCTGCTCTCGTTTGCGCTGTTGGCGTGGCTCGTGTTCGGCTTTCACGACATGCGCCAGAACCCGTTCGATCCGCTGAACGAGATGATGTGGGTTCCGCCCGCCTGGTTGCGGACGCCCGCTTATGTGCTGATCGTCTTCGGCTTCATTGTCGGCGTTGCGGGGCTGCTGACGAAAAATCCGACGGCCGCGTTCTTCGAGAACGCGCTCAACGACGCTGAACCTGCGCGGGGCATTTTGCGTATCACTCGCCACCCGTTCTTGTGGGGCGTGGCGTTGTGGGCGCTGGCGCACCTGATGATGAACGGCGAGCGCTTTGCGGTGATGCTGTTTGGCGCGTTGGGTGCGATGGCGCTTTACGGTTCGCGCTCGATCGATCGCAAGCGCGCCGCGCTCAATCCGGAAGGCTGGGCGCGTTTTGCAGCCGTGACATCGAGCATCCCGTTCGCGGCAATCATTCAGGGCCGCAACACGGTGAGGCTCGGCGAGATGTGGCAGCGCCTGCTCGCGGGCGCGGCGGTGTTCGTGATCATTGGTTTCGCGCACCGTTGGCTGATCGGCGTGCCTGCCTTCTAACGCTCTCTTAACGGCGCGCGCGCGAAACTCACGCCCATGACCGTTCTCGATCGCGCCCATTTCGAGCACATGACCGGTGACGATCCTGCCTTGCAGGCCGAAATTGTGCAGCTGTTTCAAAGCCAGGTGAACGACTGGACGAGTGGGCTTGCCGCCGACGGCTGGCGCGATGCGGTGCACAAACTCAAAGGCTCGGCGCGCGGCATCGGCCTCGACGTGCTGGCGGCTGCGTGTGAAGCCGCAGAGCGCGCCGCGCCTGGCGATGCGGCCGCCGCTTTGGCGCAGGTGCGCGCCGCACTGGACGAAGCTCTGATCGCGCTGACGCCATTCGCCGCTGACGCGGCATAACACTTTCCCGCCCGCGCGCCTCTGGCTAGGCTCAGCGGCAATGACGCCTGAGATTTTCACGCAGCATTTTTCCGTCGACGCGGCCGATATCGACGAGCTGGGGCACGTCAATAACATCGTCTATTTGCGCTGGGCGCAGGACATCGCCACCGCGCATTGGCGTGCGCGCGCGGGCGATGAAAACGTCGCCACTTATGTCTGGGTCGTCACCCGGCATGAGGTCGACTATCGCAGCGCGCTGACGCTGGGCGACGACGTAGAGGTTCGCACGCGCGTCGATGCGGCGCCGCGCGGGCCGATTTGGCTGCGCTTTGTCGACATCTACAAAGCCGGCGCCGACAAGCCCGCCGTTCAGGTCAAATCCAGCTGGTGTTTGCTGGACGCCGCCAGCCGCCGGCTGAAGCGTGTGCCCCCAGAGATGGCGGCGAAATTCTTTGTCTAGAATTGCGGGTGATTGGGGTCGGGCGCGCCGGTGGCGACGCTTAGCAGGCTCTTGATCTCGCCCATGCGGTCGTAAGCCAAGAACGCCAGCATGAAGAGTTCGCAGATGAAACGCCAATACACGAGGCCCACAGCGCCAACGACGGGCCAGGCAATCAACAGCATCGCGGCGGCGCCCACATTGCCGGCGACCACTGCCATGATCGCCGCGAGCACGCCGCCGATCACCGCGAGCCCAATGCCGACCGCGCCCACGTAATAAACGATTTTCACCAGCACCGGTCCGATCAGCTTATCGAATCCGAGAAATCGCCCGACGATCGATTGCATGTCTTGGCCTCGCGAATCGCGCTCGCGCGCGCCGGCATCAAAGCGTATTGCCCGCGTCGGCGACAAGGGTGACGCCGCTCACGCCGGTATCATCCCCGAGCAGGAGCCTGGCAAGGCGCGGCAAGTCTTGCTTTTCGTCGCAGCGCGCGAGCGGGGGTGAGAACGCCTCGATCTTTGCCAGGGCCGCAGGCTCTCCGCCGCTATCGCGCACCAGCGTTTCGAAAATTGGATCGCGCCGCCAGAGCGGAGAATCGATGGCCCCGTTCAGTACGGCATTCACGCGCACTTGTGCGGCGCGGCCTTCTTGTGCGGCTTCTCGCACCAGCCGCAAAAGCGCGTCGACTTTGACCGCGCGCGCCGAAACGATCAGCGTCACCGCGCCACCGAGTGCATTCTGACGCATCAGCGGCGCGACGGCGCGAACCACGCCGATAGCCGCGCCGGGCGAGGCGGCGTCCTTTTCCTCCGGACTGATGCAGATGACGACCCAATCCAGACGCCCGTATTGATCGCGGACGAAATCGGCCGCCGCCTGCCAGCGCTGCGCATCGGCGATGTCCATGGTCAGCATGGAGACGCGCTCCGGTGGACTCTGCAGGGCGTCGGCGGTGGCGCTTAGCAACATTTCGTCGCGATCCACCAGCAAAAGCCCGCCCGTCGCTTCCGCCGCGAGCGCTTGCGCGCAGGCCGCGCCCGCGGCCGAAGACGCGCCGGCGACGAGAATGACTGGGCTGAACCGCGTCATGGCGCTGTTAGGCCACGCACCGCCGCGGTTTTCAATCGGTTCGCCTTGGGGCCGCCGCCGCGCTATATGGCGGGGGCATGACCCGTTTCGCGCTTCAGTTTGGCCAGACCCAGACCGGCCTCACCTATCTCGAACGCATGAGCGCCTACGGCATCTGTCCGCGCGGTGAGGCGTTCATCGCCATCGTGCAGATCGGCAAACGCGCGCCTTACGAATACGACCTTCCTGGCGGCGGCATCGAAGCTGATGAAGACGAGGCCGCGGCGCTGATGCGCGAGTTTCAGGAAGAAACCGGGCTGACGGTTTGGCCCACGCGCGTAATCGGCAGGGCGGGGCAGTTTTGGATCAACAAAGGCGAGCCGCGCAATTCGCTCTCAACCTTCTATGAGGTTGAGCTTTCCGCCGATGATAGTGCGCCGACAGAACCTGACCATGTTCTGATTTGGATGAACCCCAATGAAGCGCTGATGAAGCTTCGCCACGAGGCGCATGGCTGGGCGTTGCTGCACTGGTTGCGCGCGCGGGGGCGCGGACATCTGAGCTAGCGCGGCGGCGCTGGTGGCGCGGGATCATCGCGGCGCAGCGGGTTGAATTCAGCCAGACGTTCAAAAAATGTCGGCTCGCGCAGCCGCGTTCTCGGGTCGAGATCAGGTACGCTCAGTTCGGCGTGCGCAGCCGCCGAAATTGACGCCACCCGCATACCGGGCGCCGGCGTCACCTCGTAGAGATAGTCAATCGACGGCGGTTCGATCGCCTGCAACGGTCCGCCAACGCCGTCGCCCGGCGCCGGCGCGATCTCGTCGACTTGCTGAGCGATCTGTTCTGGTTCGACGTCGGGCGCCGCCGCCGTCGTAACGGCAGGATCAGGCGCCACATGCGTGCGCATCAACAGTGCGCCGCTGATCGCCGCGAAGCTAACGCCGGCCAATGCCGCGGCCGCGCGTAGCCGCGTTATTTTTTTCTTCTGAGGCGCGGGCTTGGGATTGATGCTCTCCACACGTTCGTTGAGCGCCGCCCACGCGGGTCCGCCGCGTTCGCCATTCCAGCCCTCGAAGTCGATCACAGGCGCGTGGCCGCTCATCGCCGGGAAACCTGGCGCGCGCGCGATTTCGATCAGATGCGATGGCTCGATTTGGCGCGCCCAGTCGAGCATGTACTGCGCTGTTGGCGCTTCGTACGACCAGATCAGCAAAATGTGCTGCTTGGCCGCGCGCGCCTTGGGCAATTCCGAAAGGGATTGGCGGCCGTAGGAAACGGTCACCTTGTGCTGTTCGGCTTCTAGCAAACGCCGCAGCGCTTCGGCCGCTTTCAGCGCGTCATGCGTACAGACGATGCGGAGGTCGGTCATTTGAGGGCGCGTGTGTCCAGACGAGCGCGCGTCTCTAACACGGCCCGAATCACCCTGCGCGCGAGTGGCGGCTCTCCTCTGTGCATAAACGACGGAAAGCCGCGCAAACATGACGAGCGTTGTGGGCAAGTCGCGGAGATTACTGCAGTGCAATCTTAGTTGAGTATCGGTGGAACCTATCTATGCTCCAGGTCACAAAGCGCGGCGGGGATCCGCGCGGGAGCGAGGGGAAGTCGCATGGATATGACCACCATCCTGCCGTACCTGCTGCAAGCCGTGGGCGGGGCTGTCGGCGGCAATATTTTGGGTGCGCTCACGCGTGGGGGCGGCGGCATTGTCGGCCGCACGATCATTGGCGCGATTGGCGGCGTAGCGCTGGGCTATGGCGCGGACGCGGTTCCGGCGGTTGGCAACATCACCGCGATGTGGGGAAATCTCGCGGGCGATAACAGCGCCAACCTTGGCAACCTGATCACTGGCGCAGCGGGCGGCGGCGTGCTCGGTTTGATCAGCGGTTTGTTGATCCGCGCGCGCAACTGAGCGGATCAAAGATTGCGCCAAATCGCGGTGAGGAACGCCGCGTCTGACCAAGGCGCGCTGGTGACGTTGGCGCGAGTTTGACGCACGATCACCAAATCGCGGGAAGGGACGACGTAGAGGCGTTGCCCTTGCGCGCCCGCGGCCATGGCAAGGTCAACTGGCGCGGGCGAACTCGCTGACCACAGGTCGCTGTTGACCGGCAGGCCGTCGCTGCGGCGTGTCGCCGAAGCAAGCCAGAAGCCAAAGCCAGCGCGTGGCTCGATCAGCGAACCGCGCAGCGTATCCATCATGGTGCTGCTGTCGACGATCTGTTCGGCGCGCCAAACGCCGTTGCGGCGAATGAGTTCGCCGATCTCAGCCCAACCGCGCGCAGATACCGCGCATCCGTCGTCAAATCGCGCAGAACCGTCGGGATTGCGGGTCCAGCCGACCGGGACGCAGCCGATCGGACCGAGCACGCGATCGGTAAGATATTGCGCTGGATCGGTGGCGCCGTCGTAGGTCAACAATTTGCGCCGGGCGATTTCGGCCAGCAGAAAATATGTGGCGGCATCGTCGCTGAACCGCACGACGCCTTGCGCAGGCGGCGGTTGCAACGTCAGGGCTGTGTTGAGATCGTGCGTGTCGTTTGGCCCAAACGAGATGCCGCTGGTGCCGTTCAAGAGTGTGCGCGTGGAGATGACTTGACGTTCCGGATCGCTCCACACGCCCAGGGTCATGGATACGGGATCGTCAAGCCGCAACAGCCGATCCGACACCAGAGCGCCCATCAGCAACGGCATCATCGCGTGCGTGCCTTCGCCGATGGGCCAGCGCGTATCGGCGTTGCCGTCTTGATAGGCTTCGCCGAGCACAACGCCATTGCGCACGACCAGGAATGTCGTCCCGCCGCGATCGGCGCTGTAGGCAATCGCCTCACTGAAACGGGCCGGAGGTTGCTGCGCGCGCGCCACCGGCAGCGTCGAGGCGCTGACGACGCTGCACGCGGCGGCTGCGGTTATGAAGCCCCTTCGGTCCATCGAATCCCCGCCCAGTTTCCTTCCAGGAAACCAAAGCGGCAAGCCATGCGTATAACCCGCATGAAAAGCATTACCGCACTGCTCCTGCTTGTCCTGGCGGCCTGCGCGCCGCAGCCGGTCTATCGGCATGCCGACACGCCGCTCTCCGTGGCTCGCGTGGATCTCGAACGGTATCTTGGCCGGTGGCACGAAGCAGCGCGGCTCCCCAACAATTTTGAGCGCGGCTGCAGCAACGTGGTCGCCGAGTATGGACGCCGGCCCGACGGGCTTATTTCGGTTGCCAACTCCTGTACCCTTGAGAACGGGACGGTCAAAATCGCACGTGGACGCGCAAAGCTGGCGGGTGCGGCGGGCGAGGGCAAACTGCAGGTCAGTTTCTTCGGCCCGTTCTGGGGCGATTATTGGGTGCTTGAGCGCGCGGACGATTATTCCTGGTCAATCGTCGGCGAGCCGGGCGGGCGCTACCTTTGGGTGCTGACGCGCGCCGCTACGATCAGCCCAGAACAACGCGCAAATTTCGAACAGCGTGTTTCGCGCTTGGGCTATCGCCCTTCCGACATGATCTGGGCGCGCTAACGCTTCTGCACGCTGCCGCCGATGTCTTCGATCGGCACGTTGACCTGTATCTCGCCTTGGCCGCGCTGCACCGTAAGCTGAACGTGTCCGCCGACGCCGGCGCGATCGAGCGCATTGGTGAGGTCGGCGAGGCGATGCACGGGGCGGCCGTCAGCGCGGACGATGATGTCGCCCAGGACGCCGCGATCGGCGTCGGTGGAGCGCAATCCGGCGCGGGCTGCGGGCGAGTTATTTTGGGTTTGCCATACCAGGACGCCGTCAACGCCGGCGCGTGCGGCCAGCGATTCATCGGCGGCGATGATGCCGATGCCGGGGATCGGCGCGCGGCCATTGCTGATGAGTTGCGGCACGATGCGGCGCACGGTGTCGATCGGAATGGCGAAGCCGACACCGGCATTGCCGCCGGAGGGCGAATAGATCGCGGTTGTCACGCCGATGACGCGGCCAGCGGAATCCAACAGCGGACCGCCGGAATTGCCGGGGTTGATCGCCGCATCGGTTTGAATGACGTCAGCGATTTCGCGGCCGCTCTCGGTTGGCAGCTGACGGCCAACGGCGGAGACGATGCCGGAGGTGAGCGTGTGATCGAAGCCGAACGGATTGCCGATGGCGAAGGCGGCTTGGCCGACTTGCAGATCGCCTGATGTGCCCATCAACAGCGGCGGCGCATTCACCGGGTGTTGCAGGCGCAGGACCGCGAGATCGTAATTGGGCGCCGAGCCGATGACGGTTGCAGGAATGTCGTCGCCGCCTTGCGGCGGGCGCACGACAATTTGGCTGCCCTGTGCGACGATGTGATAATTGGTGACGATGTGGCCGTCATGGTCCCAGACGAATCCGGTGCCTGCGGCGACCTGGCCGCCGTTGAACCCATTCGCGGGCGTGCCGGCGATCACCAGCACCACCGAGGGCGACGCGGATTTGAAAATGGCGATGGTGGCTTGTTCGCTCTCGGCGAGCGTGCCGCGCGCGGCGACCACTTGGGGATTGAGCGGCGCGGCCTGGCCGGCGCTGGTTTTGCCCTGGGGCGCTGGGGTGCAGGCGGCGCCCAGCAACGCCACTGCGATAACCGCAAAACCTGTGATCCGACGCGACATTCCGATCTCCCAGCCCGCGATTTAGGCGCGGCCGCCAACGGCTGCAACAGCCCGCGCCGTGGGGCGGAATGATGACGCACGCGGGCGCCGCCGCCAGCGGCCGCTGGCGGCGTGTTTCGGTGATGGGACGTCGTGCGTTCGCCTAACTCGAGTCGGCGCACAGCTTGCGCACGGAGGTGTCGACGCGCGGGCCGATCTCGTCGTGCAGCGTGCGTTCGATGATGCCGCGGAGCTGTGTCCAGCCGTCGTTCAGAACGCGCTTCGCAAGCGCTGCGCGTTTGCGCAGGCGCGCCGCCAAGCGGCGGGCGAATGGCAAGGGGTTGTTGTAAACACGCAGCACCGCTTCGAAGCGCAACGCGAGCGGAATGGCGCTGCGGAATTTCGGTGAGAGTTTGCGCACGAGCGCGGCGTGTGGGTCTTTTCCGCCCCCGCTTGCGGGGGAGGTGGTCGCGAAGCGATCGGAGGGGGAGGCGCAGGATTGTGCGCGCTGGTCCACCTCCCCCTTCGTCTCGCGGCTTCCGCCTTCGCTCTTCGAGCTTCGGCGGACAAGTTGCCGCGATCCACTT
>DASZWS010000184.1:0-2606 GCA_035546515.1 Vitreimonas sp. | reverse complement strand
GTTCGAGATCAACGAAGCCTTCGCGGTGGTGGCGGAAAAATTCATCCGCGACCTCAAGCTGGATCGCGACAAAGTCAACGTCAACGGCGGCGCTATGGCGCTCGGGCATCCGATCGGCGCGACGGGCTCGATCCTGATCGGCACGATCCTGGATGAGTTGGAACGCCGCGATCTGAAACGCGGGCTTGTCACCATGTGCGCCGCCGGCGGCATGGCGCCGGCGATCATTATCGAGCGCGTGTGATGGCTTCGCCGGAGACAACGCCGGTTATTGTCGGCGTTGGCGAGTTCAGCGAGCGGCCGAAGAGTGTGCTGGAAAGTAAGGAGCCGGTTGCGCTCATGGTGGAAGCCATGCGCGCGGCCGACGCCGATGGCGGAGGAAAGGTGCTGGCGCGCGTCCAGCGCGTTGATCTCGTCGGTCTCGTATCGTGGCGTTACGCCGATGCAGCGAGTCTGCTGTGTGAGAAGCTCGGCATCTCTCCGGCCCAGAAGATCAACGCCGGCATGGGCGGCGAAACACCGATCCGGCTGGTGCACGAGGCGGCGCTGCGCATCGCCCGTGGTGAGATCAAGGCGGCGGCTGTCGTCGGCGGCGAGTCGAACAGCACGCGCACCAAGGCCAAGCGCGAGAATGTAGAGCTTCCGTGGACACCGATGCCGCCAGCAAAGGCGACGCCGCCCTACTTCACGCTGAGCGAGATCGCGCTCAAGCTGCGCATGTGGGATCCGGCGCAGATTTATCCGTTCTATGAAATGGCGACGCAGGCCACGCGCGGTGTGACGCCGCGCGAAGGCAATGCAGAGTCGGCAAGGCTCTGGGCCAAGTTCGCGGCGGCGGCGGCGCGAAATCCGCAAGCGTGGAACAGGGAGGGGCAGAGCGCTGAAGCCATCGCCACGGTTGGCGGCGCCAATCGCATGATCAACTGGCCGTACCCAAAATTGATGGTGGCGAATCCGAGCGTCAATCAAGCCGCCGCGGTCATCATCACCAGCCTTGCGCTAGCACGTGAACTCGGGATTGCGGACGAGAAGGGCGTGTACATCTGGGGCGGCGCAGCAGCGCACGAGCCTGATGACTACCTGAAGCGCGATAGCTATGCGCACAGTACCGCTCAGGCGGCGGTGTTGAACAAGTCGACCGAGATTGCTGGCGGCGCGGGGAAGTTCAGCAAGCTCGAACTCTATTCTTGTTTTCCTGTTGTGCCGAAGATGGCGCTCAAGACGCTGGGGCTCGATGCGGAGAAGATTTCGCCAACCGTTACTGGCGGTCTCACCTTCTTCGGCGGTCCCCTCAACAACTACATGCTGCATGCCGTCTGTGCGATGACGCGCGAGATGCGCGCCGATGCGAAGGGGATCGGTCTGCTCTATGGCAATGGCGGTTACGTCAACAAACACCATGCGATCGTCGTGAGCCAAACGCCGGGAGCGGCCCCCATCGCCCCCGACTATTCGGTGCAAGCGGAGGCCGACGCCAAACTCGGTCCGGTGCCGCCACTCAAGCAGGACTATGTCGGCCCGGCGCGCATTGAGACTTACACCGTCACCTATTCGCGCGAAGGCGAGCCGATCCAAGGCGTGGTCATCGCGCTCTCGCCGCAGGATGAGCGGGTGATGGCGCGCGTGCCGGCAGAGGACAACGGCTCGTTTGGTTTGCTGTGCTCCTGGGATAGGAACGCCATCGGCCAGCAAGGCGAAGTCAGTCTCGATGCGTCCGGTTTGCCCACGTGGCGCGCTGCCTAGTGGTGTTGCCTTCACGGAAGGCGCGCACGCAACAATCCGCTTGAGTGGCGCCGTCCATTACTTAATGTGATCGCCGATGGCACTTTCGATCAGGCGGGATCATCGGCATGCGCACACGCATCACTGAGCTCTTCGGCATTGAGCATCCGATCATTCAAGGCGGCATGCATTTTGTGGGATTGGCCGAATTGGCGTCGGCGGTGTCGAATGCAGGCGGTTTGGGCATCATCACTGGGCTCACGCAGCGCACGCCTGAACTGCTGGCGAAGGAAATTGCGCGCTGCCGTGAGATGACGGACAAGCCGTTCGGTGTGAATCTGACCTTTCTGCCGGTGATGCAGGCGCCCGACTATCCCGGCTACATCAAGGCGATCATCGAAGGCGGCGTGAAGATCGTCGAGACCGCCGGCAACAATCCGCAAAAGTGGCTTCCGGTGCTGAAAGAGAATGGCGCCAAGGTGATCCACAAGTGCACGTCGGTGCGCCACTCGTTGAAGGCCGAAGCGATTGGCTGCGATGCGGTGAGCGTGGACGGTTTTGAGTGTGGCGGTCATCCCGGCGAAGACGATGTGCCCAATATGATCCTGCTGCCGCGTGCGGCGGAAGAACTAAAAATTCCATTCGTGGCGTCCGGCGGCATGGCCGACGCCCGCTCGCTGGTGGCATCGCTGGCAATGGGCGCGGAAGGTATGAACATGGGCACGCGTTTCATCGCGACGAAAGAAGCGCCGGTGCATGAGAACGTGAAGAAGGCGATTGTCGCCGCGAGTGAGCTGGACACGCGCCTGGTCATGCGGCCGCTGCGCAATACCGAGCGCGTGCTTACCAACGCGGCGGTGGAGCGCTTGCTTGTCAAAGAGAAG
>DASZWS010000183.1:0-3341 GCA_035546515.1 Vitreimonas sp. | reverse complement strand
TAGTTCGCTTGGCAATGCGCCTCAGTTACGGGTCACACCACCGTTTCCTGGTCGCCATAGAGCGCCTTGAGATTGCCCAAGAGCGCCTTAGCTCCAGCTTGAATCTGAGCGTCGGTGAAATGGGTGCGCAAGCGCTTAATTGCGTCAGCCAGCCCTTTGGGCTCGCCTGTGAGTTTGCGGCGATGCTTTTTCGCCATGAATTCGATCAGCAACTCGGCCTTCTCCGCGGACGGCCCCATGATCGGCTTTAGGGTGCGTTCCAGCTCGCGGACCAACGGATCGCCGCGGCGCGCTCGCTTTGGCCTTGGGGACGCCAGCGCCGCCAACAGGGTCTTATCGTCGTAGGCCCGTACGAGTGCGAACAGCTGTTTCAGTTCGGCGCGGGTCCGCGTCTTGAGCGCTGTCCGCAGCGCTTTCACCTCGGGCGGGCCGAGCTTCACGGCTGGGCCCGCTTCAAGATCGCCGCCGCGGCGCGGATCAGCGCCTCCTTGGCCGGACGGCCGCCGACGCGCAGCATGGCGGTGACGTTGATGGGGTTGGCCGCGAAGCGGTCGGTGGGCGCGGAGCGGAGCACCGCTGAGTACGGGATTTCCTCCGGCAGCAGAGCGCCGCCGAAGAACGGGGCGCCGCCGATCTCGTTGCGGGTGAGCGTGTCGGCGTCGCCGGTTTCGCTGGAGCGGGTGCGGTCGTTCACGCCGTTCAGCAGCACCGAGAATTCCTCTGGGCGCAACGGCCTTCCCCTCACTTCGCGCGCCACATGCTCGAGCATGTTCAATCCGGTGAGCGAGTACTTCTCTGGCCGCACCGGGGCGATGATGTGGTCGGCCTGGGTGATGGCCAAGCGCGTCAGGAAGGTGGCGCACGGGTTGGAGTCGATCACCACGACGTCGGAGCGCGCACGCAGAATACCGATCAGCGCGCGGAAGCGCGTGAAGGCTTCGGCCTTGTCGTGTTCGGGGCGGGTGTCGAGCGTGTATTCGAAGAGCCGCTCATCGCCCGCGACCAGCTCAAAATTCGGTTGCTTCGCGCGCTTGGCGCGATTGAGCGGCACAGCAACGCCGCCGAGATCGGCCTGCGGCACGCTGTGCTCGCCACGCGGATTGATTACTCCATAAATTGTATGATTGCGGTCGCGGATACGGACGCGCTCACCGGGAGAAAGAAAATACTGCGTGAGATTGTGTTGCGGGTCGAGGTCGACATAACTGATCGACCGCTTGTCGGCGAGGTAAGCGGCGGCGAACAGGTTTGCCGCTAACACCGTCTTGCCGACGCCGCCCTTGATATTGAGCATGGTGACAACGCGGCCGCGGCCTGTGGCGACGCGCGTTGCTTCGATCAGCTTGGCCAATGTTTCGGAATCGACACCGCTTCTGAAGTCGATGGCGCGGCTCATGTCGAGCGTGGCGGGGATCCAGGACTCCGCCGAAAGCGGCCCCGCCTGCGCGATGATCACGGGACGACCGTTGTTGATCGCGCCCGCCACTTCGCGCGTGACCCAGCGGCTGCCCTCGGACGCCGGCGACGCGATCAGCACCAGCAGGCCCGATCGCCCCACTGTTTCGACGAGCTTCGGGATGGCGTCGTCGCGGCGCAGCTCAGGGCCTGCGTAAGTCGCAGTCCAGCCATGCCGTTCAAGTTCGGCGCCGACCTCGCGTGCAACGGTCTCGTCGGCCGGCTCGAACGCGAGATACGCGGCGGTCGCCATCAATAATTCTTGCCCCGGTGACAACTTACCGGGCGGGGTTACGCCTTGGCAATGTGGCGGGGTTGCGACGCACCGCGGGCATCTCGCCGCGTTGCCAAGCGACGCTGGTGCGCTGGTGATTTGCATCACCATTTGTGGAGAGAAGCCTCGCGCCCGCGCGCGAGGATCGGCTAAGGAAGCCGCGTATGCGTGAGAAGTGGAACCCCAATGGCTGGCGGGCCAAGCCCGCTAAGCACATCCCGACCGACTACCCTGACCAGGGTGCGCTGACGGCTGTCGAAACCCAGCTGCGCTCGTATCCGCCGCTCGTGTTCGCCGGCGAGGCGCGCAATCTGAAGGCGCGCCTGGCCGACGTCGCCGAAGGGCGCTCGTTTCTGCTGCAAGGCGGCGATTGCGCCGAGAGTTTCAAAGAGTTTCACCCGGACAACATCCGCGACACCTTCCGCACGCTAATGGCGATGAGCATCGTGCTCACCTTCGCGGGTTCGAAATCGGTGGTGAAGATCGGTCGCTTGGCGGGCCAGTTCGGCAAGCCGCGTTCGTCGCAGACCGAAACGCGCAACGGCGTGACGCTCCCCTCCTATCGGGGCGACAACATCAACGACATGGAGTTCACCCCGGAAGCGCGCACGCCCGATCCGGAGCGGTTGCTCAAGGCGTATGCGCAATCGGCGGCGACGCTGAACCTGATCCGCGCGTTCGCCAACGGCGGCTACGCCGACCTCCACAACGTGCATCGCTGGATGGTCGGGTTCGTGGCGGATAGCCCTCAGGGCAAGCGCTACCAGGAAATCGCGGACCGCATTTCCGAAGCCATCGACTTCATGGAAGCGTGCGGGATCACGCCGCAAAGCGTGCCGCAGGTGCGGCAGGTGGACGTGTACACCAGCCACGAGGCGCTGTTGCTTGGCTACGAAGAAGCGATGACACGCGTCGATTCCACCAGCGGCGATTGGTACGACACCAGCGCCCACTTCGTTTGGATCGGCGACCGCACGCGCCAGCCTGATGGCGCCCACGTCGAGTTTGCGCGCGGCATCAAGAATCCGATCGGCCTGAAATGTGGCCCGTCGCTCGATCCGGACGAACTGCTCAAGCTGATCGACATCCTCAATCCCGCCAACGAACCGGGACGGCTCACGCTCATTTCGCGGTTTGGCGCCGACAAGGTCGAAGCGGGTCTGCCGAAGCTCGCGCGCGCCGTGACTAAAGAGGGCCGCAAAGTGGTGTGGTCCTGTGATCCGATGCACGGCAACACCCATGAGACGGCGTCGGGTTACAAGACGCGCCCGTTTGACCGCATTCTTTCTGAGGTGCGTAGCTTCATGAATGTGCTCCCCGCAGAAGGCGCGTACCCAGGCGGCGTGCACGTGGAGATGACCGGCCAGCAGGTCACCGAATGCCTGGGCGGCGCGGCGGCGGTGACCGAGGAGGACCTCTCTTCGCGCTATCACACGCATTGCGATCCGCGCCTCAACGGCCAACAAGCGCTCGACTTGGCGTTCCTCATCGCCGAACATCTGCGCGGCGCCCGCATCAATGGGCGCGCCGCCAAAGCTGTCTGACGCATGAAGTCGCTTCGCATCGCAGTGCAGATGGATCCGATCGAAAAGATGATCGTGAACCATGACAC
>DASZWS010000182.1:0-3161 GCA_035546515.1 Vitreimonas sp. | reverse complement strand
ATGCGCCGATCGTTTACGTCCGTCAGCGTTTCGATCAGCCCGTCCTCGGACAAACGTGTTCGCAACTGCGTAACGTTGCCGTTGGAGACAAGCAGATATTGCGACACCTCGCCGAGCGTGAGCGCCCCGTGACGGTCGAGTGCGGCCATGAAATCGAAACGGGCGATGGTGGAGCCAAAGCGCGCGCGCATGAGCGAATCGACCTCGCGCTCAATGAGGCGCCCCGTGCTGATGAGCCGGAGCGAGAGACGGACGGGATCGCGTGCGTCGGCCATCAAACTTTGCCGACCGTTTGATCGCGCTTGGCGATGTTGCGGATGAGTTGCGCGGCGCCTTGGCGGTATTGCTTCGGGGGTTCGAGCCCGGTCCAGCCAAGTTCTGCGGCGGCGCGCAAGCTCCAGAACGGATCGACAAGGTGCGGACGCGCCAGCGCGCAGAGATCGGCGCGGCCGGCGGCGAGAATGGAGTTGACGTGATCGGGCTCGAAGATGTTGCCCACCGCCATGGTACGGACGCGGCCTTCGTTGCGGATCATGTCGCTGAACGGGGTCTGAAACATGCGACCGTACACGGGACGCGCATGTTCGCTGGTTTGGCCCGCCGACACGTCGATGAGATCGGCGCCGGCATCGGCGAAGGCTTGGGCGATGGCGATGGAGTCTTCGGCGCTCAATCCGTCTTCGTGCCAGTCGGTGGCGGAGACGCGCACGCTCATCGGCTTGTGCTTCGGCCACGCCGCGCGCATCGCCTCGAACACTTCGAGCGGATAGCGCAGGCGATTTTCAATGCTGCCGCCATATGCGTCGGTGCGTTGGTTGGAGAGCGGTGTCAGGAAGGAGGAGAGCAGGTAGCCATGCGCGCAATGCAGCTCAAGCATGTCAAAACCAGCTTCTTCTCCCATCAAAGTGGCGCGGACAAAGTCGGCTTTGACGCGGTCCATGTCGACGCGGGTCATGGCTTGCGGCGCAGCGTTACGATCGGACCAAGCGATGGCCGACGGCGCGAGCAGCGGCCAATTGCCGTCCGGAAGCGGCTGATCGGCAAACTCTTCGTCCCACGGCGCGCGCGTTGAGCCCTTGCGGCCGGCGTGCGCCAGCTGCAATGCAAATTTCGCGTTGGAGTTCTGGTGGACGTAATCGACGATGCGTTTCCACGCCGTCACGTGCTTTGCCTCGTACATGCCGGCGCAGCCGGGCGTGATGCGCGCGTCGGCGGAGACGTCGGTCATTTCCGTGAAAATCAGCCCCGCGCCGCCCATGGCGCGCGCGCCATAGTGCACCAGGTGAAAGTCGCCGACCTCGCCCTCCCTGGCCGAATACATGCACATCGGCGAGACGACCACGCGGTTAGCGATGCGCAGCTCGCGCAATTGCAGCGGTGCAAACATCGGCGGTGGCGGATTGTCCGAGAGCGCCTTGCCGGCGAACCAAGATTCGACGTCGCGGACGAAGCTCCTGTCACGCAGGCGCAAATTCTCATGACTCACGCGCTGGCTGCGGGTGAGCAATGAGTAAGCGAACTGGATCGGTTGCAAATTGGCGTAGCGGTCGACGTGCTCGAACCATTCGGTCGAATTGCGCGCCGCGCTTTGCAGTTTGAGGACCTCCACCTGGCGTTCTGCTTGATACTCCGCCAGCGCCTCGGCGAGCGGGCGCGCGTCATGCAGCATGGCCGCGAGCTTGATGGCGTCCTCGAAGGCGAGTTTGGTGCCCGAACCTATCGAGAAATGCGCGGTGTGCGCCGCGTCGCCCATGAGAATGAGATTGCCGCGGGTCCAAGTTTGGCAGAGCACGCGTGGGAAATTGAGCCACGCCGAGCCGCGCAAATGCTTGGCGTTGGTGGAGAGCGCTACGCCGCCAAGAATATCCGCAAAGAGTTTCTCGGCGGCGCGGCAGGTTTCTTCTTGGCTCATGGCGTCGAAGCCATGCGCCTCCCAGGTGGCGTGCGAACATTCGACGATGAAGGTCGAGGTGTTGGCGTCGAACTTGTAGGCGTGCGCCCAGATCCAGCCGTGGGCAGTGGGCACAAAGGCGAAGGTGAAGGCGGCGAAGGCTTTGTTCGCGCCGAGCCAGATGTATTTGTTCGGGCGGACGTCGATGTCGACTTGGAAATCCGCCTCGAAAGCGTTGCGGAACTTGCTGTTCGCGCCGTCGCAGGCGACCACCAGATCGTAAGCCGCAAAAAGTTCAGGCGTGACCTCGATCTCCGTGCTGAATTCCAGCTTTACGCCGAGCGCGCGGGCGCGATCCTGCAGGAAGTTGAGCAGACGCTTTCGGCCGATGCCGGAGAAGCCGTGGCCGCTTGAGGTAATGGTCTGGCCGTGGATGTGGACGTCGATGTCGTCCCAGTGCGCGAACTCGGCTTCGATTGTGGCCGCGGTTTGCGGATCGGCGGCGCGCAGGTTCTCTAACGTCTGATCGGAGAAGACGACACCCCAGCCGAAGGTGTCGCCGGGTTCATTGCGCTCGAACACGACGATGTCGTGCGCGCCGTCGCGCAGCTTCATTGTGATTGCAAAGACGAGCCCGGCGGGCCCGCCGCCTATGCAGGCGAGTTTCATGTATACTTTATATATGAAATATCAGCTTTGTGCAAGGCGGCCGCGGCGACTATGGACCGACAGTGTTAGAACGTGATGCGATGAGAAAAGTCCGCCGCGACGTTGGCGTTGAGATTGGTGGCGTGATCGATGTCGGCTGCACCCTCGGCGGTGCGGCCGAGCCCGATCAAACTCAAGCCCCGGCCGTAAAGCGCGATCGGATCGTCGGTGTCGTCGTGCAGGATTTGTTCGAAGGTCGTGAATGCATCTTGAAAGTCCGCGCGGGCTTCGGTGCTGCGGCCGACATCGCGGTAGGCGCGGCCTCGATAGTACAAGGCCGAGGCGGTGCGGGTGCGCGACAGGCGCGCGCCGATGATGCGGCCGCAGTCACGAACCGCCAGAGTCGCTCCCACCTCAACGCCAGCCGCGCAATTGTTCCAATAGCGAGCCGTCGAGGCGGTGATACGCGCTTCGCCGTAGGTGGCGCCGCCGACATGGGCGAGCCCGGGCTCAGCCGCAGCTGGCAGCGTAACGAGGGAAATGGCGGCAAGGGCGAACAAAGGCGCGCGCAAGGTTGGCCTCCCGCAAAGAAACGGCGCGGCTGAGAGCTTGCGCTAACCGC
>DASZWS010000181.1:0-28807 GCA_035546515.1 Vitreimonas sp. | reverse complement strand
TAGGTGCGGTCGGTTTTCGCGGTCATGACGCCTCCCTCGGGGTCTTTTGGTCAATTCGCTGCCGATCCGAGTTACCTTCCGTTTACGGTAGGGTCAAGTGAAGTTGACGGTCGCGTCATATTAACTTGAAGCGAGCATTTCCCGGCTGATGTCACCCGGAATACGGCATCCGTTGAGCGCCATGGTGATGTCGAGCTCTGCAGCCAGGTATTGCATTACCGTTTCCACGCCAACGTCGCCGCCTAGCGCCAGTCCGTAAACGTAAGGCCGGCCGATCCCGACGGCGGTTGCCCCAAGGGCAAGCGCTTTGAAAATGTCAGCGCCGCAGCGGACGCCGCTATCGAAGAACACCGGGATCTTGCCGTTCGCCGCCGCAGTAATTCCAGGCAGCGCATCCAGCGCACCCATGCCGCCATCGACCTGCCGGCCTCCATGATTGGAGACCATGATGCCGTCATATCCTTCGCTGACTGCCTTGGCGGCGTCGTCGGCGCGCATGATGCCCTTCAGCACCACGGGCAACTTGGTCCAGGACCTGATCTTGGCGATCCGCGACCAATCCAAGCCAGGTTCTGAGAACATCTGCGTGAAAGTTATGGCCGCGGCCTGTGGATTATCTTCCGGTGTTTGCGGCAGCAGGGCGCGGAACGCCGGATCACTTGTGTACTGCGCGATGCCTTGGCTGCGCAGGAACGGCGAGAAGCCCAAATCCAAGTCACGTGGGCGCCAGCCGAGTATAGTTGTATCGAGCGTAATGAAGATCGCACGGCACCCGCATGCTTCCGCGCGCTTCACGAAACTCTCGGCGACACCATCCTGTTTGCCCCAATAGAGCTGATAGAAACGAGGACCGTCGCCATTGGCCGCGGCGATCTCTTCCATTGGATACGACGCTTGGCTTGAGATGATCATCGGCAGTTTTAGGCGCGACATCGCCCGCGCCACGGCCAAGTCCGCGTCTGGATGCATCATTTCGAGCACGCCAACCGGCGACGAGAAGATCGGGGCCGCCGCTTTGGCGCCGAACATTTCGCATCTCAAATCACGCACACCTGCCCCGCCCAGCATGCGCGGCGCGATCGGAAACCGCGCGAACGCGGCGCGATTGGCGTCCATCGCGGTCTCGAGCCCCGCGCCGCCCGCCGTGTAAGCCCAGGCTTCGCGCGACATCTTTCGTTGTGCCGCCGCCTCTAGCCCGGTGAACGAGGTCGGTATGTCCGGAAGCGCGCCGCTCATGCCGCGCAGATAGATCGCGCCCTGCGTTTCGGGTCCAAAATTACGTGGCGCGTCAGACATGATTTCTCCCCCGTTCACCACTTTACCCGCCATTAACACGGGCGCGACTTTGATCGACACTGCAAACTCGTGGGCGATTCTCGAATCTTTCGAGGTTCGCCATCAGGGGTTGGGCGTACGCGCACTGGGCAGTGCGCACACGCGGGCGAGGGCTGAAGTATGAGCGGCGCGCAAAGCTGGAGCGTGAAGGGCATCGACCCGAAGGTCCGCGAGGCTGCGCGTGAAGCCGCGGCCAAGCAGGGCATGAGCCTTGGCGAATATCTCAATCAAGCGCTCGCCAATCATCCGATCGGCGGCGCGCCAACGAGCGCGCCGACGCCGGCGCAACCGGGCACACCGCGACGCCCGCGCTATTCCCTGAATTCACCCGAAGGCGAAAGCGAAGAAGATTGGACAGTTTCGGAAAGCCCATCGCGCATCACCGATCCCGCGCGCCTCGCGCAACGCATTGAATCGATCGAACGCCGCACGCAACTCGCCGTCAGCGGGCTCGACCGCGCCGTCTCCACGATCGACCGCTCGGTGCTCGGCCTCGCAGCGCGCATCGAAGATGCGGAAGCTGTATCCGGCGAAGCAGCCGACCGCATCTCCGAGGCGCTCGAACAATTCCGCGTCGCCGGCGACGTCATCGGCACGAAACTGCAAAGCGCCGAAAAAGAAATCGAGACCAGCCGCCGCGCCTTCGACGAAGCGCGCTCCGATCTCGACACCGCCAAGCATCGGCTTGAGGCGCAAGTGTCCATGGCCGAGGAAGTGGCGCGCCGCGCTGAAGCGGCCGCCTCCTATCTCAGCAACGAACTCGAAAGCCGCGACGCGCACGCGCGCGAAACCCTGAGCGCCACGCTCACGCAAGCGCGCGCCGCCGCCGAAGAAGCCGCGCGCCAAGCGAACGAAGCGTCGTCGGAAGCCATCAGCGAACTGCGTCGGTTGCAGGAAGATCTGAGCGATCGCCTTGCGGAATCCGAAGTTTCGACGCGGCGCGCCATCGAAACCGCCGTGCAGCAAGTGCAGGCCGGCAGCGAGCGCGCCGAAACCGAGGCGCGCGGCGCACGCGAAGCGCTGCTTGAAGAAGTAGTGCGGCTCGAAACAGAGATCGCCAACCGTGTCGGCGCCGTCGATGCGCTGAGGGCTGAGAATGCGGCGCTGATCGCCCGCATCGAACGCGCCGAAGCCGGCTCGCGCGAAGCTACGGCAGGCTTGCGTCAAGCCGCGGGCGCAGCGATTGCCGATCTGCGTAACGCCCAGCTCACTCTCACCGCGCGTCTGAAGCAACTTGAAGAGAGCGGCCCCGGCGCTGGCGGCGCTGATCTCATCGCGGTGAAGCATCAACAGCAAGACATCGCCGAGCGTCTCGCTGCGCTGGAGAGCAAGTCCGAACAGAGCCCGGTCGCTGAAGCGCTCGCCGCGTTTGAGCGCCGCATCGCCGCGGCAGAAGCCGGCGCCGGTTCAAGCGCCAAGCTCGATCAAGTCGATGGCGCGGTGAAAACGCTCGACCTCGCGCTCTCGCGCCTGGCCGAGCGGATCGCCGAAACCGAATCCACAGCCAACACCGCCATTCGCACGCTCGAAGAAACCGTCTCCTCGCTCGGCGCCCGCGTCGAACAAGGCGGCGGCATGCAGGAAACCGAAGCGGTGCGCGCGCTTCTCGAACAGCGCCTCGACACCATGGCGCAGTCCGTGCACCAAATGGTGGGCGAAGCCCGCACCGAGCTTGCGGGGCAGCTGCAATCGGCCCTCAACGGCGTGCACGAGGAGGGCTTGGAAGGCGCGCTGAGCGAGGTCAATCAACGCCTCGCCGCGGCCGAACGCCGCCAAGCGCAAACCATCGAAGCTATCTCGCTTGAAATCAAACGCATGTCGGAGACCGTCGACAAGCGGTTGCGCTCGGTCGAAGCGCGCAATGACGACGCTGCCGCGTCAGCGGTTCGCGAAGAACTCACCCGTATGTCGGCGACGCTCGAACAGCGCTTCGACGAGATTGAACGCCGCGAAGCCGCCGGTTTTGACCGCATGGGCATCGAGGTCGGACGCCTCTCGGAGCGTTTGGAAGAGCGCGTCGGCGCCGTGGAGTCGCGCAGCGCCCAAGCCATCGAGCATGTGGGCGAGCAAGTCGCGCGCATGGCTGAGCGCTTCAACCAGCGCCACGAGCAACTGACGCGCGATCTGGGCGAGCGCATGCTCGACAGCGAAGATCGCGCTCAATCGCGGGTAACCGAAGCGATTTCATCGATCATGCAACGGCTCTCGGAGGTGGAGCAGCACTCCGCCGAAGCGATTGCGCCAGTGCAGAAGGCCGTCACCGGCGTTGCCGCCAAGTTGGAAAAGTTTGAGAGCGCGCGCGACGATGGCAACGACATTGACTTCGATGCCATGCCGACGCCGAGCCGCCGAACCAGCGATTTTAGCGGCTTTGGCGGCCCCGCCTCGCCGCTGACGCCGGAACCATTTGCGTCACCGCTCGATGCGGCGCAGCCCGCCCGCGCCGCGCCATTGCCGCCGCGCGCGCCGGTCGCCCACGACACGCACAACGACGACATCTATTTCGCCGAAGAGATCGACGATCTCCTGGCCGACAGCGCCGCTCCGCCTGCGCCGATGGAAACCAAGTCCTTCGATGCCATGGGCGATGACGATTTGCTCATCGAAGATTCGACGGACACCGAATTCACCGCACCGCCGCCAGAAGATGACGATCCCTTCTGGACCCCCGACGCGGACATGCCGTTGTCGCAGACGGCGACACCGCCAGCCGCGGCGATGCCGCCACCGCTGCCGGAAGCCATCAGCTTCGACGATGATGAACCGCTGTTCGGCGATGAAGACGACGACGTGCCGCTCGCACACAGCGCGGTGGCAGAGGAAACACCGACGCTGGCCGCCGAACTCCCGCTCGATCTCGAGACGCCGCCTGTCGAAACGCCGCCACCGGGAAAGAACGACTATCTCGCACAGGCGCGTAAAGCCGCGCAGGCGCAATCGCTGCCGGCGAAACAAAAGGAAAAGCCGGCGAAAGAGTCCAGGAGCAAAGATGCAGTCTCGGATGTGCCGAAACTGCGCGGCTCCAGCCGCGTTGTGCTGTGGGGCTCGGCGGGTCTTATCGCTGTCGCGTTGATGGGCGGCGCGTGGTATTTCGGCGGTCGCCCGCAAGCGCCGCAACCGGCGCCAACAACGCCGCAAACGCCGCCGCCACAAGCGCCACAAACCATCGATCAAGCGCCGCCGGTCGATCCCTTCGCGCAGCAAACGCAATCTGCCACCGCCGATACGACTGCCGCACCTGCACCAGACACAACCGCAGCACCCAGTGCGCCCGCGCCCTCCGCCCAGACCGCGGCGCCCGCGACCCGCGCGAATAGCGTCGTTGCCGGGCCGTTGCCCGCGCGGTCAGTGTCGCTCGAAGCGGCGGCCAATTCCGGCGATGTTGTCGCGCAGTATGAATTGGGCCTGCAGCGGCTCGGCAATGGGCGCACGCAGGACGGCGTGATGATGCTGCGCCGCGCTGCCGATCGCGGCCTCGCCATGGCGCAATACCGGATGGCCAAGCTTTATGAGCGCGGCGAAGGCGTCCCCACAGACCTCAACATCGCCCGCCAATGGACCGAACGCGCCGCCGCCGCCGGCAATCGCCGCGCCATGCACGACCTGGGCGTTTACTTCGCGCGCGGCGAAGGCGCACCGCTGGATGAAGGCGCGGCGTTCCGCTGGTTCAGGCAAGCGGCCGAACTCGGCGTCGCCGATAGCCAATACAATCTTGGTGTCTTGTACCAGCAAGGCCGTGGCGTTGGCGCCAGCCCTTCGGAAGCGCTGTTCTGGTTCTCGGTGGCCGCGCGCCAGGGCGACAGCGACGCCGCTGCGCACGCGACGGCGCTGGAAGCGCAACTCTCCGCCCAACAGGTGCAGCAGGCACATGCACGCGCGGAGGCCTTCCGGCCCCGCGCCGCCAGCGCCATCGCCAACGGCGATTTCGGCCCGCGTCCGTGGTCGACCACCGCGACGGTGGCCCAGCGCTAAGCAGGGCCTTGGGTAAGCCGAAGGGTCATTGCCACAGCACGCGGCGGCGCCCATAAACGCGCACACGCGGGGCCCGGCCTGCGTGCAGCCAGAGCTGGAAAATTGATCTACCTGCCGATCGCCGAGATGCCGGTGAACGTGCTGCTTGTCCTGTTGGTCAGCGGCGCCGTCGGCTTCGTGTCCGGACTCGTGGGCGTGGGCGGCGGCTTCATCATGACGCCAGCGCTTATCTTTCTTGGTATTCCTGGCCCCGTCGCCGTCGCCACCGGCGCAAGTCAGATCGCCGCCACTTCGTTTTCCGGCATCATGACTCAGACACGCCGCAAAAGCGTCGACTGGCGCATGGGCGCGCTGCTCTCCGTTGGCGGCATCCTCGGATCGATCGCCGGCGTTGGCCTATTTCAGCGCCTGCTCAATATCGGTCAGCTCGATCTCATTATCTCGCTGCTCTACCTCATTTTCCTAGCCAGCATCGGCGCTCTTATGCTGATCGAGAGCCTGAAGGTGATGCGCGGCCACCAGCAGCAAGCGAGTGGCATGCTGCACCGGCCCGTGAAGGCGGTCGCTCACCGTTTGCCGTTTCGCCTAAAATTTCCACGCTCCGGACTTTACATCAGCGTGCTGCCGCCGCTTGCGCTTGGCTTTTGCATCGGCGTCCTTGCCGCCATCATGGGCGTCGGCGGCGGCTTCATCCTCATCCCGGCGATGATTTATTTGCTGCGCATGCCAACCACGGTTGTGATCGGCACCTCGCTGTTTCAGGTTCTCATCGTCGCCTGCATCACCATCATGCTGCAGGCGACTGCCACCCAGCGGATCGATCTCGTACTGGCCGCGGTGCTCATGCTTGGCGGCGTCATCGGTGCGCAATTCGGCGCGCGTCTAGGAGCCGGCTTGAAGGGCGAGCACTTGCGCGCCCTTCTCGGCCTCATCCTCATCGTCGCCAGCCTGAAGTTTCTTTGGGACCTCGTCATCCCTCCAAACGAGTACTTCGTGCTCGGCGCGGGTATGTTGTGAGAACAGCGCTCGCATCTCTGCTCTTGCTGGTCAGCGTTTCCGCGGCACGCGCGCAGGACGCGACGCCGGCGCCCGCCGGCCCAGTTGAGATTCCGGCCCCGCGCGCGGCTGCGGATTCCGCTTCCGAACTTCCGGCAGCGGTCGCCGAAGAGCGCATCACCGTGAGCTCGGATTATCGCGGCTCCTACATCACCGTGTTCGGCGTCAATCCGGACCGGCGCGGGCGCGGCGACATCGTCGTTGTGGTGCGCGGCCCCGGCCAGACCGCAACGCTCATGCGCAAAACCCGCGTGTTTGGCCTCTGGATCAACGGCGCGCCTGTGCGCTTTTCCTCGGCGCCTTCGTTCTTCGCGGTGCTGAGTAACCGCCCGCTTCGGCAAATCGCCAGTCCTGAATCAATCTGGCGCTACGGCCTCGATCCCGCCGCCGCCGCACAACTTGAAACCGCGACCCCACGCGGCGCCGATCCGTCCGACTACAAAGCAGCGCTCGTGCGCCTGCGCCGGGAGCAGGATCTCTATCAAGTCTATGCGAGCCGCGCCGATCCGAACGAACGCGGCGGCCTCACCATGTATCAGGGCGGCTTGTTCCGTGCCGTCGTGCTGCTTCCCGCCAATGCGCCTATCGCCCGCTACCAGGCGGACACCTATCTCTTCCGCGAAGGCCGTCTCATCTCGTCGCAAACCATCCCTATCGACGTTTCTCGCGTTGGCATCGAGCGCCGCATCCACGACTTGGCGACCCAAGCCTCGTTCGTGTACGGCCTGCTTACCGTGCTGCTTGCCCTCTTCGCCGGCTGGATCGCTTCGATCCTGTTCCGCCGCGCGTGAGCGATGGCCGTCCGCCGTTGCTGCCACGCAGCGCGTTGCGCCTGGGATTTCTGGGGCTGGCGCCGCTCGCCATCTCCGCACTCGTCTCGCTCTCGCAGCATCCGCAGACCGCGCGGATCGGCGCACTGAGCTTCTCGATCTACGCTGCGGCGCTGCTCTCGTTTCTCGGCGGCGTACGCTGTGGCTTCGAGCTGATGCGCGATCCGCACAAGCCGGATGCCGCGCGGCTCTTCTACAGCGCCGTTCCGGCGCTCTGCGGCTGGGCGCTTGCCTTGTTCGTTGTGATTGATCCAGTTCTGCTCGGCACGTCCGCGATTTTCGCCGGCCTTTTTGCAGCGCAAGCGGTGTGGGATCAGCGCAGCGCCATTGATGCCGGCGCGCCTGCCTGGTATCCGCTGCTGCGCTCAGTGCTGACGGGCGGCGCGATGATCATCTGCCTGCTCATCCCACTGGCGACGGCGCTGCACCGCATCTAATCGCCGATCAACCGCGCTTGGTTCGCCGGCACCACCCGCGCGCGCCCGAGCATCAGCGCGTGTGCGCCGTCCGGAAAAATCGGCGCAAACGCTTCGTCAAAAATATTCAGCCCGCCCGTGAATGCGCCGAACGACGGCATGATCAGCCGTCGCCCATCGGTCGCGAAACACCGCCGCCGCACGCTGCGGCCGCGCCCCACCACACGTGCGCACGGATGCAGATGGCCCGCGATTTCGCCTTGCGCATCGTCGCTCGGCTCGTGGCGCAACGTCAGGGCGCCAATCTTCAAAACATCGCGCGCGATGCCGCCGATTGTTTCTGCGCTCTTGCCGTCATGATTGCCTTCGACCCAAATCCAGTCGCAGCGTCCGATCAGCGTTTGTAACAGCGCCCGATCCTTTTCGTGCATGCGCGCCGGGCCGCCGCGATCGTGGAAAGAGTCGCCGAGCGACACGACGATATCCGGCGCAAGCGCGTCCATCAGCGCCGCGACACGCGCCAAGGTCGCGTGCGTGTCATACGGCGGCAGCAACTGTCCATTGCGCGCGAACGAGGAGCCCTTCTCCAAGTGCAGATCGGAGACGATCAAGGTTTTCGCTTCGGCAATCCACAACGCGCCTTCGGGTAGCGCCGTGACACTGACCTCGGCAATGCGCGCTTCGACATTGGCGCCGACAATCGCAAACAGCGGCGCTACTTTGGGCGCAACAGCTCGCGCCGCCTTCTTTGCGGACGGGCGCGGCTTTTTCTTCGCAGCTTGCGACAGGAGCGGCATGGCCGCGGCAATCTAGCCGGGATTCGAACCGGGAAAAGAGCGCCGCTGCGCCTTCAAGGGCGGGTTGTCGCGGGTTTCCCCAGCAACCAAGCGAAGCACTTGCTTATGAACGCATTTGGGTCGCCCGGCGGGAGCTCGCCGTGAGCGATGATGAGACGGGTGCTCGACCAGGCGAGGATGCGCTCCAGAGCCGTTCCTGCCGCGCGCCGGTTGAGAAAACTTGCGCGCCACTCGCGCGGGGCGCCGGGATCAAAGGTGGTGATGCCGTCCAGGCGCGCGACCACGCCCTTCCACCCCTTGAACCAGCCGGGGCGAAAATTCTGGATCAGATCGGCAAACAATACCGTCCGGCTTTCGTTGTGAAAGAACACGACTTCGGTGAGGAAGAAGCTGCCGTGTACGATCACCTGATCAATCTCGCCCGCCCACGCCTGCGGCGGCGCATCGCCAAGCTCGTCGTCAAACGCGATGTCCTTACGCTTCTTGCGAAGCCCCGGCGGCGCATAGAGTTTCGCCGCGGGATAAGCTTGCTTCCAGGCATTGAGAAAAATGTGGTGCAGCTTGTTGGGCGACACGAGATAGCGGACCGACCCCAAAGCATCGACTTCGCTGCGCAGCGCATTCGTTAGCGCAATCGGCGACCAGACGAACAGCGCGCCCGAGCGCAAGCGCATGATCGCCATGCGCGTAGGATAGGCGAAACCATAGAACGACACCGGCTCGCCTTCGGCGATCCAAATATCGGATCCGAAAGCCTGTAGCATGCCACAACATTTCGCCCGCGCAGCACGGCAGGCAATGCGGCCAATTCCCTTACGTCCGTCTCGACAACCGCGGTGCACAGGCGCGATATCCGATGGAACCTGCGGAGACATGGCCCATGGATGACTCAAAGCTCATGTTCAAAGACGGCCTGATGAAGGGCGAGCGCATCCTGGTTACCGGCGGCGGCTCCGGGCTCGGCAAGGAGATGACCGAGGCGTTCGTAAAGCTGGGCGCGGACGTTTACATCTGCGGGCGGCGCGGTGAGGTGCTGAAGGAAGCCGCCGACGAGGTGATCGGCAAGTTCCCCAAGGGTGGCCAAGTCTTCCCGATTGCTTGCGACATCCGGAACGCCGACGCGATCCACGAGATGCTAGATCAGATCTGGGCGTCGGGGGGCGCACTGACGGGGCTCATGAACAACGCCGCCGGCAATTTCATCTCACGCACCGAGGATCTCTCGCCGAAAGGCTTCGACGCCATCGCCAACATCGTTTTCCGCGGCTCGTTCTACGTCACGCATGATGTCGGCAAGCGTTGGATCGCGGAAAAGAAGAAAGGCAACGTCTGCTCTATCCTCACCACCTGGGTGTGGAACGGCGGGCCATTCACGGTGCCGTCGGCAATGTCGAAAGCCGGCCTCAACGTGATGACGCAATCGCTCGCCGTCGAATGGGGCCGCTACGGCATTCGCTTGAACGCTATCGCGCCCGGCCCCTTTCCGACCAAAGGCGCCTGGGATCGCCTCGCGCCGGGCGCCGGCACGGACTCGAAAGTCGACCCGAACAATCCCTCGATCCTCGCGCGCAACGGCGAGATGCACGAACTCTGCAATCTCGCGGTGCTGCTGATGTCGCCGGGCGCGGAGTACATCAACGGCCAGACCATCGCCATCGACGGCGGCAAGTACCTCGCCGGCCAAGGCGGCTTCGCCGCGCTCTCCGCCTGGAGCGACGAGCAATGGACGGCGGCGCGCGACATGATCAAAGGCGCCAACGAAAAAGATCGCGCGAAGCGGACGACTTGATCCGGAGCGCCGGCCCCCTTGCCGGCGTCTTTGGCCCGCGTCGCCCTTCGACAGGCTCAGGGTGACGCTACTTTGAAACAAGCGCCCTGGTAGATGGCGTCAGTCTGAGCTTGTCGAAGACCGACGCTCGCGCAACTGCCGGAGAGGCGTCGACGCTCCACATCAACGCATCGCCTCATCGATCAGCGCCGCCGCATCCATCAGCACAGCTTCCTCCCCCGCGCCTTCGATCGGCACGCGGCCCATTTCCAGCATGACCGGCGCGGCGAACGGCGAGACGTGATCCAAGTCCTTGTGCACGATGTTGCCCTTCACGCGCCGCAGCAGCGCCCCTAACCGCTTCAAATCCAGATAGCCCTCGCCCGCATCGGCAAACGCCGCCTGCATTAGAATGTGATCCGGCTCGTATTGCTTCAGCACGTCGTAAATCAGGTCCGACGAGAACGACACTTGCCGCCCGGTCTTGCGCTCCGCGCCGGGGCGGTTGCGCTCGATCATCCCGGAAATCACGCAGCACTTGGCGAACATCGCTTTCATCAGCGTGCTTTCGCCGAGCCACGCTTCGAGATCGTCGCCCAGCATGTCCTCATCGAACAGCGCGTTGAAATCCAGATCGCCCATCGGCTCCAGACCCCACACCGCCACCGCATATTCGCTCGCCAGAAAGCCAAGCGGATGCTTGCCGGCGCGCTCGAGGCGGCGCGTGATCAGCATGCCGAGCGTCTGATGCGCCAAGCGCCCATCGAACGGATAGCAGACGAGATAATGTTTCGCCGCGCGCGGAAACGTCTCGATCAGCATCTGATCGGGTGCAGGCACCATGGAGCGCCGCTTCTGCATCTTAATCCAATCGCGCACCTGCGGCGGCAGCGATTTCTGCCGCTTCGGCTCGTGCAGCATGTGCCGTACGCGATCGGCCAGAAACGTCGAGAGCGGAAACTTGCCGCCGGCGTAGGACGGAATTTTCGGGTTCTCCTCGCCGCTCGCACGCACCACCAACGCATCGGTGTCACGCACATCGAGGAAGCGCAGCATTTGCCCGGCAAAGATAAACGTGTCGCCTGGCGTCAGTCCTTCGATGAAATATTCCTCGATCTGGCCCAGTCGCAGGCCGGGCACCAGCGGCCGGGGCGAACTTTCACCACGCGGCGTCCCCGGTCGCGGCCGTGCGCCCGCGCGCGACGCCAAGCGCACATCCAGCATCTCCGCTTCCACGATCGCGCCGACATTCATCCTATGCTGCTGCGCGATGGACGCATTGCGTACACGCCATTTGCTCGTGACCGGGTCCTGCACGATGCGCCGGTAGCGGTCATACGCGCGCAGCGCGTAACCGCCCGTCGCCACCAAATCCAAACAACGATCGAACTGCGCCCGCGACAAATCCTTGTACGCGAACGTTGACGTCACCTCATCAAAAAGCTCATCCGCATCGGTCGGCTCACCACAACAGCAGCCCATGATGTGCTGCGCCAAGCAATCGAGCCCGCCAATTCGCGCGTCCGTACCGTCCAGCTCGCCTTGCAGCACCGCATCTTGCGCCGCGCGGCACTCCAGCACCTCAAAGCGATTACTCGGCGCCAGCAACGCGCGCGACGGCTCATCCAGCCTGTGATTTGCGCGGCCGATCCGTTGCACGAGGCGCGCGCAGCCTTTCGGCGCGCCGATCTGGATCACCAAATCTACATCGCCCCAGTCGATACCAAGATCGAGCGTCGAGGTGCACACCACTGCGCGCAAATCCCCGCGCGCCATCGCCGCTTCCACCTTGCGCCGTTGCGCGACATCGAGCGAGCCGTGATGCAATGCGATCGGCAAGCCATCATCATTGACGCGCCACAACTCTTGAAACGTCATCTCCGCCTGCGCGCGCGTGTTCACGAACACCAGCGCCAGCCGCGCGCGTTTGATCGCTTCATAAATCTCCGGCATCGCATGCCGCGCCGTGTGCCCCGCCCACGGAATGCGCGCGTCGGAGTCGAGCACATCGATCTCCGGTGATGCGCCGGGCGGGGCTTTGACGATTATCCCCCCATCCCCTTGTGGAGCGGGGGCTGGGGGTGGGGGGCGATCAGAATCGAGCGAGAATGTTGAAGGCCCTCCTGTGCGTGTTGCTTCGATTGCGCTCTTTTTTGAACGCCCCGCCTCACCCTGCCCTCTCCCCCACGAGGGGGGAGAGGGTTTTGTGCCCACCAACCACGCCGCCAATTCTTCCGGCTTGTCCACCGTCGCACTCAAGCCGACGCGCCGATGCCCGGGCGCCCAACGTGCGAGCCGCGCCAACGCCAATGCCAGCAAATCCCCGCGCTTGGTCGGCGCCAGCGCGTGGATTTCATCGATCACTACCGCCTGCACATCTTGAAAGAACACGCGCGCGTGCTCGCTGGCGATGAGCAGACACAATTGCTCCGGCGTCGTCAGCAGCATGTCCGGCGGATGTGCGCGCTGGCGCTGCCGTTTGTGCGGTGAGGTGTCGCCCGTGCGCGTTTCGATGCGCAGCGGCAGATTCATCTCCCGCACCGGCGCTTCGAGATTGCGCGCGACATCCGTGGTCAGAGCCTTCAGCGGCGAAATGTAGAGCGTATGCAGTTTATGCGGCCGGCGCAGTCCGCCCTCGGCGGCGATGCGCTCCAACTCGACGAGGCTCGGCAGAAAGCCGGCGAGCGTCTTGCCGGCGCCGGTTGGCGCGATCAGAAGCGTGGACAAACCTTCATTAGCGCGCCGAACCAGCTCCAGCTGATGCGCGCGCGGGGCCCAGCCGCGGCTGGCGAACCAGCCGGCGAAGGGTTGCGGCAAAATTGGGGCGCGGGCGTCCATCGCCACTTATGTAGCGCGCCTTGTGCGCGGCGCCGACGCCGTGGCAAAATCCATCGCCATGAAGATCCGCTTTTTCGCCGCCGGTGCGTTCCTGATCGCCTTAGCGAGCGTTGCGAGCGCACAGCAGAACAACACGCCCCCTCCTGCGCTTCTGGCCGCCATCGCCGCTACACAAGGCGCCAAGGTCGCTTACGCGTTCGACTATTCCTTCGCCAGCGCCCAGGCCAATGTCAGCGCCCACTTCGATCCCAAGGCCACGCCGCAGCTGCGTCTCACGGGCGTCGACGAAACACAGCTGCGCAACGATCAGCGGCAGATGCTGAACCAGTTGCGCCAACAGGTCGATGGCGTCTCTTGGTGCGCGGGCGAACGCATGGCCCACATCGCCCATGCTCAGCTCATCCGCGAAGACGCCACCACCGCCACCTACAGCTTCCAACCCACTCGCGACAGCACGCGCGGCCAGGCGGCGCAATACGCCGATCGGTTGCGCGGTGAAATCACCATCACCAAGAGCAATCCGGACGTCACCGCCATCCATATCTTCACGCCAACGGCGTTCGATCCGATACCGTTCGTGCACATCGCCAACGTCGATGCGCGCGTGACCTGCGAGCTGGCGCCAAACGGACGCCGCTACGCCGCGCAAACCGTTTCACAAACCAGCGGTAGCGGCTTCGGCCAGAGCCTGGATCAGCGCAACGTCCAGCATGTCACCAATTTGAGCGCAGCACCGTGACGACAGCGCCGGGACGCTACGAAGGCCTTCGCGCCGACCGCATCCTGGCCACGCTCGAACAATTGCGCGCGCGCATCCTCGCGCGTTTCCCGGACTCCGGCCTAAGCAAAGTCTGCGCCGAACTCATCAGCGTCGGCCAATGGTCCGCCAACGACGCCGCCGCGTTGTCCAAGCCGAGTTATGCATGGCGCGCGCTCGTCGCGCTGGTGATCGTCGCCGGCGTCGCCGCGCAGATCGCCGCCGCCAGTCGCTTCCTCAAGGCCAGCAGCTTCAGTTCAGGCGGGCCGGAATTGCTTCAAGCTCTGGAGGCGGCCGTAAATCTGCTGATCTTGTTCGGCGGCGCGGCGTGGTTCTTGATCACACTGGAAGAGCGCATCAAGCGCCAGCGCGCGCTCGATGCGCTCCACCGCCTGCGCTCGCTGGCGCACGTTGTCGACATGCACCAGCTCACCAAAGATCCCACCGTGCTGCTGACGCATCAGGCCACCGCCGCCTCGCCGCAACGCGCCATGAGCCGCTTCGAACTCACGCGCTATCTCGACTATTCCGCGGAAATGCTGGCGCTGATCGGCAAACTGGCGGCGCTCTATTCCGACCGCATGCGCGACAGTGTGGTGATCGAGGCGGTCAGCGATCTGGAAAATCTCGCCGCCAATCTCGGCCGCAAGATCTGGCAAAAGATTATGATCCTGAGCGCGCTCGAAGAGCCAGGCGGCTGACAGCGCCGCCATGGATCGCCGCCTCATCCGCGTGCGCGCGCTCTCTTACGTAGCCGCCGGGACGATCGTCGTCTGCGCCCTTGTCGCCGCTGCGCTCTACCGCGTGCAGGCCGACACCAGCGAAGGCCCGCCCGCTGTCGCCATTCCGGCGTTCGTGGACAGCCCGCATCAAATAGACGCGACGCTCCCGCCGCGGCGCCAGCCCAGTATCGGCACACCCCGTCTCGCACTCACCCAAGGCGAGCATGACAGCAGCCTCCGGCTCTGGCGCTACGGCCAGCACAACGAGATCGTTTTCTCGTACGCGGAGCAATTCGACCGCTGCAACGAAGCGCGGCGCAAGCATATCGATCAGGCCGATTGCCCCAGCTCACGCGAGACCCGCGCTTACGTGCTAGCGCCGACGACAGACGCCCCACTCGTGCTTGCCTACCGGCGCTATTAACCGGCTGCTAACGGCTTCCTTCACCGAAGCCTAAGCAATGTTTGTTAGCGTGCCGGGTCTGGTGAGCCTGCGCTAATGTCTTTCGACGACCCGTTCGACCCTTCAGGGCTGTCCGCTCTCGTCCTCGACGAGAACCATTTCGAGCGCGGCATTTCGCTCGATCAGCTGCGTTCGATGGGTTTTGGCCGCGTTATCGGCGTCGCCAACACCATGGAAGCCTGGGATGTCCTGCGCAAAACCGCGCTCAACATCATTCTGCTTGAATGGCTGGACGACGCGCACGACGGCCTCGATTTCGTCCGCCGCATCCGCAACGCCGAGGATTTTCCCAACCGCGCGGCCAACATTTTCATGCTGACAGCGCGCGGCTCGCTCGACGATGTCGAACGCGCCCGCCGCGCCGGGGTCGACGGCTATTTGCGTAAACCCATCTCGGCGCTGGCGCTGCAGCAGCGCGTGCGCAACGTCCTCGTCCGTCCGCAACCCTTCGTGGTCACGGCGACCTACGTAGGTCCGTGCCGACGCCGCCGTCGCCCGGATCTCAACTATGACGGGCCGATGCGCCGGCTCAATGACGCGCCCCTTGAGCCCCAGATCGAGAGCGAGGAGGAACTCAACTTCAAGGCCGAATTGGCTCGCGCCCGCGTGGCGGCGTTGGAGGTGGCCGTGCAAGCGCTCGGCGTCGGCGACTCCAACGCTGCACGCCGTGTCTATCAGGCCGTGCAACGGCTCGTTGATGTTGGCGAGGAAATCGGCGACGTGAACGTTACCCTCGGCGCACGCGAGATGGCCCGTTACCTGCAGGCGCAAGGCGCTGAACGGCTCGACCCTGAAGTCGTACGCACGCACGTCGCGGCGCTGCACCAGCTTGTGCACCTGCCGCACGCGCTGGGCGCCGAACGTGAAGCAGTCGCCAGAGGGCTGCAGCGCATGGTCGACAAGAAGCTGCGCCAGGTCGCCTAGCCTCTCGCTACGGACATTGCCGGTCGCGTTCGCCTCCGTTACCGATAGCGGCAGGGAGATGCGCTCGTGCACTATAAAGAACTCAATCAGGTCTATGCGGCCCTCACCGCGCCGGGTCAGCCGTTCGAGATCGAAGAGGTCCCTGTCCGCGGCCAGCGCTTGAAATCGTTCAAGAACGCGCCACCCAACATTCGCGCCTTCTGGCTCGCCACCGCCGCCTTCGGCGCGAACGAGTACCTGGTCTATGAAAACGACCGCCTCACCTACGCGCAGGCGCACGCGCAAGTCGCCACCTTCGCGGCCTGGCTGATTGCGCAGGGCGTGAAGAGCGGCGACCGCGTCGCCATCGCCATGCGCAACTATCCGGAATGGTTGTTGGCGTACTGGGCCTGCTGCTGCATCGGCGTGGCGGCGGTGGGCTTCAACGCCTGGTGGGTAGGCGACGAACTCGCTTACGCCATCGAAGACAGCGCGCCCAAAGTCATTGTCTGCGACCAGGAGCGCTTCGACCGGCTGATGGCGCAGCCGGAAATGGTCCGCGGCGCCAAAATCGTGCTGGCGCGGGCCCAGACCGACAAGCCCGGTGTGACCCGCTGGAACGACATCGTCGCCAAGCCCGCGCCGCTGCCGGACGCCGACATCGATCCAGATGCGGACGCCTGCATCTTCTACACCTCCGGCACCACTGGCCGCCCAAAGGGCGCGCAACTCACACACCGCGGCTGTCTCAACAATCTGATGAGCATGCTGTTCTCAGGCCTATCGCAAGCAACCGCCCTGCAGATCGCTACCAAGGCCGACCCGGTGACGCCGCCCATCCCTGTCGCCATCGCCACGACGCCGCTTTTCCACGTCACCGCTAACAATTGCCTCGCCTACCCGGTCACGGCGCAAGGCGGCAAAATCGTCTTGATGTACAAGTGGGACGCTGGCGAAGCGCTCCGCTTGGTCGAAGCGGAAAAAGCGCTGACCCTCACCGGCGTACCGACCATGTCGCGCGAGGTGCTCGCGCACCCGGACTTTGCCAAGCGCGACACATCGAGCCTTTTGCAAATGGGTGGCGGCGGCGCGCCGCTGCAACCTGATCTGGTCAGCAAGATCGAAACGCAATCGCGCGGCGTGCGCCCCGGCACCGGCTACGGGCTCACCGAAACCTGCGGCATCATCACCTCGGTCACCGGTGACTTCTTCGTCGGCAAGCCGGAAAGCTGCGGCATGGTCATGCCCAATTACGAGGCCAAATGCGTTGACGACGCCGGCAACACCGTGCCGCCTGGGCAAACCGGCGAACTCTGGGTGCGCGGGGCGCAGGTGATCAAAGGCTATTTGAACCGCGCTGACGCCACCGCCGAAGCCATCACCGACGGATGGTTTCATACCGGCGACATTGCCCGTATCGACGAGGACCGCTTCGTCTATATCGTCGATCGCAAGAAGGACATGGTGTTGCGGGGCGGCGAGAACGTGTACTGCGCCGAAGTCGAAGCCGCGCTCTACCGCCACCCTGCCGTGGCAGAAGCCGTCGCCTTCGGCGTGCCCGACGAACGGCTCGGCGAAGAGGTCGGCGCAGCAATCGTCGTACGCGAAGGCGCCAGCATCTCGGCTGACGATCTGCGCGCGCAGGCCGGACAATTCATCTCCAAGCACAAAATCCCGCGCTATGTCTGGATCTTGCGCGACGCCCTCCCCCGCAACGCCAACGGCAAATTCCTTAAGCGCGAACTGCGCCAGACCTTGCCGCTCAGCGAAGCGCAGTAGTTCTTGCCCAAGATCGACGTTGCCGCAGTGCCTGAGCGAAAAGGCACAGGTTACCCGCCGCAGTTCAACGCGATGTCGGTTGACCGCATCCGCCAACGCCTCGGAGAGGCCGGCGGCCTCAAGGATTTCGGCGTCAACCTGATGCGGTTGCCGCCGGGTAATTGGTCGAGCCAGCGTCATTGGCACAGTCATGAAGACGAGTTCGTCTATGTGCTCATAGGCGAACTAACGCTTGTCGAGGATGACGGCGAAACGCTGCTGCGCGCCGGCGACTGCGCCGCGTTTGCGAAAAACAGCGGCAATGGCCACCACTTGATCAATAAATCCAACGCGACCGCCGTCTATCTCGAAGTTGGCTCGCGCTGCCGCGACGACCTTACCACCTGCTCTGACGTCGACATGATGAGCGCCAACGCCGATGGCCGCTTCACGCGTAAGGACGGCACGCCGTATTGAATGAAGGGAGACGTCGTCTTCTTTCCACGGCTCGCTCCAGGAAAGTCAGTTTTCAGCTCCCCACGATGAGGCTACTCATGATTGCGGGAGGGAGACGAATGTCTTTCGCGGTGCTGCTAAGCTACGCCCGCCAGGACGCGAGCGTCGCCGCTTGGCTGCGCAGCCGCATGAGCGTCTACCGCACACCGCGCTCTCTGGTCGGCACACGCGCCGCCCTCGGCCCTGTACCGGCGCGCATCGAACTGATGCCGGCGCGTGATGCAGACGCTCACGATTTGGACGAAAGTCGCGCGCTCGTCGTGATCTGCAGCGCAGCTGCGGCGGCCGACGCCGACGTCAACCGCGATATCGACTCCTTCATCTCGCGTGGCCGCACCCGCCGCATCCTCCCCGTCATCGTTCCCGATGCGCCCGAAACGCAGGACGTGCAGCGCGATTATTTTCCACCGGCGATCAGCGGCCGCGGCCTGTTCACCGTCGATCTGCGTGAACGCCGCGTTGGTGATGTCCTGACCGGGGATGGCCGCGAGGGCGGATGGCTCAAGCTGGTCGCGGAGCTGCTGGGCGTGGACCTCGCACGGCTTGCCGAACACGAAGGCCGCCGCAACAACACACGCAGCACAGTTCTCACTGTTGCCCTCGCCGCCTGCGCCTTCGCCGCCATCGGCGCGGGCGCCTATGCCTTGCGCACGCAGCAGCGCGCCGACGCTGTGGAGTCGCAGCGCCAAACCGCGGCCAGCAACGCCATGCGTTCGCTGCAGCTTCAGCGCGAAGCCATCTCCGCGGCCGAGCAGCAGGCGGCCGCACAAGCCGCCGCCGGGCGAGAATTCAGCAGAGCCAAGACAACCTTGCTCGGCGCAGTGCGCGATCTCGGCAGCCTCTCCAACGCCATTCTTGATGATGTGAGCGGGCGCCAAACGGCGGATGCGGGCGACGCTCGAAAGCTCGTAGCAATCGAACGCGCTTACTGGGACCTTGCCGACATCAGCCCGTATTTCGAAATTCCGCCGGCCACCATCACCGCCATGATGGAGCGGATTGCCGCCACCTATACCCAGCTTGGCCGCACGGACGAGGCACGCCGCGTCGACGCGCGTTTGCAACAGTTTACTGAGCGCGTGGTGCACAATCGAAGCGCCAATCCAGCGTGGCGGGCGGCCTACGCGGCAGCGGTCATAGCGCTCGGCGATCATCGCGGCGCCAATAGTGACGACGCCGGCAAAGCCGCCGCGCTGGAACAGGCGGGCCACATTTACGAAGACGTCTGCCTAGCGACGCCACCGGAGCAGACACGCGCGGTAAACGACCTTCGCGCCAGCGCCTGCCTACGCTTCGCCAACATGACGCTGGCGCGTGCGGCGCAGCAGAAAGAAGCACAACAACACGTTGACACCGCGCCGCTACAACGGGCGCGCATTGTCTTGGAAGCTGCGATCGCGGCCTTCCCGAACAACAACAGCGTGCAAACCCGCGCGCCGCGCCTACGCGATCAGATCGATCGCACGGTAGAGGCCGCGAACACCCCAGTCACAGCGTCCGCGGCGCGCGACTAAAGCTGTCCCTTCAGCGCCGTCGCCGTCTCGCGGGCGATACGGCGAATCGCCTGTTCCGCGGCCGGCGTCGCTTCCGGAAACGCGACAAAGCCATGCGGGAGCGTTTCAAAGCATGCGTAGGTCGCCTTGCCGCCAGCTTCGTTGAGGCGATGTGCGTAGGCTTCGCCCTGATCGAGCAACATGTCGAAGCCAGCCGTATAGATGAGCGCCGGCGCCAAGCCGCTCAAATCCTGGAGACGACCGGGCGAGACGCGCGGTTCGCTGGGATCGTGACCGTCAGGCAGATAGTTCTTCATGAAGAACGCCACGGTCTCCGCCGTCAGCGGAAACGCATCGGCGAAATCGTGCATCGAAGGCGTATCGCTGACCAGATCGAGACCAGGATAGATGAGCACCTGCGCCACCGGCGGCTTGGTCTTGCGAAACTCCTGCGCGACGATGGCCGCGAAATTGCCGCCCATTGAATCACCGCCCACGGCGGCCTTGCGGACGGCCGCTCCATAACGCGCCGCATTGTCGACGGCCCACGAATAGGCGTGCAGCGCATCCTCGAGGCCTGCGGGAAACTTGTGCTCCGGCGCCAACCGGTACTCCACCGAGAGCACCGGCGCGCCCGCTTCCTTGGCGATCAGGCTGCAGAGCCGCTCGCAGTTCTCCAGCACGCCGACGACACCGCCGCCAAAGTGATAGTACACCAGCATCGCCGCGGAGTTGTTGCGCACGGTGGGCAGATAAAGCCGCGCGGGCACCGAATGGCTTCTGCCGGTGATATAGATGCGCTCAGTGCGCACCCCACCGACGTTGCGACCGCCGAATACATCGCTGAGCTCGGCGGTCTGCTGGCGCAGATTGGCGACCGTCTGGTTTTCCCACGGGATCGCCCGCTTGCGGGCATTGGCTTCGAGAAACTGAATGCGCGGGTCGAGCGTCATGCCGCGCACGGTGCGCGGTTCGCCGCCGGACTCCTTGATCAGCGTTTCGGCCGGGCGCGACAGCGCCAGTTGAACCAATAATTTTTGAAGCCAGGCCACAAAGACTGCCTCACCTTTTGCGGGGTGCGCCGTCAAGACCATGCAGCACGAGACCGACGGCAAATTGCGCCGCCGCGTCAACATCCGGCGGCGTTCGCCGCATCATGGCGCGTCCGACCTCTTGCGCGATGCCGATGCACGCATTGGCAAGGAAGTCCGCATCGACGCGCGGCGCCACGCCACGCGCGATGGCGTCCTCAAGCCCCTGACGCACCTCTTCGTAAATGGCGATCATTTCGGGTGTGTCGGTGCGCACGTGCGGTTGCCGTTCGTCGATGGGCTTGCCCTCGCCGCCATTCTCATCGAGCAGAAACTGAAAATAGGCATGGTAAGCGGTCGCCAGGTAATCCTCGAACGAGCTGGCCCGCGCCCGCGCCGCTTGCAGCTGTGGCTTGAACCGCGCGGCGCCGTCATCGGCCAACGCCTCGAACACTTCTTCTTTGGAGCGGAAGTAGTTGTAGAAAGTGCCGCTCGCGAGATCTGTGCCGCGGATGATGTCCCGCACCGTCGAGGCTTCATAGCCGAGCTGCGCAAACACCCGTCGCGCCGCCAACAGGATGGCTTCGCGGTTCGCAGCTTTCGTGCGCTCGCGTTTGCCGACCGGCTCGATCGCCGCGGTGTCGCTCATGTTCGCTCCGGAAACTCAGCCTCTGCCGCTTCCTAGCAGCCACAAGAATGACGGCCCGTCAATTTTTAGATTGCGGCGCGGGCTGGTAGCACCGTCCTCGCATGACCGCCCCACCTCCTCCGCCCGGCTACCAAACCGGCGACAACACGCTTCAGCGCGCGCTCACCATGACCAAGTTCACCCCGCAGGCGCACGCGCTGGGGATCGAACTCACGCGCATCGAACCGCCCAAGGTTTGGGGTCATGTGCCCTATCGCGCTGATCTGGTTGGCGATCCGGACACCGGTGTGATCGCCGGTGGCGTTATCACCACCTTGCTCGACCAGGTTTGCGGCGTCGCTTGCGTGAGCGCGATGAAGGCGCCCACGCCGGTGGCGACCATTGATTTGCGCATCGACTACATGCGCCCCGCCCAGCCTGGGCGCGACGTCATCGCTGAAGCGCACTGCTACAAACTCGGCAAAAGCGTCGCCTTTGTGCGCGCCGTTGCTTACGAGGACACGCCGGACAACCCGATCGCGCACGCCGCCGCCGCGTTTATGATCAATGCCGCGCGCCCAACCAAGGCGAAGCCATGAACACGCAGGAACGACTCACCGCGGCGCTGGCGCGTGTGCCTTACGCGCAATTCCTGGGCGTGCGCGCCGAACTCAAGGGCGACGAGCTTACGTTGGTGTTGCCGTTCAAGCAGGACCTGATCGGCAATCCGATGCTGCCTGCACTGCATGGCGGCGTCATGGGCGCGCTGATGGAGCTCACCGCGCTTACGCAGCTCGCCATTGCATCGAAGAGCGACAAATTTCCGAAAACCATCGACATCAATGTGGAATATTTGCGAACAGGGCGCGCCGTCGACACTTATGCTCGCGCGCGCGTGGTGAAGATCGGACGGCGCATCGCCAACGTCCAGGCCGAGGCATGGCAGGCTGAACGCTCCAACGCGATCGCCGCCATGCATGGCCATTTCATGCTGCCAGAAGCCGACAGCGAATAGACTCTAATGGTGCAGCACTCCAAACATCATGAGCAGAATGATGATGGGCAGCGGCACGCCAACCGCCCAGAGAATGCAACCTTTGCCTAAGTCACCCACGAGCGTCTCTCCTCAAATTTCCGGGCTCATTTTGTAAGCGGTGCGATCGTCGAGGCGCGGACGGCGCTCCCATTTGGGGTGATGCGCACCGATCCAGCCGCCGGCGATGGCGCCGGCAAAGCCCATGGCCAGCGCGCCAGCGGCCCACCACGACAGTGAAGCCAGCGCCTTGGCGCTGTCGTCGGCATTCTCAAGCTGGCCGCTGCTCGCGGCATTGGTCGCCGCGTCACTGGCGTTGTTGACGACGTCGGAAAGATTGTCGCTGACGTCGGCGCCGCTGGCTGCGAGCGCGCCAGAAAGGATGCCCAGGCCAACAGCGAAAGTAACAGCGAGAGCCCACACCAAAAATCCGTTCAACGCACCGCCGAAGTGATCGGGATAGCGCGCGCTGCGCGAAGCGATGTAGCCGGCGATCTCGAACGCCACGAATTGTGCGAACAGCACATAGAGGCCGCCGCCGACGCCGATCGCCATGTGATGCGAGAGCGTCTGATAGGGGCTGAACACGGACGCGCCGAGTGCAACGCCGAACACATTCAGCGCAAAGCCGATCGCGACGGCGGCAATCGCACCGGCAAGAACTGTCGGCCACGACACCAGCGGATGTTCGTAATGGCGCCCTTCAACGGTGTAGTCGGGCTCAAAAGTGTAGAAGGTCATTGGCGCGCCTCCGGCGGAAACTAATCCGACCGGTAACGAGGCGCCGCTGACTTGGTTCCGAATTTGCCTAGTTTTCGCGCGCATGCGCCTCTACGCGCGTCACGTCGAGCACCAAAGGGAACTTTCGTGTAGCGGCGATGAGCGGTGGGCGCTATCGCGCTAAACGGCGTTTTTGCGCCGGGTAAGTCCTGAGTAATCGTGCATCAATTGCTCGGTCATAGCCGCCGGCTTGAAGTTGAGCCCGGCAATCTCGCGGATCGGCGTGATTTCAGCTGCAGACCCGGTGAGGAAAGCCTCCGTGAACGTCGCTAATTCGTTCGGAAAAATGGCCCGCTCCTGCACCTCGATGCCGCGCTGCTTCGCCAGGCCGATAATGGTTTGCCGGGTGATGCCGTTGAGAAAGCAGTCCGGATACGGCGTGTGCAGCACGCCATCGCGCACGAAGAAGATATTGGCGCCGGTCGCTTCAGCAATCTGTCCGCGCCAATCGAACATCATGGCGTCGTTGAAGCCGGCGTCTTCGGCCGCATGCTTGGAGAGCGTGCAGATCATGTAGAGCCCGGCCGCCTTGGAGTTTGCTGGCGCTGTGTCCGGCGCCGGCCGGCGCCACGGCGCCACCATCAGCCGGATACCCTTCATCTTGTCGGCGAAGTAATCGCCCCACTCCCACGCCGCCACCGCGACGTGAATGGTGTTCTGCTTCGCCGACACGCTGAGCTGTTCGGACCCGCGCCACGCCAGCACGCGGATATAGCAATCGTTGAAGCCCATGCGCTTCACCACGTCGCGCTTGGCTTGCTCAAGCTCATCGACCGAGTACGGAATCTGAAAGCCGAGGATGCGCGCGGACTTGTGCAGGCGCTCGCTGTGCTCGCGGCTCTTGAAGATCACGCCGCCGTAGCAGCGTTCGCCCTCGAACACGGCTGACGCGTAGTGCATGGCGTGCGTGAGCACGCTGACTTTGGCGTCCCGTTGGGCGACAAATTCGCCATCCATCCACACCCAGCCGTCGCGATCGTGAAAAGGCTGAGCAGCCATGAACTTCCTCCTCTATGATCCCGAAATCGCGAGGTCGCCACGCGATGGGATGATTTTGAGAGCTATAGTCCTGTGCGCGCAAAATCTGTCAACCAAGTGCAAAAACAGGGGTTACAATCGACCCCGAAACGGCCACTTTTAAGGTCGATTACACCTCGGCGACCCCTATGACGCAGCTTGCCTTCGACGCCCTTGATCGTCCGCCGCATCTGCTGCTGGTCGACGACGACGACCGCATCCGCGAATTGCTGAAGCGCTACCTGGCTCAGGCGGGCGCCCGCGTGTCGGCAGCGCCCGACGCCGCCTCGGCCCGAAGCCTGCTCGCCTCCATGGACTTCGACCTGCTCATCCTCGACGTGATGATGCCGGTCGAGGATGGCTTCTCGCTGGCCGAGAGCGTCCGCAAGACCTCGCGCGTGCCGATCGTACTGTTGACCGCACGCGGCATGCCCGAAGATCGCATTCGCGGCCTCTCCATCGGCGCCGACGATTACGTACCGAAGCCGTTTGAGCCAGCGGAACTTGCGCTGCGCATCAACGCCATCCTGCGTCGCACCACCACCAGTCGCGGCGAGACGCCGGAGCTGGTGACGTTCGGCCCCTTCACCTTCAACAGCGCCCGTGGCGAACTTTCGCGCGAAGGCGCAGCGGTGCGCCTCACTGAGGCGGAGGTGGCGCTGTTACGCATTCTCGCGGCGCGCCCTGGCGAAGTCGTCAGTCGCGAAGATCTCGCCAAGCGCACAGGCGCCGGACTCGAACGATCAGTGGATGTGCAAGTCACGCGGCTCAGGCGCAAAGTGGAGGCCGACGCACGCGCGCCCATCTATCTGCAAACGGTGCGCGGCGTTGGCTATCGCCTGGCGGCGGACTGAATGAACGCCATTCCTCGCTTCCGCCTTCGCGACATCATGCCGAAGGGGCTTTACTGGCGCACGTTGCTCATCATCGTCGCGCCGGCCGCGCTGCTGCAACTTATCATCACCCTCGTCTTTCTCGATGATCACTGGCAGGCCACCTCCAAGCGCATGAGCCAAGGCGTGGCGTCCGACGTTGCGCTCATCATCCAGCTCTATGAGCGCAATCCAACACCGCAGAATCTCGCGGATTTACAACGCATCGGCCTGCGTCCCTTACGCCTTGAGATCGAGCTGCAGCGCAACGCGCCGCTCGAAATCCCGCGCTGCAACGCCTACGGTTCGGTGCTCGACGGTTACCTCACACGCGCACTGGAAGACCAGCTCGGCCGCCATGTCTGGTACGATTCCACCTGCCCCGGCACACAAGTGAAAATCCGCGTGCCGATCGCCGAAGGCGTGTTGCAGCTGAAGGCGTTTCGCGACCGCGTGCAGGCGCGCTCCGGTCCGTTGTTCGTAACCTGGATCTTCGGCGCGACGCTGTTTCTCATCATCGTCTCGGTGATCTTCATCCGCAATCAGGTGCGCCCGATCGAGCAGCTTGCTGACGCCATGGAGCGCTTCGGTCGTGGCGAAGACGCCGGCCACTATCGCGTGCGCGGTGCACGCGAAGTGCGCGGCGCGGCGCACGCCTTCTTCGATATGCGTCAGCGCATCAGAAAGCAGATCGAGCAGCGCGCGCAGTTGCTCGCTGGCGTCAGTCACGACCTGCGCACGCCGCTGACTCGCCTCAAACTGCAACTTGCGCTGATGCCGCCATCACCTGAGATCGACGACGCCAAGCGCGACCTCTCGGAAATGGAAGAAACGCTCGACGAATATCTCGCCTTCGCCAAAGGCCTCGCCGAAGAAGCGCCGACCGAAGTCGATATCGGCCAACTTGCGCGTGAGATCGCCACCGAAACCGAGCGCACCGGCGCAAAAGTCGAGGTGCAGGCCGAGGGCGACGTCACGACCCCGGGGCGCGCCCGCGGGCTCAAGCGCTGCCTCGCCAACCTCATCGACAACGCCGCGGCCCACGGCGACCAGGTGAAGGTTTCCGTCTCTGGCGCGCCGGATGCGGTCATGGTCGCTGTCGACGACAACGGCCCGGGCATCCCTCCGGAGCTTTACGAAGAAGCCTTCCGCCCCTTCTCCCGTTTGGACGAAACTCGCTCACGAAATCAAAAGGGTGTGGGCCTCGGACTGGCCATTGCGCGCGACGTCGCCCGCAGCCACGGCGGCGATATCGCCCTTTCACCGAGCCCCCTGGGCGGCCTGCGCGCCACCCTGCGCGTGCCCCGTCCCGGGTGACAAAAAACACATCGCCCCTGCAACAAGCCTTGCGAATCCCCTTATGCACAGCTTTGCAGCCCTAACCGTACGTCCGGGGCGGGCCCGAGTGTGGATAAAAGGACCGATGCACTGGTGTTCCAACTAGGCTAGGTCATGCTGCGGCGCGGACAGGCAGGCGAGGGTTGATCCATGGCGGACGGCGAGCCCGACCGGAATTTCTCCCGGGCGCGGATTTGCATCGATTTCGGCACCGCGCTCTCCAAAGCGAGCGTGTGCCTCGATCCGATGCTGCCGCTGGAAGTTGGCGTGAGACCGATAGCGATCGGCGCGGTCGCCGGCGCTGACCATCCCCTGTTGGTGCCGTCGATCATGTTCGTCGACAACGGGCGGCTGTTCTTTGGGCCTGCCGCGTTCGAGTACGCGCGCCGCGGCGCCGCGCAAAGCCGCGATCCGCTCTTGTCGTTCAAGACCGTGCTCGGCGCGCGCGACGTGAAGGAAGCGCTGATGACGCGCTTGCCGCCGTCGATCGATCCGACCGGCACGTTCCGCCTGCGCGACGCACTGGTGCTTTATCTCGCCTATCTCGATCAGCTCATTCGCGCTGCGCTCGCGTCCGCGCCCAACATGCCGCAAGGCGTCGCCGACGTGCAGCGCCGCTACACGAGCCCGGTGTGGCGCGCCGGCAGTGGCGCCGATCACATCTTCGAAGGCATCTTCAACGAGGCAGACGCCATCTCCAAGCGCATCGGCCGCCTGCTGTTGGCGCGCGAGGGTGTCTCCATCGCCCAGTGTCGCGACGCGCTCGACAAGGCCATAGCCCAGCCGGGCGACGGCCACCTTGAGACCGGCATCTTCGAGCCGCACGCGGCCGCAGCGGCCAGCATGGCGTTTTCCAACGAGCCCACGCGCTTCGTCATGGTGTTCGACATGGGCGCCGGCACCACCGACATCGCCGCATTCGAGTGGGACGAGAGCGTCGATCCACCGTCGCTTTCGGAGATCAAAGAGGCGCGCCAGTGCAGCGGCCTCGCCGGCGACGAGATCGACCGCATCCTCATCGAGCTCTACTGGCGCAAGCGCAGCGGCGAACGCAATCGCGAAGAAGAGATGCGTCTGCTGCGCACGACCAAACTTTTGGCCCGCGAGATGAAGAAGGAATTGTTCGCCAGCGGCCGGGTCATGCTCAAGGGCGGCTGGATCGGTTCGACCATCCGCATCCAAGAATTCATGGACGATCCGCAGTTCCGCGAATATCAGCGCGCGCTCGCCTCGATCATCGCACAAAGCCTGCGTGTGGTGATGCACCGCGCACAGATGGTGCGCGCGCCAGTGGTGGACATCGTGCTAGCGGGCGGCGGCTCACACCTGCCGTTCCTGACCGACATGGTGCGCGCCGTGGCGCCGCCGAACACCGGCGTACAACTGCGCATCGCGCCGCTGTCGCCGATGAGCACGCTTTATGAAGGCGTGGATCCGTCACTCAGCGTCGCCTTCCCGCAGATCGCCATGTCTGTGGGCGGCGCGCTCGTCGAGATGATGCCGGCCGCTTAGACGCCGCGCACCAACTCCGGAAACACCTTCGACACCTTGCTCAGCAAGTAGTCGCCGTAGCTCCCGGTCAGCGCATGCACGTTGGCCTGGTCCCAGCGCTCGGCGCTGTCGTCACGGCTGAGCGCGGCGTGCGACGGCAACGGCACGATCTCGGCGTCGAACGCCGGATCGAAGAAGAACGGGAACGACAGCCGCGACTTGCCGCTGACATTGCGCACGCGGTGCGGCGTCGAACGATAGACGCCGCCCGTCAGCCGATCGAGCATATCGCCGATGTTGCAGACGAGCGTGCCCGGGATCGGCGGCGCTTCGATCCAGCCGCGCGACGTCTTCACCTGCAGCCCGCCATTGTCGTCCTGCGCAAGCAGCGTGAGCAGGCCGTAGTCGGTATGCTCGCCCACACCCCAGCCGTCATCGCCATCGGGCGCGGCCGGATACTCGAAAATCCGAAACAGCAGCGTTGGGCGGCCTGTGTAGGTGCGGCGAAAATATTGCGCATCTAGCCCGAGGCTCTGCGCCACGCCTTCCATGATCGCGTGCGCCGCCGCGGTGTACTCCGCCATCAATTGCAGTACCGCGGGCTTCAGATCGGCGGGGCTCGCTGGAAACAGATTCGCGCCGTGCAACGGCAGGCCTGCGGCGACGCGCGGGTCATCGCCGCCCAGCTCCTCGCCAAAATACAGGCCCTGCTTGCGATCGGGTTTGCCGGAGGTGAGCTCACCGCCCACGGGAAAATAGCCGCGCCACGCGCCCCCGCCGTGCGCCATGGCGATCTGCATCTTCTCCGCTTCCGGTAGCGCGAAAAACGCCCGCGCGGCGGCATCTACGCGCTGCAAGGTTTCAGCGCGCACGCCGTGTTGCGACGCATAGAAAAAGCCCGCCTCGCGACACGCCGCGCCAATGGCGCTCGCCGCACGCGATGGCTCGGACACGTCAATAACCGGCAAACCCATACTGTAGTTTACACCGAGC